>NZ_JAQUVG010000106.1 GCF_028693495.1 Zoogloea sp. | reverse complement strand
ACGCCAAGGTGAGCGGCGGCGTCTCCAACGTGAGCTTCAGCTTCCGCGGCAACGACCCGGTGCGCGAGGCGATCCACACCGTCTTCCTCTACCACGCCATCAAGGCCGGCATGAGCATGGGCATCGTCAATGCCGGCATGCTCGGCGTCTACGATGACCTCGCGCCCGAGCTGCGCGACAAGGTGGAGGACGTCGTCCTCAATCGCCACCCGGGCGCCGGCGAGGCGCTGGTCGAGTTTGCCCAGACCGTGAAGGAGGGCAAGGCCAAGGATTCCGGCCCCGACCTCAGCTGGCGCGAGCAGCCCGTCGAGGCGCGCCTCAGCCACGCGCTGGTCAAGGGCATCACCGACTTCGTGGTGGCCGACACCGAGGAAGTCCGCGCCAAGCTCGCCGCCGAAGGCAAGCCGCCGCTGGCGGTGATCGAAGGCCCGCTGATGGCCGGCATGAACGTGGTCGGCGACCTGTTTGGTGCCGGCAAGATGTTCCTGCCCCAGGTGGTCAAGTCGGCCCGCGTGATGAAGCAGGCGGTGGCCCACCTGATCCCCTTCATCGAAGAGGAGAAGGCCCGCACCGGTGCCACCAGCAAGGGCAAGATCGTCATCGCCACCGTCAAGGGTGACGTGCACGACATTGGCAAGAACATCGTCGGCGTGGTGCTCGGTTGCAACGGCTACGAGATCGTCGACCTGGGCGTGATGGTGCCCTGCGACAAGATCCTCAACGCCGCCCGTGAGCACGGTGCCCAGGCGATCGGCCTGTCGGGCCTGATCACCCCGTCCCTCGAAGAAATGAGCCACGTGGCGTCCGAGATGCAGCGCCAGGGCTTCGACGTGCCCCTGCTGATTGGCGGTGCCACCACCAGTCGTGCCCACACCGCCATCAAGATCGCCCCCCACTACGACAAGCCGGTGATCTACGTGCCGGATGCCTCCCGGGCCGTCGGTGTGGTCACCAAGCTGCTCTCCGAAGGCCAGAGCGAGTCTTTTGCTGCGGAAGTGGCCGCTGACTACGACAAGCTGCGCGCCCAGCACGCCTCCAAGAAGGGCGTCACCCTCGTCAAGCTGGCCGAGGCCCGCGCCAACGCCTTCCAGTGGAACCTCGACCCGGCCTACACCCCAGCCAAGCCGGCCCAGCTGGGCGTGCAGTCCTTCGACATCGACCTGGCCGAGCTCGTCGATTACATCGACTGGGGCCCGTTCTTCCAGACCTGGGACCTGGCCGGCAGCTACCCGAAGATCCTCGACGACGACATCGTCGGCGAGACCGCCCGCGAGCTCAAGTCCGACGCCGAGGTGATGCTCGCCCGCATGGTCGCCGAGCAGGACACCCGGCCGTGGGTGCGCGCCAGGGCGGTGTTCGGCCTCTTCCCGGCCAACGCCGTGGGCGACGACATCGAGATCTATGCGGATGAAACCCGCAGCGAGGTGCTGATGCGCTGGCACGGCCTGCGCCAGCAGCACGAGCGCCCGGCCGGCAAGCCCCACTACTGCCTGGCCGACTTCGTGGCCGGCAAGGCCAGCGGCGTGGCCGATTACATCGGCGCCTTTGCCGTCACCGCCGGCCTCGACATCGAGGAGCGCCTCGCCGCCTATGAGCGCACCCACGACGACTACCACGCAATCATGCTGAAGGCCCTCGCCGACCGCTTTGCCGAGGCCGCCGCCGAGTGGCTGCACGCCCGCGTGCGCAAGGAGTTCTGGGCCTACGCCCCGGCCGAGACGCTGGCCTGCGACGAGCTGATCAAGGAAGCCTACCGCGGCATCCGCCCGGCCCCGGGCTACCCGGCCTGCCCCGACCACACCGTGAAGGGCGACCTGTTCAAGCTCCTCGACGCCCCGGCCCGCACCGGCATGGCTCTTACCGAGAGCTTTGCTATGACCCCGGCGGCGTCGGTGAGCGGCTTCTACTTCGCCCACCCGGACGCCCACTACTTTGCCGTCAGCAAGATCGGCCAGGATCAGCTCGAGGACTGGGCCAGGCGTACCGGCATGACGGTGGACGAAGCTCGCAAGTGGCTGGCGCCCCTGCTGTGAGGGCCCTCAGGGCGATCCCGCCTTTCCTTGCGAGGCGGGAGGCCCTGGGAGGCGCCTTGCTGTGATCGCCTGGCCGGTGCCCGAAGACGAGATCACGTTCATACCCATCCGCGCCCAAGGCGCGGGTGGGCAGAACGTGAACAAGGTGTCCTCGGCGGTACATTTGCGGTTTGACATCAAGGCTTCGTCCATGCCGGAAGCCATCCGCGAGCGCCTGCTCCAGCTGGGCGACCAGCGCATCAGCAAGGACGGGGTGATCGTCATCAAGGCCCAGGGTTTCCGCAGCCTCGAAAAAAACCGCCAGGAGGCCGTGTTGCGATTGCAGGAGCTCGTTGATCGGGCGGCCCATGTTCCCAAAGCCCGGCGTCCGACCCGCCCCACCCGGGGCTCCGTGACCCGCCGCCTGGAGGGCAAGGCCCGTCACGGTGCCATCAAGGCTGGCCGTAAGCGGGTGGACTAGCTCCAGGTGGGGGATAATCCGGAGTCGGATTGTTGTACCGCACGTTCATGCTGCGCCGCCCGTGCCTCTCGTTTCTCAGCTCTTGCCCCTGTGCCTGACCATTCCGGCCCGAGGTGGCCCCCTGGCCTGTCGCGTTCCCAAGAGTGGACCGCGCAGCCTTCTTCCTTTTGCCCCGTTCAGGGCTGATTCCATGCAAAACAGAAGTTTCATCGCCGGCAAGATTGCCCCCCCCGAACGCTTCCTCTCCCGCATGCGGGGCAGGCTGGACGCCCTCCATGGAGTGGGCGCGCCGTCCCCGCTTGATCCCGCGGCTGACATCGGCTCCATCCACCACCCGCAGCAGGCGAGCGCATGAAGGTACCTGCCCGTATTCAACCCCTGGTCGTCGATGGTCTGGTGGACAGCGTGCTGCGCCAGCTGATGAGCGGTAAGGAGGCCATGGTCTATGTTGTCCAGTGCGGCGATGAGATCCGCTGCGCCAAGGTCTACAAGGAAGCCAACAAACGTGGCTTTCACACCGCAGTGGATTACACCGAAGGCCGCAAGGTGAAGAACAGCCGTCAGGCCCGGGCCATGGCCAAGCGTTCCCGCTATGGCCGTGAGGAGCAGGAGGCCGCCTGGCAGCATGCGGAGGTGGATGCCCTGCGTCGCCTGGCTGCGGCCGGAGTGCGGGTGCCCACACCCTATCAGTTCCATGAGGGGGTGCTGTTGATGGAGCTGGTGGCTGACGAGGAAGGGGAGCCCGCACCCCGTCTGAACGATCTTGCGCTGGAGGAGGCGCAGGCGCTGCACTTCCACGCCGAGCTGATCCGCCAGGTGGTGCGGATGCTGTGCGCCGGCATCGTGCACGGGGATTTGTCCGAGTACAACGTGCTGGTGGACGCCAACGGTCCGGTGATCATCGATCTGCCCCAGGCGGTCGATGCCGCCGCCAACAACAACGCCCGGCGGATGCTTGAGCGCGACGTGGACAACCTGACGGCTTATTTCGGCCAGTTTGCCCCGAGCCTGCTGGACACCCGTTACGGCCCGGAGATCTGGAGCTTGTATGAAAACGGGGCCCTGCATCCGGACAGTGCCCTCACCGGGTGTTTCGAGGCATCCGAGGCGGCGGTGAACCTGGACGAGGTCATCCAGGTGATCGATGCAGCCCAGGCCGAGGAGGAGGCTCGCCAGCTGGGCCGCCTGCGCGCAGCCAACGAGGGCCGGCCACCCCCGGACGAGACCTGAGCCGGAGCGGTTTCCTGCGGCCCTGCCCGAAGGTGCTTGAGAACGCTGGAGCAGGGCCTTGCATCCGCACTCTCGTTCAAGCGGCCGATCAACAATACCCGGAATGGGCTCAAGTTTTTCCCGGCGTGTGCGTTAGTCACTGGCTATAGATAAAAGCACAAGAAGAGGTGGGGACTCAGAGATGAAAATCTTGCTTGTTGATGACTCTCGGGCGGTCGGCGCCGTGCTGGGGGCCCGTCTGGTGGCGATTGGCCATACCGTGGTGTTCGCCGAGAATGGTCTGCAAGCCGTCGAACACTTCACCGCCATGCCTCCGGATCTGGTGCTGATGGACATCGAGATGCCCGTCATGGACGGTTTCGAGGCCGTCCGGCGGATCCGCGATCTGGAACGGCAGGGCGAGTGGGCGTGGACCCCGGTGATTTTCCTGACGGCTTCCGATACCCCCGAGAACCTGATCACGGCCATCGAAGCCGGGGCCGACGACTTTCTGGCTAAGGCATTGCCGGAGGGGGTGCTGGAGGCCAAGATGAAAGCCATGGAGCGGATGGCCCACCTGCGCGCCGAACTGGCCGAGGCGAACCACAAGCTGGAGGTCCAGGCCCGCATGGACGGCCTGACCGGGTTGTACAACCGGCGTTACATGGACGCCCGCCTGGACCGGTTGTGGGCCGAGGCGGTCCAGCGCCAGGCATCGTTCGGGTTGCTGATGATTGATGTGGATCACTTCAAGAAGTACAACGACCACTATGGTCATCTGGCAGGGGACGAGTGCCTGCAGACGGTGGCCCGGTTGCTGGCGGATGTGGTGGCCAAGGCCAATGAGGTAGGGCTGACCAGCCAGGCCTTTGTGGCCCGTTACGGGGGCGAGGAGTTTGCCGTGCTGCTGCCGAACTGTTCGGAAAGAGTCCAGCACAAGGTGGCCGAGGCGATTGTCACTGCCACGCGGGGGTTGGGCATTCCCCACGAAAAAAGCGCTGACTGGGGGGTCGTTACCCTGTCGGTTGGAGGCGCCCGGGTCGAGCGGGCGGATGGCCTGCTCTCCCCCCTGTTCCGCCGCGCCGATCTGAGTCTGTACCGGGCCAAACAGAATGGACGCAACCGTTTCGAGATGGCGGGGCCAGAGGCTCCGCAGTAGATAGAAAGTCCGTTGGCGGACCTGTCTGGCGGCCGTGCAGCCAGCGTGGCGCGTCCTGCAAAGACCGGCCTCCGGCAGGCGGGGGATCAGCCGACCATGAAGGCCGGGATATCAATACGAACGACCGGGCGGTCCAGGGCGACCACGACGGCCCGGGCAAACTCCCGCGCCCATTCGCCGCCTCGGGCGAAGCGCTGTTCGCCGGCATACTTGGCCACGTTCAGGATCACATCCAGGATCAGCACCTTGCCTACCGGGTTGCTGGGGGTGCATTCGAGCGCGTCGAACTCATCCTGCAGCCATTCCCGGGCGGTTTCCTGGCTGAGGCCGGCCAGATCTGCGGCATGAACGTGGAACTCGTACTCCCGGTCGGCACGAAAGACGACGGTGAGGTGGTACATGGGCTGGTCTCCTCTTGATGTTTTTTACCCGGATTCCCGCATTTTTCGGTGGCAGCCCTCGGGAATCAAGTAACCGATTGTTATCATCGCCAGCTTCTTGCCACCGATCGTTCCCATGACTGCCTCTCCCTGGCGCGCCCTCGCCAACCGCCGCATGCTGATCTGCGTGCTGACGGGCTTTTCCTCGGGCTTGCCCCTGTACCTGCTGCTCAACCTGCTGCCGGCCTGGCTGAAGACCGAGGGCTTGTCCCTCAAGGCCATCGGCGCCTTTGCGTTGATCCAGTTTCCCTACACCTGGAAGTTCCTCTGGTCCCCGTTCCTGGATCGCTACGCCCTGCCCTGGCTGGGGCGCCGGCGGGGCTGGATGGGACTGACTCAGGTGCTGCTGCTGGCAGCGATTGCCTGGCTGGGGACCCTCTCGCCGTCCGCCGAGCTGGGGATGGTGATCATGCTGACCACCCTCATTGCCTTCCTGTCGGCCACCCAGGACATCGTACTGGATGCCTACCGGCGGGAGCTGCTGCCCGAGGTGGAGCTGGGCATCGGCAACGCAATTCACGTGAATGCCTACAAGCTGGCCGGCCTGGTGCCCGGCAGCCTGTCCCTGATTCTGGCGGATCACCTGCCCTGGCAGCAGGTTTTTTTCATCACCGCGCTGTTCATGGCGCCGGGGCTGGCCATGACCCTGCTGGTGAAGGAGCCGGTTACGGTGGCGGGTGCGCCGCGGACCCTCCGGGATGCGGTGGTGGAGCCCTTCCGGGAGTTCTTCGGCCGCCACGGGGTACGCTCGGCCCTGCTGGTGCTGGCCTTCATCTTCCTCTACAAGCTGGGAGACTCCCTGTGCACGGCACTGGCCACGCCCTTTTACCTGGACATGGGTTTCACCAAGACGGAGATCGGCCTCATCGCCAAGAATGCCGGGCTGTGGCCGAGTGTGATCGGCGGCCTGCTGGGGGGGTTGTGGATGGTGAAGCTGGGGATCAACCGGGCCCTGTGGGTGTTCGGCGTGGTCCAGTGGGTGTCGATCTATGGTTTTGTCTGGCTGGCCTGGCTGGGGCCTGCCGAGTCTGACTCCATGCGCCTGGCGGTGCTGGGAGGCGTGATCGGCCTGGAGGCCCTTGGCGTCGGTCTGGGGACCACGGCCTTCGTGGCCTACATGGCCCGCACGACCCATCCTGCTTACACGGCGACCCAGCTGGCTTTGTTCACCAGCCTGATGGCGGTGCCCCGGACCTTCATCAATGCTTCGGCGGGCTGGCTCGTCGAGGGGCTGGGCTGGTTCGATTTTTTCATGCTGTGCGGCGTTCTCGCCGTGCCCGGCATGCTTCTGTTGTTCAAGGTGGCCCCGTGGCGCGAACGCCCCGAGGGTTCCGCCTGATCTTTCCGCAAGGTTTGTCCATGACGCCTCTTGAATCCGCTGCCCGCCAGCTCTCCGAACGGCTCCAGCCCATGCGCTTCTCCGCGCCGGTGACCCACGTCTACAACCCTCTCGACTATGCCTGGGCACCCAATGCCCTCTATCTGCAGCGTTTCGGCCAGGGGCGCAAGCGGGTGGTTTTCGTGGGCATGAATCCGGGGCCCTTCGGGATGGTGCAGACCGGGGTGCCTTTCGGCGAAATTGCGGCTGTGCGCGACTGGATGGGAATTCAGGGGGAAGTGCTCAAGCCTCCTGTCGAGAACCCCCGGCGGCCCGTCGAGGGGTTCGACTGCCCCCGCTCAGAGGTGAGCGGACGGCGCTTGTGGGGGCTTTTCGCCGAGCGCTTTGGCCGCGCAGAGCTCTTTTTCGCCGAACACTTTGTGGCCAATTATTGTCCGCTGGCTTTTTTTGACGGTGGCCGCAACGTCACCCCGGACAAGTTGCCGGCGGCGGAGCAGGGGCCGGTGCTGGCGGCCTGCGATGCCCATCTGCGGCAACTGGTGGGGGTATTGCAGCCCGAGTGGGTGATCGGCGTGGGCGCCTGGGCTGAGCAGCGGGCCCGGGCCGCCCTGGCAGACTTGCCCTTGCAGTTTGGCAGGGTTCTCCACCCCAGTCCGGCCAGCCCGGCGGCCAACCGGGGCTGGAGTGAAGCCGCCACCCGGCAGCTGGAGGCGCTGGGCGTCTGGTAGCGGTTTGCGGGGTCGGTCAGCGCCGCCGGCTGCCACCGCCCAGGATGGAGCCCAGCACGCCCCGGACGATTTCCCTGCCGATGGTGGAGCCCACGGTGCGGGCGACGCTGCGGGCTGCGGTTTCGGCCAGTCCTGCCGTACGTCCGCCCCGCGGGCCCGTGGTGCCGAAGAGAATGTTGCCGAGGCCACCCAGCAGTCCGCCCATGCCGCCGCTCTCCGCCTCCTGAGGCTGACCCGCGGGCGCAGGGCCGTTTCCGGCTTGGCCGGAAGGCGGAGTGCCTTGAAGTTTCTCGTAGGCAGACTCCCGGTCGATCATCTGCTCGTAGTGGCCGTAGATCACCGAGTTCTCGATCGCCGCCTTGCGTTCGGCCGGTGTCAAGGGGCCGAGTCGTGACTGGGGGGCGACGATGAAGCCCCGTTCCACCATGTGGGGACGCCCCTTTTCATCGAGAAAGGACACCAAAGCCTCGCCCACCCCCAGTTCGGTGATGGCCGTAGCCGCATCGAAGGTGGGGTTGCTGCGCATGGTTTCGGCAGCGCTCCTGACCGCTTTCTGGTCCCGGGGGGTGAAGGCCCGCAGGGCGTGCTGGACCCGGTTGCCCAGCTGGCCAAGCACGGTTTCCGGCACATCGAGGGGGTTCTGGGTGACGAAGTACACACCCACACCCTTGGAGCGGATCAGGCGGACCACCTGCTCGATCTTCTCCAGCAGGGCCTTTGGGGCATCGTTGAAGATCAGGTGCGCTTCGTCGAAGAAGAACACCATCTTGGGTTTGTCCACGTCGCCCACTTCCGGGAGCTGCTCGAAGAGCTCGGCCAGCAGCCACAGCAGGAAGGTGGAGTAGAGCTTGGGGGTGTTGTAGAGCTTGTCGGCGGCCAGGATGTTGATCACTCCGCGGCCATCCGCGTCGGTCTGCATCAGGTCATTGATGTCGAGCATCGGTTCACCGAAGAACTTGTCGCCCCCCTGGGTCTCGATGGCCAGCAGGCCTCGCTGGATGGCGCCGATGGAGGCGGCGGAGATGTTCCCGTAGCGGGTGGTGAATTCCTTGGCATTCTCGCCCACATATTGCAGGGTCGCCCGCAGGTCCTTCAGGTCGATGATCAGCAGGCCCTGGTCGTCGGCGATCTTGAAGGCCAGCTGGAGCACGCCGGCCTGGGTCTCGTTCAGGTTCATGAGCCGGGCAAGCAGCAGGGGGCCCATATCGGAAACGGTGGCACGTACCGGATGGCCGGCTTCGCCGAAGACGTCCCAGAAGACCGTGGTGTTGGCCCGTGGCGTGAACTCGCTGATGCCCAGGGCCGCCAGCCGCTCCATCAGCCTGGGGGAGGCGACGCCTGCCGCGCCGATGCCCGAGAGGTCGCCCTTGACGTCGGCCATGAATACCGGAACGCCGATGCTGGCGAAGGATTCGGCCATCTTCTGCAGGGTGACCGTCTTGCCGGTGCCGGTGGCCCCGGTGATGAGGCCATGGCGATTGGCCAACTGGGGCAGCAGATGGATCTCCTTGTCCTTGGTCTTGGCGATGAGCATGGGCTCGGTCATGGTGGGTTCTCCTGGGTGGGGTGTTTCGACGCTGGCATTATCGGGCAAGGTGTTCCGGCCGGATATGGTCTGCGTCCACGCACTCCGTAAATTGACGCGGATCAGGGGGGGATGGATGCGCGCAAAACGGGCTGCGAGGTAAAATCACGCCTTTACCTCGCGAAGCAAGGACACAGAATCATGGCAGGTCATTCCAAGTGGGCCAATATTCAGCACCGCAAGGGGCGGCAGGATGAGAAGCGCGGACGGGTGTTCTCCCGGCTGGCCAAGGAAATCACGGTGGCGGCGCGCATGGGTGGCGGGGACGTCAGCTTCAATCCGCGTCTGCGCATGGCGGTGGACAAGGCCAAGGCCGTCAATATGCCGGCCGACAACATCGACCGCGCCATCAAGAAGGGCACCGGCGAACTGGAAGGCGTGACCTACGAGGAGATCCGCTACGAGGGTTACGGCATCGGCGGTGCCGCGGTGATCGTGGATTGCCTGACTGACAACAGGACCCGCACGGTTGCCGATGTGCGTCACGCCTTCAACAAATACGGTGGCAACATGGGCACTGACGGCTGTGTGGCGTTCCAGTTCAAGCACTGCGGCATGATCCTGTTTGCGCCCGGCACGTCGGAAGATGCCCTGATGGAAGCGGCGCTCGAAGCCGGCGCTGACGACGTGGTGACCAACGACGATGGCTCCATTGAAGTGATGACCGATCCCTACCAGTTCGGTGAAGTGAAGGAAGCGCTCGAGAAGGCCGGCTTCAGTGCCGAGTTCGGCGAAGTGACCATGAAGCCGCTCAACGACACTGAGCTCGCGGGTGACGACGCGCTGCGCATGCAGAAGCTGCTCGACGCGATCGAATCCCTCGACGATGTGCAGGCGGTCTATTCGTCTGCTGCGATGGATGAGGAGTAAGGCCGGTGTCTTCCGGTGACGGGATGCACTGAAAGCAGAAAGGCCACCGCGAGGTGGCCTTTCTGCTTTGTGTGGTACGCCCGGCAGGGCCGGGCGACGAGGCAGATTACTTGCGGCGACGAACGGCAGCCAGACCCAGCATCCCGAGGCCGACCAGCGCCATGGAGGCGGGTTCGGGAACTGTGACGGTGGGGCGCACGGTGTAGTCGTAGGTGATGGTGATTTCGGCCAGAGCCTGGGTGTTGATCTGGCTGATCAGGTTGCCGGCGCCGCTGGCGTTGGAGGTGCCATTGGCGGCAACGGCGATGTCGAAGGTGCCGGTGCCGATGAAGGCAGCCAGATCGCTCAGGAGGGTCAGGGTGGCGCTGTCGGTGCCGACCACGGGGCCAATGATGGCGCCGGAGGTGCCGCCGAAGTCGACGGAGCCGTCAAAGGCGGACACTGTCTGGCTGGAGGCGCCGGAGATGTTCAGGGTGTTGGAGATCGGGCCGCCGAAGACCAGGTTGGCGTTGGCGTTGGCGCTGACGGTGGCAGGAGCAGCGTCGAGGCTTTCAATGCTGAAGATGGAGGAGACCTGACCGCCATAGTTGATGACGACGGAGTTCAGGGTGCCCAGGGAGCCATCGAACTGGCTCAGGGTCAGGTTTTGAGTCCAGTTGGTGACGGCCAGACCATAGGAATCACTGAACGAGATCACCTCGGCTTGTGCGCCACCAGTAGCGGCAATCAGGGCAAGGGCGAGAAGTTGTTTTTGCATTGGTAAAACTCCATTTGTAAATATGTCAAAAACGTTGGCAGTGAGAATTTAATTCTACTGCTTCTGTTTTTATAAGCAATTTTCGTTCCTTATTTTATTTTGTTTTTGAAACAATAATTTATACTTGTTTTAAAGTGTATTGATTTGCATATGTAAAAATTTCCGACGCATAATAATTAATTCATTTTTATTTTTATGGGTTTTTAAAAAATTCCCTTTGCACTTGTTTTTATGTTTTTTACATTTATTGTTTTTGTTTGAATAATTGTTTTTTTGTATAAAATTGGCAGATAAAAGATGAAATTTTCATTTTCGGTTTTTTGGGGCCAGGGAAATGACTGAACGCGTGATGGATGAGGGCGTGGCTGGCGCGCTGGCCGGCAGTGAGCGCCGCAGGCGGCAGCGCTTTGTGGCAAAGCGCTGGGGCAGCGTTTGCTTCTGGGTTCAGGTCGATGGCGCACGCCTGCCGGTCAATGACCTTTCCCTGGAGGGTTTCAGCGCGCCCTGCCCGACCCCTTTTTCTGGCGTGGGGCAGAGGTTTAAGTTCGTGTTGCAACTGGAGGGCATCCCTGATGAGGTGTGCGGAGAGGCTGTGACGATGAACTTTGTTTTCGGCACCGAAGGGGGGGTGCAGGGGTGTCGCTTCGTCACCCTCGAAGGTGACGGGGCGATGTAACCGCTCACTGAGCGGCGTTCTTCCCCCGCCCTGGCTCACGCGGAAGAATCCTCCTTCTGTTCAATCAGGAGGAACGCGAAGTGAGCAGCGCGACGACAAGCAACAACAAGCGGCAGCGGCG
>NZ_JAQUVG010000105.1 GCF_028693495.1 Zoogloea sp. | reverse complement strand
AGACTCAATCCCTCATTGCTGCACCGATGAATCTGATTACGTTCGTCCATCGACAACTGACTGTAGTGATTTCCCATGCCTACACCCTAACAAATCGGGGTGTTGCACTTCAGTCTAGAGCGCGCCCGGCGATTCGTACTCATTTAAAGTGGTGATGGGTGAGCCTACGGATTCTGCAAAGTGCGGAACCAAACTGTCTCGCGGTGCAAACTTCAAGTGTCTTCTTTCAGACATGCCGATTGACCCAAGGCATGTCAAGAGTGAGGGGCTCGCCGGCCGAATAGGGCAGCGCTTGTTAGCTGTAGTTGCGCAGGCTGGGCGAGGACGTATTTACCTATCACCCATTAAAGAGCATGAGGTTGTTGCAGAAAGAATCGAAGGTGCATGGCGACCAGATCTTAAATTTGCACACAATTCTCGGCATTTGACACCGTGGGCCTACGGGCTTGATAGTTTTGGTTCGCTTTTTACTGAGCGACAACTATCCGCTCTGACGACCTATCAGGAAGTGCTGGCTGAAGCCGTTGAGAAAGTTCGAAACGATTCAGTTAAAGCTGGAGTATCCGCGCAGAATGGAGGTCTTGAGTCGACTGATAACGGTGCGATTGCATACAGTCAAGCTGTTGGAGTGTATTTAACTCTCGCATTAAGTCGTCTTGTCGATATATGCAATTCACTTTGCGCGTGGGAGACAACAAAAACGCAAGTTCGCCATGTGTTTACCCGTCAGGCACTTCCCATGCTTTGGGACTTTGCAGAGAACAACATCTTTGCCGGAGCAGCGGGCGACTATTATGTCAGCCTTGAAAATATGGTTAAGGCTCTGGAGCAGCTGCCTACCACAGCTTCAGGAAAGGCTCTGCATGCTGATGCACAAGAACAAGAGATAAGCAAGAGTAAGGTGGTCTCGACCGACCCGCCGTATTACGACAATGTCCCTTATGCCGATCTTGCCGATTTTTTCTATGTTTGGCTGAGACGTAGCCTTCGGGAGATATACCCAGGTCTCTATGCAACGATAGCTGTGCCAAAGACGAGAGAGTTAGTAGCTGACGCTCTTAGGCATGGAAACAGAGAGAACGCGGAGGCGTTTTTCCTAGGTGGAATGACTCAGGCGATCAGTAATATCGCTGAGGAAGCGCATCCAGCATTTCCCGTCACGATTTACTACGCTTTCAAGCAGGCGGAAACCAAGGGCGACATAGGTACCTCTAGCACCGGCTGGGAAACCTTCCTTGATGCAGTGATCCGCGCCGGTTTCGCGCTCACCGGCACTTGGCCCATGCGTACCGAGCTCAGCAATCGGATGCGTGGGTCTGAATCAAACGCGCTGGCTTCCAGCATCGTCCTCGTCTGCCGCAAGCGCGACGCCGATGCCACCACCGTCAGCCGCCGTGAATTCATCCGCGAGCTCAACGCCGTGCTGCCCGAAGCGCTGATGGACATGACTCGCGGCGGCATCAACAGTCCAGTGGCGCCGGTCGATCTGTCCCAGGCCATCATCGGCCCCGGCATGGCGATCTTCAGCCAGTACGCGGCGGTATTGGAAGCCGACGGTAAGCCGATGAGTGTGCGCACCGCTCTGCAACTCATCAACCGCTTCCTCGCCGAAGACGACTTCGACCACGACACCCAGTTCTGCCTGCACTGGTTCGAGGGCCAGGGCTGGGCCACCGGCAAATATGGCGAAGCCGACGTGCTCGCCCGCGCCAAGGGCACCAGCGTGACCGGCCTGACTGAGGCCGGCGTGGTCGAATCCGGCAAGGGCGACCTGCGCCTCTTGAAATGGGCCGAGATGCCGCGCGACTGGAACCCGGAAACCGACGCCCGCGTGCCGGTGTGGGAAGCCCTACACCAGATGATCCGCGCGCTCAACCAGGACGGCGAAGCCGCCGCCGGCGCGCTGCTCGCCCGCATGCCCGCCCGCGCCGAGCCCATCCGCGCGCTGGCCTACCGCCTTTACACCCTGTGTGAGCGCAAGGGCTGGGCAGAGGAGGCCCGCGCCTATAACGAACTGATCACCGCCTGGAGTGGCGTCGAACGCGGCGCGAGCGAGGCCGGGGTGGTGGGGGCGCAGAGCAGCCTGGATATTTGACCAAGGAGTTAGGGATGATCGAGAAGCTGGATGTCCAGAACTTCACCGCGCTACCGAACGCAACATGGTCGTTCGCACCTGGACTGAATGTCGTCGTCGGCGAAAACGGCTTCGGCAAGACGCATGTGCTGAAGCTCTTGTACGCCCTGCTGAAGGTTCAGGCCGACGCCAAGGACCTGAGCAAGGGGGTGCTGGAGCGCGCGTATGCCGAGAAGCTAACCGCCGTCTTCCGGCCGGAAAGTCTGGGGCGGCTGGTCAAGCGCCGTCAGGGTCGCGGGCGCTGCGAGTTCCGGCTGAGCATGAGCAACGATGGCCTAAGCATGGCCGGGGCCTTTGCGTCGAACGCGAAGTCTCAGATCGAGATCCTCAAGGTACCCGCGGAGGGCTTGGCGCGATCACCGGCCTATCTGCCGACCCGGGAGCTGGTGACCCTGTGTCCATGGTTCGTGCCGCTCTATGAAAACTACCACCTGGAGTTCGAGGAGACCTGGCGCGATACCGTGTCCTTGCTGGGCAACCCTTCGCTGAAAGGTCCTCGGGAAAAGCGCGCGGCAGAGCTGCTCGAACCTCTGGAAAAGGCCATGGGTGGCAAGGTGCAGGTGGATGCGGCGAATGGGCGCTTCTACCTACAGCTGCCGGGTGAGGGCCGGATGGAGATGCCACTAGTCGCGGAGGGGTTGCGCAAGATTGCGATGTTGGCGCGCCTCATCAGCACGGGCACGCTCCTGGAGCAGGGTTATTTATTCTGGGACGAACCGGAAACCAACCTCAATCCGAAGCTCATCAAGGTCGTGGCTGCCAGCATCATCGCCGTCGCGGCCAGCGGAGTTCAGGTCTTCGTCGCCAGCCATTCGCTGTTCCTGCTGCGGGAACTGGAGATGCTGCTGGGCGACCAGCGATACAAGAAGCTACCCAGCCGATGGTTTGCGCTGGCAGCCAAGGACGGTGACGTCGCGTTGGAGCAAAGCGACCGGGTCGAAGACATCCAGACGCTGGTGATGCTCGACGAGGAGCTTGCGCAATCGGATCGCTTCCTTGCCTGGGAGGGTGCGTGAACATCGAGATCCCGGAAGGTGCGCTGACCTTCACTTTCAAAGCAAACGCGGCCAAGTACGACGAGTGGTCCTTCTACCGACAACAGTTCCAACAAGGCTGCTTCAGGGATAACAAAGCGGTGGATCTGTTGTGTGCATTGGATCGGGATGCCTGGCTGATCGAGGTGAAGGATTACCGATCACATACCCGCACCAAAGCGGTGGACCTGGCGGATGAAATCGCGATCAAGGTGCGCGACACGCTGGCGGGCTTGGTTGCTGCAAGTATCCGCGCCAATGACCCAGCTGAAAGGGCATTCGCCCGCAGAATGCTGAGGGCGCAGCAGATGCGGATCGTTTGCCATATAGAACAACCCGCCAAGACCAGCCGATTGCGCCCTCAAACCATCGAGCCGGACAAACTCAAACAGAAGCTGCGGGTCCTGCTCAAGGCCATCGATCCGCACCCCATCGTGACAGACAAGCATGCCCTCGGTGCCGCACAGCCTTGGACCGTCGCGTGAAGCAGGAGTAAGGGAAGAAAACAATGAGCCTTAGACCTTGGCGTGAAATCGCCGAACCCCATTCCGACGTCCGTTCGGGCAATTTCGTCCAGGCCGAGTTTGCGGCCGATCTGTCGCGCGTGCATGCCGGCTCCGCCGGGGAGGAGTACCAGGATCCGGTCCTTTTCTTCCAACGCACCTTCATCACCGAGGGCATGCGTCTGCTGCTGGATTCGGTGGTCAAGCGCCTCGCCGGCAAGGGGGGAGACCCGGTGATCCAGCTGCAGACGGCCTTCGGCGGCGGCAAGACCCACACCATGCTGGCGGTGTATCACCTCGCCAAGGGAACCACGCTGGCGAGCGAGCTGCAGGGGATTGCGCCCATCCTCGACACGGCGGGGGTCACTGAACTGCCCAAGGCCCGCATCGCAGTTCTGGACGGGGTCGAGCTGCTGAGCCTGGCGAGCAGACCGCGCATCCACGCGGACGGTACCGTGCATACGCTGTGGGGGGAGCTGGCGTGGCAACTGGGCGGTGAAGCCGCTTACGCATTCGTGAAGGAAGCCGACCAGACCGGCACGGCGCCAGGCAAGAAGGACCTCGCCGACCTGCTGGCCGCCCACGCCCCGTGCGTGATCCTGATGGACGAGCTGGTGCGCTACGTGTCGCAGTTCGAGGAGGGCAAGACCCTCTCCGGCGGTACCTACGACACTCAGCTGTCCTTCGTGCAAGCGCTCACCGAAGCGCTGAAGGCTGTGCCCAACGCTGTGCTGCTCGCCTCACTACCTTTTTCGGACCGTGAGGCAGGTAGCCAGCAGGGCGTGAAGGCCTTGCGGGCGCTGGAGCACTACTTTGGCCGCGTGCAGGCGCTATGGAAACCCGTAGCGACGGAAGAGGCATTCGAGATCGTGCGCCGCCGCCTGTTCACGAACATCAACGACAAGCTGGCGATGGAGTCAGTCTGCCGCACGTTTGCCGACTACTACACCACCAACCGCAACGACTTCCCACAGGAGACGCAGGACAGCAAGTACCTCCAGCGGCTGATTCACGCCTATCCGATCCACCCCGAGGTATTCGACCGCCTTTACGAAGACTGGTCCTCGCTGGACAACTTCCAACGCACGCGCGGGGTGCTGAAGCTGATGGCTAAGGTCATCCACCGGCTGTGGCGGGACGGGAACAACGACCCGCTGATCTTGCCTGGCAGCGTGCCCTTGATGGATGCAGACACACGCAACGAGGCAATCTACTACCTACCGCAAGGCTGGGACCCGGTGATCGAACGCGACGTGGATGGCGAGCGCTCAGAAACCTGGGCAATCGAGAGCAAAGACACCCGCTTCGGCGCCGTACAGGCTTGCCGCCGTGCGGCACGGGCGATCTTCCTCGGCAGCGCACCTTCGACCTCCAACCAGTTGGTACGTGGCCTGGAACTTGAGCGCATCCTCCTGGGGGTCGCCCAGCCCGGTCAGCAAACGAGTCTGTTCAGAGACGCGCTGCGCCGCCTCACCGACCGCCTGCATTACCTGAACCACGCCAACAACCGCTTTTGGCTGGACACCCGCCCCAACCTGCGCCGGGAGATGGAAGAGCGCAAGCGTCGCTTCCAGGACAAGGAAGACGTGTTCCCGATCATCCGGGATCGGCTCCAGAAGGCCTTGAACAGCGGCTCGTTTGGCGGAATTCACATCTTCACGGCAAGCAGCGACGTTCCCGATGACTGGCACCTGCGCTTGGTGGTGTTGCCGCCAGACGCCGCCTTCACCCGCTCGAACCAGAGCCTCGCCATCGACTGCGCCACGGACATCCTGAAGCACCGCGGCGAGCAGCCTCGCTTCAAGCAGAATCGGCTGATCTACCTCGCCGCCGATTACGACAGCGTCAGCCGACTGAAGGACCAGGTACGCTCGACAATGGCCTGGCAGTCCATTGTTTCGGACTATCGGGACAACCGCATCCTGCTCGACAACTTCATGGCCCAGCAGGCGAGCCAAAGCCTCAGCGCTGCCCAGGACGCACTCGTACGGATGATCCGTGAGACCTACAAATGGCTGCTCACTCCGATGCAGGAGGCCCGTCCGGGCAAGGGCTTGTCCGAGCTGCAGTGGGAGCATTTCCCGCTCAACGCCGGCGCCCAAAACTTGCCGCAGGAGATCGATCGCGTGCTGAAGGAGAATGAACTCCTGATCACTGAGTGGGCACCGATTCACTTGGCCAAAGTACTGAGAGACTGGTTCTGGAAGGACGACATCCAGGCGGTCAGCGCCCTCAAGGTCTGGCAACAGAGCTGCCAGCAGCTCTACCTGCCGCGCTTGAAGGACGATGTGGTGTTTCAGGCGACGATGGGGGCCGGCGCGGACAGTCGGGACTTCTTTGGTTTCGCGCAGGGCCAGGAGGGCGATCGCTACATCGGCTTCAGCTACGGCAAGCGCACGTCGCTGATCATGGACGACTCCCTGCTCCTGATCGAGCCTGGCGTCGCCGCGGCGTATCTGCAAGAACAGCAGGCTGCCGAAGAGGCGGCACGAACCCGGTCCACAAACACTGGCTCGGGCGCCCCATCCAGTGGCGAAGCTGCGGGCGGAGGCAGCGAGAGCCGTGCAGAGGAAAGACCCAAGACCGACTATGCCGGCAGCGGAGAGACACCAAAGAGCCCACCGAAGACGCGCTTCTACGGCGGAATCGAACTCGACCCGTTTGCCGCCAAGAAGCAGTTCGCAGACCTCGTCGACGAAGTCGTCCAGCAGTTTACGATGCGCGCGGGAGTGAAGGTCAGTATCTCTATCGAGATTCAGGCGGAGTCATCAACCAGTTTCGATGACGGGGTACAGCGAGCAGTAAAGGAAAACTGCAACGTGCTGAAGTTCAAGACTGCAGAGTTTGAGTAGGAGATGCAGGGAGCTCTCCCGCGAAGTGAGCCCCCCCCTCGCGCATCATGCGCGAGGGGGTCCCCCAGCAGGCCAAGCGCGTGCAGCCACCATAAAGCTTCCCCAACACCAGACCTGCAAGAGCCACCTCAATGCCCGGCCAGTCCCTCTGCCTGCACCCGGTGTAACTTCAGTAGTTACCACTCCCCTTCCCAAGACACACACCCTCAAGCGACACCCAGATCGACAAACCGACACCGATCCGAGCCCCCGGTCCTCGCCCGTTCCTGGCAGTATCCAAACCCTGGTCCGTTCTAACGATGCACATCCGGTTCAAGCGTTCGCTACCAACGGGAAACACCCCCCATCAGAACGGCGAATACCCGGTCTCGCTCCGGTCTATCGGCACGGAAACATCACTCATGTCCTGCTGACGCTGCGACAAGCACAAAGAAAAACAAGCAACAATACATATACTTATGAGCGGCACCCTGCGCAGCCCCTGGAAATAGAGGCGATACACGCCTCACCCGTCCCAGCCGCTTATCCAAGAGCACGTCAGACCGCATCCCCACGCCCACTGCCAGCACGAAAGCAGGGGGCACGGACTCTTAATCCGTAGGTCGAGTGTTCGAGCCACTCACAACCCACCAAGAATTTCAAAGACTTAGGCCACCTCCGGGTGGCCTAAGTCTTTTTACGCGGACATTTAGTCCGTGGTTCGGTCCATTTCCGGGTAGCCTTTTCCCCGGCCAAGCCATCCGTTGCGGGCGACCAAGCTACAGTTCGCTCCAGCCCTCAGGGTTCATCTTTGCCTGCGACGCTACTGCGCCCCATCCCTCCAGGCCGACGAACCCACATGGACCGCTCCCCCCATCCCCGGACATGCACCCAGACCGGGGTGATTCTGGTAAACATCATTCTCAGCAGCGCACAATCCCAACACCCGTGGCTTGGGCCGCGGCCTGCAGCGGCGCATCCTTGGTGGCAATCGGGATCTGGCGCCGCAACGCCAGCTCCAGGTAGGCCGCGTCATAACTGCTCAGGTTGTAGCGCAGCGCCAAGGCCAGCAATTCCGCGGGACCCGGCGTTTCCCGGTCGATCAGAATGGGCAATGCGCAGATCTGCTCAATGATCTGATGCGCCTCATCCGCCGTCAGCCGCTGCTTGCGACAGGCAGTCCGAAGCACGTTGGCAAACTCCAGTTCCCACAAGGCGGGCACGACGGCTTGTTCCTGTTCGAGCAGGACGCCGACTGCATCCGCGTAAGGGGTGGCCTGATCCTCCAGAAACCACCCAACGACCACCGAGTTATCGAGGACAAAACGCATCAGTCGCGGCCGTCCTCAATCGCTTCACGGAGGCTCCCGCCCAGCGTCCGCCCCTGGCGTATCTCCCGCAGGCGCGCAAAGGTACCGGCGACCCGCTCCTGCTGGGTCAGGGTAGCCTCGGAAGACTCCACCGCCGCAACGATCCGGGCAACGGGCCGGCCGCGCCGGGTGATGGTGACCTCCTCGCCGAGTTCGACGGCGGCCAGCAACTCGGAGAGCCGGGTTTTAGCCTCATAGACGGGAACGGTTTTCATCGCGGGAATCCTGACGGAGTTGGTTAGCTAGATTATAGGCCGGGCACCGACCATGAGACCCATGCTGAACCAAGGACTTTTGGGTCGCTGTGCCGGTACCGTTCCGGACTCCCCGGTCGTATCGCAAGGACAAACACTTATGGCAGTACGGGTTCATTCTGCCTGAAGATAGAGGTCATCCCAGGAGCGCCCGGCGCAGCCCCTCTTGCACGCGCCCTGAAACGTCGTTCAGGCGAACAGGTACTCGGTCCAAAGTGAAGCTTTCGGGCTCTTAATCCGTAGGTTGAGTGTTCGAGCCACTCACAACCCACCAAGAATTTCAAGGATTCAGGCCACCTTCGGGTGGCCTGAATCTTTTTGCGCGGACATTTAGTCCGTGGGCCGGTCCATTTCCGGATAGCATTTTCCCCCGGCCAAGCCATCCGTTGCGGGCGACCAAGCTGCAGTTCGCTCCAGCCCCCCAGCGTTCATCTTTACCTGCGACACTACAGCACCCCATCCCTGCAGGCCGACGAACCCGCATCGACCGCCCCGCATCATTCGATCCATCATTCAGGAATCCGTACCCATGAACATCATCAAGAACAGCGTCGTCACCCTCAACTACCGTGTCACCAACCCTGAAGGCGCGGAGGTCGATGACGGCAAGGAGCCCCTCATCTACCTGCACGGCGGCCACGACGACCTGTTTCCCAAGCTGGAGGAAGCGCTCGACGGCAAGACCATCGGCGACACGGTAACCGTCCGGCTCCACGCCGACGAGGCTTTCGGCGAATACGACCCGGAACTGGTCCAGATCGAACCCCTCGACAATCTGCCCGAAGAAATCCAAGTCGGCATGGAACTGGAAGGCGAAGCAACGGATGAAGAAGACGACGACGAAGTCATCGTCTACCGCGTCACCGAGATCAATGGTGATGAGGCAACCCTGGATGGCAACCACCCTCTGGCCGGCCAAGCCCTGGTCTTCACCTGCACGGTCGCCGCGGTCCGCCCGGCCACCGCCGAAGAACTGGCCAACGGCACCGCCGAAAGCGAAGACTGATCCGGCAAACCGCAGCGCAGCTCTGGCGGCTTCCACTCACCATTCCGGTAATACCCATTCTCAGCGCCTACCGACTCAGCCGCAGAGTCGGATCGGGGAGTTGCCGCCGTATCGTTGGAAGCGGGCTGGCGCAGCTACGCCTTGAGGCTCTCGGTCAAGATGGATTGACCGGGGGCTTACCGATCAATACCTCCATTTACCGGCCCGACCCTCGGGCAGGCTTGCTTGTTCCTGGCAGGTTTTCAGTATTTGAAGCTTGCCTTGACACACCGCAGCATTCTCCATGACAATCCGAACAGGTAGAGGGTTACGTTGGGTTCGAAGACAGGTTCGTTTTATTTTGAGGCGATGCACTCCGCTTGCTGCCGCCCCACCCTAGAATTCAGGACTTAGGCCACCCTCCCCGGTGGCCTAAATCTTTTGGGCCCACACTTCGGCTTCCCGCCGCAGGCCATCTCCTCTGCCCTGATCTGCGTGCCTGCTGGCGGCAGATTGACCCGATTTTTCGGCCCGCTGATTCCGCGCCGATTTTAGATTGCCCGGTCCCTGCGGCTGTGGCGCAACCTGGCCCACCAAGGCGGTGGCGGGCCGCGGCCGACAGGCTCCGCACGGTTAGTGGAGCGACCACCGGCCACCCACAAGGAGCCCCACATGGCCAAGGAAGAACTGATTGAAATGCATGGCAGCGTTACCGAAGTGCTGCCCGACGGTCGCTATCGTGTCACCCTCGACAACGGTCACAATCTGATCGCCTACTCCGGCGGCAAGCTGAAGAAGAACCATATCCGGATCATCGCAGGCGACGAAGTCACCCTGGAAATGTCACCCTATGATCTGAGCAAGGGGCGAATCACCTTCCGTCATCTGCCCCCCCGGAACGGCAATTCGCCCGCACCGGCGCCCCGCCGCCACTGATTCCCGCAGCAGACCGGGTGCTCCTCCCGGCTGCCGTCAGAGGGCTCCTCCGGGAACGGTTGGGGCCCTTTCCTTTCTCAGCACCGGGGACGGTCATCCAGCCACTGGAGAAGCATGGCAGCCAGCGTATCGGGGTTGACCGGTTTGGCCAGAAAATCATTCATGCCCGCCTGACGGCAACGGGCCTGATCCTCCGCAAACGCATTGGCTGTCATCGCCACAATGGGCGTGGCCCCATAGCCGGGCAAAAGACGGATCCGGCGAGTCGCCTCCAGCCCATCCATGCGCGGCATCTGCATGTCCATCAGGATCAGATCGTAGCGCACGCTCCCAGCCCGCTCCAGGGCAACCAGGCCGTCCTCCGCCACATCAATCTGCAGGGCGGTATCCTCAAGCATCAGAAGCGTCACCTCCTGATTGATGGGCTCATCCTCCACCAGCAAAATCCGCTTGCCGGCATGCCGGATCGCCAGTTGCTGCAAGGCCAGCTCAGCGTCCGGCAGCGCCGCCGTGCCAGGGATCGACTCCTGCACTTCCGCCCGCTGCACCGTCGCAGTAAACCAGAAGGTGCTCCCGAGACCAGGGGTACTGCGGACCCCCACCTCACCGCCCATCAGGCCTGCCAGCCTGCGGGCAATGGCCAGGCCCAGCCCGGTACCGCCAAACTGGCGGGTGATGGAGCTGTCTGCCTGGGCGAAATCCTGAAAGAGCGTGCTGATCACTGCAGGTGCAATGCCAATACCGGTATCTTCCACCTCGAAACGGATACAGAGGGTTTGCGCTCCCTGATTCACCAGCGCCGCCCGCAAGACAATCCTGCCCTGCTCGGTGAATTTGAGCGCATTGCTCGCGTAATTGAGGAGCACCTGCTTCAGGCGGGTCGGGTCCCCCAGCACCACGGGAGGCAGGCTCGACACTTCCAGCACCAGGGCCACCCCCTTGGCCTGGGCCTTGTCCGCAATCATGGCGGCCACATTCTCGATCACCTGGGATACCGACAGGGGCACCTTCTCCAGCGTCAGCCTGCCGGCTTCGATCTTGGACAGATCCAGAATGGCATTGATGATATCCAGCAGGTGTTGGCCCGCGGCATCGATCTTGTCGAGCCGGTCTACATGCTCTGCTGCCAAGCCAGCCCGGCGCAGCAGGTGCGCCATGCCAGTGATTGCATTGAGGGGAGTCCGGATTTCATGGCTCATGTTGGCCAGAAAGGCACTCTTGGCCACGTTGGCGGTTTCTGCTGCGTCCTTGGCCACCTGTAACTGCTGGTAGGCAGCCTCGAGCTCCCGCGTGCGAACATCCACGAGTTCTTCAAGACGGTGGCGATAACCAGCCAGCTCTGCCTCGGTTGCC
>NZ_JAQUVG010000104.1 GCF_028693495.1 Zoogloea sp. | reverse complement strand
CCCCTTTCACGCCTCACACGGAATGAAACAGGAGTACGGTTTGTGCCGTCGCGTCATTTCCTGCTCGACGCCCATGCATCCGCAGCAAGAAGCCATTTCTCGCAGCATGATTTGTTGGCGAACCCGGCGCCGGGACCGGGTGACTGCTCCAGGAGACTTCAGATGAGTATCTTCACCAGCTTCCAGACCCGTTTCGAGTCGGCCCGGGAAGAGGAAATGTCGATCCAGGAGTACCTGGAACTGTGCAGATCCGAGCCCATGGCCTACGCCACCTCGGCAGAGCGCATGCTGGAGGCCATAGGCGAACCTGAACTGGTCGACACCCGCCTGGATCCCCGGCTGTCGCGGATTTTTTCCAACAAGATGATCAAGATCTACCCTGCGTTCCGGGACTTTTACGGAATGGAGGAATCCATCGAGAACATCGTGTCCTACTTCCGGCATGCCGCCCAGGGGCTGGAGGAAAAAAAGCAGATCCTTTACCTGCTCGGTCCAGTGGGAGGAGGCAAAAGCTCCCTTGCGGAAAAGCTCAAGAGCCTGGTGGAGAAAATTCCCTTTTACGCAATCAAGGGATCACCTGTTCACGAATCTCCCCTTGGCCTGTTCAACGCCGGAGAAGATGGTGCGATTCTTGAGGAAGATTACGGGATCCCGCGCCGCTACCTCAACACCATCATGAGCCCCTGGGCGGTCAAACGACTCCAGGAGTTCAATGGAGACATCACCAAATTCCGGGTGGTCAAGCTACGGCCTTCCGTGCTGCGACAGATTGCAGTGGCCAAGACCGAGCCGGGGGACGAAAACAACCAGGATATCTCGTCTCTGGTGGGCAAGATCGACATTCGCAAGCTGGAGCAATACTCTCAGGACGACCCGGATGCCTACTCCTACTCGGGCGGTCTGTGCCTGGCCAACCGGGGCCTGCTGGAGTTTGTGGAAATGTTCAAGGCCCCCATCAAGGTCCTGCACCCCCTGCTCACGGCCACCCAGGAAGGCAATTACAAGGGTACCGAAGGCTTCGGGGCCATCCCCTTCGATGGAATCGTCATGGCCCACTCCAACGAATCGGAATGGGTCGCCTTCCGCAACAATCGCAACAATGAAGCCTTCCTCGACCGGATCTACACGGTCAAGGTGCCTTACTGCCTGCGGGTATCCGACGAGATCCGGATCTACGACAAGCTCCTGGCCCACAGTTCCCTTGCCCAGGCGCCATGCGCCCCGGACACGCTCAAGATGATGGCCCAGTTCGCGGTGCTCTCGCGAATCAAGGAACCGGAAAACTCCAGCCTGTTCTCCAAGATGCGGGTCTATGACGGGGAAAACCTGAAAGACACCGACCCCAAGGCCAAGAGCTACCAGGAATACCGGGACTATGCCGGCGTCGATGAAGGCATGACCGGCCTGTCCACCCGGTTTGCCTTCAAGGTGCTCTCCAAGGTGTTCAACTTCGATCACCGGGAGGTGGCAGCCAACCCCGTACATCTAATGTACGTGCTTGAACAGCAGATCGCCCAGGAGCAGTATCCCCCCGAACACGAAGCCAGATACCTGGCGTTCATCAAGGAGTTCCTCGCCCCGCGCTACGCGGAGTTCATCGGCAAGGAGATCCAGACGGCCTATCTCGAAAGCTACAGCGAATATGGCCAGAACATCTTCGACCGCTACGTCACCTACGCCGACTTCTGGATTCAGGACCAGGAGTACAGGGACCAGAACACCGGCGAGATCCTGGATCGCAACGCCCTCAATGATGAGCTGGAGAAGATCGAGAAGCCGGCCGGGATCAGCAACCCCAAGGATTTCCGCAACGAGGTCGTCAACTTCGTGCTGCGGGCGCGGGCCAAGAACTCCGGCAAGAACCCGAGCTGGACGAGCTACGAGAAACTCCGGGCGGTCATCGAGAAGAAGATGTTCTCCAACACGGAAGACCTCCTGCCGGTGATCAGTTTCAACGCCAAGGCCAGCGGTGATGAACAGAAGAAGCATCAGAACTTCGTGAACCGGATGATCGAAAAGGGCTACACCGAAAAGCAGGTCCGCCTCCTCTGTGAGTGGTACCTGCGCGTCCGCAAATCGTCGTGATGCGGGCCGGCGACCCCATCATGAGGTTGCCGGCAGCGCGTGCAGATAATTCGGGAGGCTCGAATGGTTCGTATCATCGATCGCCGGTTCGACAGCAGGAACAAGAGCGCGGTAAACCGGCAGCGATTCATGCGCCGGTTCAAGGGCCAGATCCGCAAGGCGGTGGCAGACGCCATCGCCGGTCGCTCCATCAAGGACCTGGATAACGGCGAAAGTGTCTCGATCCCTGCCCGGGATCTGTCAGAGCCCCAGTTCCACCATGGCAAGGGTGGGGTCTGGGAAAACGTCTTCACAGGAAACGATCAGTTCTCGTCCGGAGACCAGATCCAGCGCCCCCCCAGCGGCGGAGGTGGGGGCAGCGGCAAGGGCAAGGCCAGCAAGGACGGCGAAGGGGAAGACGACTTTGTCTTCAACCTTTCCCGCGAGGAATTTCTCGACGTGTTCTTCGATGACCTGGCCCTGCCCAATCTGGTCAAGACCCAGCTCGCCCGGATCAGCGAATACAAGACCCAGCGGGCAGGCTTCACCAACGACGGCACCCCCGCCAACATCAATGTGGTCCGCTCCCTGAGGGGCGCCCTGGGACGACGGCTGGCCTTGTCCTCCCCCTATCAGGGCCGGCTGCGGGAACTCCAGAGGCAGCTGGAAGAGCTGCTCGAAACCCGCCCGGACGACGATCCCGAGGTTCTCCAGCTGAAGGACGAAATCGGGATCCTGCGGGCAAAGATCGAGGCCATTCCCTTCATCGACACCTTCGACCTGCGCTACAACAATCGGATCAAGATACCCAAACCCACCACCCAGGCCGTGATGTTCTGCATCATGGACGTTTCAGGGTCGATGGACGAGGAGAAGAAAGCCACGGCCAAGCGCTTCTTCATGTTGCTCTACCTGTTCCTCATCCGTACCTACGAGCACATCGAGGTTGTCTTCATCCGTCACCACACCATTGCCAAAGAGGTGAGCGAGGAAGACTTCTTCCACTCCCGGGAGTCGGGCGGCACGGTGGTCTCCAGTGCCCTGGAAATGATGCGCGACATCCTCCATCAGCGCTATCTGAATGGCGCCTGGAACATCTACGGCGCCCAGGCTTCCGATGGAGACAACTGGGAAAATGACTCGCCCCACTGCCGGGAGCTGCTCAGCGACACCATCCTGCCCTTCGTCCAGCACTTCGCCTACATCGAGATCACTCCGGGCGAGCCCCAGAACCTGTGGCGAGAATACGAGAAACTCACCGGTGGCCACCCCAATTTCGCGCTGCAGCACATCGAAGGTCTACCGGATATCTATCCGGTGTTTCGGGAACTCTTCAGGAAGAAACTCGCATGAGCACGAAACGCGTTCGACGGAAGCAGCCCCTGCCCTCCCCGGGCGAGTGGACCTTCGAGCTGATCGAAGCCTATCACGCGGAGATCGACCGGGTGGCCAGGGAATTCGGACTGGACATCTACCCCAACCAGGTCGAGATGATCACCTCCGAACAGATGATGGACGCCTACTCATCGGTGGGCATGCCGGTCAACTACCACCACTGGTCGTTCGGCAAGAGTTTTCTGCACACGGAAAAAGGCTACCGGCGCGGCCAGATGGGCCTGGCCTACGAAATCGTCATCAACTCCAATCCCTGCATCGCCTACCTCATGGAAGAAAACACCATGACGATGCAGGCCCTGGTCATTGCCCATGCGGCCTACGGCCACAACAGCTTCTTCAAGGGCAACTACCTGTTCCGTCAATGGACCAGCGCAGATGCGATCATCGACTACCTGCTGTTCGCCCGGAACTTTCTGACCGAGTGCGAAGAGCGCCACGGTGAGGAAGAAGTCGAGCTCCTTCTGGATTCCTGTCATGCCCTGATGAACGTGGGAGTAGACCGCTACAAGCGCCCCGCCAAGCTCTCCCTGACCAAGGAGCTGACCCGCCAGCGGGAACGGGCAGAATACCTGCAAAGCCAGGTCAACGACCTGTGGCGGACGCTCCCGGCGCATCAGACCAAGACCCAGGTCATGGAGGAACGCCGTTTTCCCTCCGAACCCCAGGAAAACCTCCTTTACTTCATCGAGAAGAACGCCCCCCTGCTGGAGCCCTGGCAGCGGGAAGTCGTACGGATCGTCCGCAAGGTCAGCCAGTATTTCTTCCCCCAGCGCCAGACCCAGGTAATGAATGAAGGCTGGGCCACCTTCTGGCACTACACCCTCCTCAACACCCTGTACGACGAGGGCCTGCTGACCGACAGCTTCATGATGGAGTTCCTCCACTCCCACACCAACGTGATCTATCAGCCCAGCTACAACGAACCCTGGTACCGGGGAATCAATCCCTATGCCCTGGGTTTCGCCATGTGGACAGACCTCCGGCGGATCTGCGAAAACCCTGGCGACGAGGATCGACGCTGGTTTCCCGATATTGCCGGGAGCAACTGGCAGGAAACCTTTGATTTCGCCATGCGCAACTTCAAGGACGAAAGTTTCATTGCCCAGTTTCTGTCCCCCAAAGTCATGCGCGACTTCCGCCTGTTCGCGATCCTTGACGACGACAAGGAAAGCAAGATGCAGGTTTCCGCGATCCACGATGAAGCGGGTTACCGGCGGGTCCGGGAAATCCTGTCCGACAACTACAACCTGGGCAGCCGGGAACCCAACCTGCAGGTCTGGAACGTGGACCTGCGGGGTGATCGCTCCCTGACGCTCCGTCACCAGGCTTACAAACGCAGGCCACTCCACGGGGAGTCCGAGGAAGTGCTGAAGCATGTGGCCCGCCTGTGGGGGTTTGCGGTCAAGCTGGAAGTCACCCACGAAGACGGACGGATCGAACTCCTCAAGGAAACCCGCCAGGATCGTCGCAGGACGGAAGGCAGCTAGGGCTGGAAGGCTCCGGCAGCGCGCAACTCGCTGCGCCTGCCGAGGGAGCGGCTGCCCACCGGAGCCCGGTACTGGCGACGGGGAACCAGGTCAGGCTCTCCCTCTGCGGGCTCTGGCAATGGCTTCGCCGGCCAGCGATGAGCCATGGATGGACGGTAGTGCTGATCCGCCAGAACGACCCGTGCGGCCCCCTCCGGCACCAGGACATTGCCCTCCTCCTCCCGGTCGCCCCTGCCGCCTGAGCGCTCTTCCTGGAACACGCCCCTGCGCCCATGGCTGACCAGCCCTTCGGGACAGGCCCTCTGGGCACAACCACCCACAAACAGGTTATTCACAACCTGCAGCTTCACCTTCTCGGGAGACCATAGCGCGATGAACTCACCGCCGCTGGGTAAATTGTCCACAAAGGTATTGCTGGCCACATACAACCGGTTGTCAGGGTAAATCAGCCCCTCGGCGCCATAAGCCAGCATGCGGGGATTCTCCGTCCCCGGAGACTGACCAATCAGGTTGCCCAGCACCACCGCCACCCCGCCCTCAGGGAACTCCAGCTCATAACTGCCCCTGCCCCCTTCTCCGTCGAACAGGCTGTTGTACTCAACGATGCTGAGCTGCGCCCGGCTTTTGATCAGGTGTCCAACCACCGCATGATGGAAGGTACTCCCCCTCACCTCCAGCCGCCCGATACGTCCCGCATACAGCAGGTGGCTGATCCGCGGCGACGCATCCACCCCGTGGGAAAACTCCGAATCCTCCACCCGCAATGACAGGGAAAGCTCATTCCCTGTCAGGATGCCGGTTTCGTTATCCCGAAACCGGCAGTTGCGGATCCACAAAAAACCAGCCTCGTGGCGAATCCCCGCTCCGTTGCGGGCAGGCACCCGCGCCCCCTCGAAAGTGATGTTATCCACCGTCACTTCGTCACCACGGATCACCCAAATCCCCTTGCCCTCAGCGCTGCGCCCGCCAGCCAACAGTCGCGGTCGCCCCCCGACACCACGGATGGTCAGGCGCTTCTGGCTCCAGACGGCCACATCCCCCACGTAGGTGCCGGCAGTGATTTCCACGGTGTCGCCATCCCTGGCCAGCCTCGCTGCCTGAGCCACACTGCGGATGCGCTCGGCAGGTCCCACCCTCAGGGTTGCGGCCTCGACGAGCGGGACAATCCCCCCCAGCAACACCCCACAGAACAGCATCAACACTTTGATCATCACCACCCTTTCCAGCAACAAACCCCCGCGGACGATTAGAATACGCACATGTCTGCCGTCGATTTTCACCAAATCCTGGGTCTCCCGCAGGGCGCCAGTGCTGCCGAAATCAAGCGCGCCTATCGGCGCTTGGCCATGCGCTGGCATCCGGACCGCAACCCGGACCCCCAGGCCCATGACCAGTTCCGTCTTGTACGGGAGGCGTTCGAACGCCTGATCCAGGCCGCAAGTCCATCCCCGGGCGAAGCCCCCCCGCAAACCGGATCACCCGAGCCCCGGCGGCCAAAAGGCGAAGATCGCCGGATGGAAATCTCCCTGGGTCTTGCTGAAGCCGCCCGGGGATGCAGTGTAACCATCTCTGTGGAGAGCCGCAGCGCGTGCTCCGATTGCGAGGGGAGCGGCAAGCGCAGTTATGGCCGGACCACCATGTGCGGAGCCTGCCACGGCAGCGGACGAATCCGGGGCGCAAATGGCCTGTCCGCCTGCCAGACCTGTGCCGGCAAGGGCTTTACCACAGACTGCCGCTGCCCTGGTTGCGAGGGGCGTGGATGGCTTCCGGCAAACCGCCAGCTGGACGTACGGATTCCTCCCGGACTGCTCCCGGGGGAGGAGGTTCGCGTCACTGGCCAGGGCGGTCCCGCCCCGCAAGATGGCGAACCCGGCGACCTTTATCTCCGTCTTTCCATCGACCCCCACCCATTGTTCCGTCTGGAGCACCTGGATGTACATGTTCAGGTCCCGGTCAGCATCTTCCGTCTCCTTGCCGGTGGCCAGATCGAGGTCCCGACCCTGGACGGCATCCGGGAGATCCTGCTGCCGGAAGCCTTCACCGAGCCCCGGTTCCGTTTGACAGGCGCCGGTTATCCAGGTCGGGGAGCACGCTCCCCTGGCGACCTGATCGCCCATTTCGAGACTCAACTCCCCCGCTTTCTGACCAAAGAACAGAAAGCCATGCTGGACATGGCCGAACAGGTCTTTCAGCATCAACTCGACGACCAGAACCCGACCCTGGCCCGCTGGCAGGCCACCCTGGAAACCCATCGCTGAAACCCGTACCCCGGCACGCCCCACCGCCGCACCACTCATGCCCGTGAAGACTCCCGAACTCCTTGCTCCGGCCGGCTCCCTGGCCATGCTCGACACCGCCTTTGCCTTTGGCGCCACGGCCATCTACGCCGGTCAACCCCGCTACTCGCTGCGCGTCCGCAACAACGATTTCGGTGACCTGCCTGTGCTGGCCGATGGCATCAACCGGGCCCGGGCACTCGGCAGGCACTTCTACGTGGTCGCCAACATCTATCCCCACGGCGCCAAAATCAAGACCTTCATCAGGGACATCGCACCGGTCATCGCCCTCAAGCCCGATGCCCTGATCATGTCCGACCCGGGTCTCATCCTGATGGTCCGGGAGAGTTTTCCCGAAATGCCGATTCACCTGTCGGTGCAGGCCAACACGGTCAACGCCGCGGCGGTCCGTTTCTGGAAAATGGCTGGCATCTCCCGGGTCATCCTGTCCCGTGAGCTCTCCCTCGACGAAATCGCCAGCATCCGCCAGGACTGCCCCGACACCGAACTGGAAGTCTTCATCCATGGCGCCCTGTGCATCGCCTACTCAGGCCGCTGCCTGCTGTCCGGCTACTTCAACCACCGGGACCCCAACCAGGGCAGCTGCACCAACTCCTGCCGCTGGGATTTCAAGACCCACGAGGCGAAGACCTGCGGTGCCGGTGACGTACATCTCATCGAGGAGCCCCACAAGCGCGCCGGCGAGTACATGCCCATCGAAGAGGACGAGCACGGCACCTACATCCTCAACTCCAAGGACCTGCGCGCCATCGAGCACGTTCAGCGTCTGGTCGAGATCGGCATCGACTCCCTCAAGATCGAAGGGCGCACCAAGAGCCCCTACTACGTCGCCCGCACCTGCCAGGCCTATCGTCAGGCCATCGACGACGCCGTCGCCGGGCGTGGCCTCGATCCGGCACTCCTCGGCCAGCTCGAAGGTCTCGCCAACCGTGGCTACACCGACGGCTTCCTGCAGCGTCATACCCCCCACGAAACCCAGAACTACCTGCGCGGCCACTCCGAGTCGGGGCGCAGCCTTTACGTAGGGGACATAGTGGCCTTCGATGCCGAGCGGGGCATGGCCGAAATCGCCTCGAAGAACGCCTTTGCAGTCGGCGACCGCCTGGAGCTGATTCACCCTCAAGGCAACCGGGCAGTGCATATCGAACGCCTGCAGAATGCAGAAGGTCAGGACATCCAGCGGATTCCTGGCAGCGATCACCGAGCCTGGATACCTCTCCCCCCCGAAACCGTGGGTGCCTTCGTGGCACGCTTCCTTTAGGCAAGTCAACAAGCTTGCACAAGGGGCTCAAATACTTCAAAATGCCGGGTTTCCGGGTGGCCAAATTCACCACCCACATGTAACCAAAGGATAAAGCGATGAAAGCCGATACCCATCCGAATTACGTTGAAGTGCAAGTGACCTGCTCCTGCGGCAGCACTTTCACCACCCGTTCCACCATGGGCAAGCCCCAGTACCACGTGGAAGTCTGCTCCGCCTGCCATCCGTTCTATACCGGCAAGCAGAAGATCGTGGATACCGCCGGCCGCGTCGAGCGCTTCCGCCAGAAATACGGTTCCGTGCAACGCCTGGGCTGATCATCGTCTCTGTTGCCAAACCCACTGAAAAGGCAGCCCAGGCTGCCTTTTTTGTTGTCTGAACCCCAAGCGTCCACGCCATGCACGACTCCGCCCCCCGCTTCGCGTTATCCGCACCGCTGGCAAGCTGGTCGCTGCTCATCCTGCTGGCCACCTACCTGCTCGTCGGCACCACCGGGCACCTGCCCTGGCGAGGTGACGACCTGACGCACCTGGGACCAATACACGCCATGCTGCAAGGTAGTGAATGGCTGATTCCCGAAATCGCCGGAGAAAGTTACCTCGGCACAGGCCCCCTCTACTACTGGATAGGCGCCCTCCTGGCCAAGGCCCTCGGCGGGCTCCTTCCCGTGCATGATGCGGCCCGCCTGGCTTCCAGCATCTTTACCGGACTGAGCCTCTACTGGACCGGACTCGCAGCCCGTCGCCTCCACGGCTCCGCAGCGTTCGCCCCGGCCATCCTGCTGGGCATGGGCAGCCTGGGACTCGTCGTTCATGCCCATGAAACCCAGCCGATGCTGGCCCAGCTGGCAGGCATGGCACTGTGCTATGCAGGACTTGGAGAACTCTCCGAGCGGCCTCAGAGGGCAGGCCTCCAGGCAGGACTGGGCATTGGCGTCACCTTTCTCGCGGGCGGCCTCTCCGGGCTGGGTCTCACCCTGCCTCTTGTCCTGATCCCGCCCCTGCTTTCTCCCCACTGCCGGACCCCCCGCGCGCTGGGGGGCCTTGCCACCACCCTGGGCCTGTCCGGCCTGCTGATCGCGCTCTGGATCATGGGAGTTCGCGCCACCCAGCCCCAGCTGTTGCCCTTGTGGTGGAACGCCGAAGTACTCTCCATGACCCCTCACAGCCAGCACCTGACCCGGATCAGCACGCTGTTCCAGCTGCTGGGCTGGTTTGCCTGGCCCCTGTGGCCCATTGCCGGCTGGGCCCTGTGGCGCAACCGGCACAGCATCTCGACCCTGCAAATAGCCTTGCCCGTGGTGGCCAGCCTGCTTGCGCTCCTGCTGGTGGCCACCACGGGCGGGCTCCGAGCAGCAAGCATTCTCCCGGTCCTGCCCCCTTTGACGCTGCTGGCCGCCCTGGGTGCCGGATCCCTGCGCCGAGGAGCAGCCAATGCCTTCGACTGGTTCGGGACGATGACCTTCGTGTTTTTCGCCATCCTGGTCTGGCTGGGCTGGAGTGCGCTCCACTTTGCCTGGCCACCAGGTCTGGCCCGTCAGGTGGCCAGATTGGCGCCCGACTTCCAGCGAACCGCCATGGGGATGGACGTGCTGCTGGCACTCCTGATCAGCTCGGCGATCGTGATCCTGCCCATGCTCACCCGCCGTGGAGCCCTGCGGAGCACCACCAACTGGGCTTTGGGGATGACCCTGCTGTGGTGCCTGGCCGTCACCCTTTGGGAGCCCTGGTTTGCCCACACCAAGAACTACCAGCCGATTGCCGCCGAATTGAGCAGGGAACTCTCCCGCCAAGCGCCCGGCTGCATCCTTCGAAAGGGTCTGGGAGACACCCAGCGGGCTGCCCTGGATTACTTCGCCAACGTCCGGACCCAGCCCTTCCTCAGCAATTCGGAGTGCCGGCTGCTGCTCGCCTATGCTTCCAGCGGGTCCATCAGGAACATCCCCAAGGAATGGCAGCTGATCTGGGAGCGCCGGCTCGGCGGAGGTCGCAAGGCAGAAAATTTCCGGCTCTACCGGAGGGACTGACAGGCCGGACTGTTCAGGGGAAACGACCCGCTGGGTCGAGATCCACGAGCACCCTACCTGCTGAGGGGGGTCTGAACGAAGACTTCGTCCGGCTTGGTCAGACCAAGCTCGAAGCGGGCACGTTCTTCGATGGCTTCATAGCCTGTTTTCAAATCCCGCACCTCAGCCTCGAGGCCGGTATTGCGCTGCTCAAGCCTGAGATTGGCGTCCTTTTGAGCAGCCAGCTGCTTCTCCACCTCCCAGACCCGGAGCCAGCCACCTTTGCCGATCCACAGGGGGTATTGCAGGGCCAGGGCCAGAAAAATGAGAATAGTGACAGGCCAGCGCATGGATTAGGGAAAACAGGATGAAAAAAGGCCGGTCAGCCATTACAGCCGACCGGCCCCCGCACGGTGCTTAGCGCTTGCGCAGGTTGTAGAAGGCGGATACGCCCGGGTAGAAGGCGGTATCGCCAAGATCTTCCTCGATGCGCAGCAGCTGGTTGTACTTGGAGATACGGTCGGAACGGGACAGGGAGCCGGTCTTGATCTGCATGGCGTTCAGACCCACGGCGATGTCGGCAATGGTGGAGTCTTCGGTTTCGCCGGAACGATGGGAGATCACCGCGGTGTAGCCGGCACGCTTGGCCATCTCGACGGCGGCAAAGGTTTCGGTCAGGGTGCCGATCTGGTTGATCTTGATGAGGATCGAATTGGCGATGCCTTTCTCGATGCCTTCCTTCAGGATGCGGGTATTGGTCACGAAGAGGTCGTCACCCACGATCTGCACGGTCTTGCCGAGGCGATCGGTAAGGATTTTCCAGCCGGCCCAGTCACCTTCGGCCATGCCGTCCTCGATGGACACGATGGGGAACTTCTCGACCAGGGTGGCCAGGTAGTCGGTGAAGCCTGCGGAGGTCAGGGACAGGCCCTCGCCCACCAGCTCGTACTTGCCATCCTTGTAGAACTCGGAGGCGGCACAGTCCA
>NZ_JAQUVG010000103.1 GCF_028693495.1 Zoogloea sp. | reverse complement strand
TCGGTTTCAACCGGGTCGCAAAGTACTACTACTACCCGGGCTGGTGGGAAGGGGGTCCGCAGCTTTCCCTCTATGTCAACGCCAAGGCCTGGGCCTCCCTGCCCAAGGAATACCAGATCATCCTGGAAGATGCCTGTCTTTACGCCCACGCCCAGATGCAGGCGACCTACGATGCCAAGAACCCGGTGGCCCTCAAGCAGCTGATCGGCCAGGGAACCCAGCTACGTCCATTCCCCAACGAGATCATGGCGGCGGGTTACAAGATCGCCACCGAGCTCTACGAGGAAACCGCAGCCCTGAACCCCAGGTTCAAGAAGATCTACGACGCCTGGAAGAAATTCCGCGAGGACCAGGTCCAGTGGTTTGCGGTGGCAGAGAACCGCTACGACAACTTCATGCAGGCCGCCCGCATCGCCAAGGGGCGCAAATAGCGCGCCACGCCCGTCCTCCCCGAGCAGAGAGAGGCCTGGGGAGAACGGCAGCCTGCCATGCGGCACAGCGTCATAGGGTTTCCTCTGACTGTGCGGCCCTGCAGGGCTCATGAATAATCAAGCTCACCTTTCGTAGCGATTCCCAAGAGGAGACAACGTGGAACGTCGTTCATTCATCAAAAAAGCCAGTGCGGGTGTCGCAGCCGGTGCCGTTGCCGCCCCCGCCCTGGCTGCGGATCTGCCCACCATCAAGTGGCGTCTGGCCTCCAGCTTCCCGAAATCCCTCGACACCATCTACGGCGGAGCCGAAGTGATGGCCAAGCGGGTTGCTGCAGCCACGGGCGGCAAGTTCCAGATCCAGGTTTTCGCTGCCGGCGAAATCGTTCCCGGCCCTGGCGTACTGGATGCCGTCAAGGATGCGACCGTCGAGATGGGGCACACCTGCTCCTACTACTTCGTCGGTAAGGATCCCACGTTCGCCTTTGATACCGCAGTCCCGTTCGGTCTCAACAGCCGTCAGCAGACCGCCTGGATGATGGAAGGTGGCGGTCTCGAGCTGATGCGTGAGTTCTTCAAGGATTACAACATCGTCAACCTGCCCTGCGGCAACACCGGAGCCCAGATGGGCGGCTGGTTCCGCAAGGAAATCAAGACCGTCGAGGATCTGAAAGGCCTCAAGTTCCGCTGCGGCGGCTTTGCCGGCCAGGTCCTGGCCAGGCTGGGCGTGGTGCCCCAGCAGATCCCGGGCGGCGACATCTACCCGGCGCTGGAAAAAGGCACCATCGATGCGGCCGAATGGATTGGCCCCTACGACGATCAGAAGCTGGGCTTCAACAAGGTTGCCAAGTACTACTACTACCCGGGTTTCTGGGAAGGCGGCCCGCAGATCACCCTCTACGTGAACCAGAAGCACTGGGCCTCCCTGCCGAAGGAATACCAGACCATTCTGGAAGATGCCGGCATGTACGCCCACGCCGAAATGCAGGCCCGCTACGACGCCAAGAACCCGGTCGCCCTGAAGCAGCTGGTTGGCTCCGGCACCCAGTTGCGCCCCTTCCCCAACGAAGTCATGGCGGCAGCCTACAAGGCGGCCAATGACCTCTACGAGGAAACCGCGGCAAGCAATCCCAAGTTCAGGAAAGTCTACGAGGCCTGGAAAAAATTCCGCGACGAACAGCTGCAATGGTTTGCCGTGGCTGAAAACCGCTACGACAACTTCATGCAGGCTGCCCGCAGCGCCAAGGCCAAGAAGTAAAATCCGACGCCAATACGGACGAAGGGCCGCGCAGTGCGCGGCCCTTCGTCCTTTCTGATGGAGCCCCCGCCATGATCGCCGCCCTTGCCCTCCTGCTCACCTTCCAGCTTGCAGGAGAAGCCCTTCGTGTGGCCCTGCATCTCCCCGTCCCCGGACCGGTCATCGGCATGGCCTTGCTACTCCTGTGGCTGATCATCCGCGGTGGCCCCAGCGTCCCTCTGAAAGACACCTCCACCACCCTCCTGCAGAATCTCTCCCTGATGTTCATCCCAGCCGGCACCGGAGTGATGCTCCACGTGGGACGCCTGGCCGACGAAGTCTGGCCCATCGCCATCGCCCTGGTGGCAAGCACCCTGCTGGGCCTGATCGCCACCGGAATGACCCTGCATCTGCTGACCCGCGGACGGCGCCAGGGAGAGAGCTCATGAGCACCGGCAGCATGAACGAAATCTGGGTGTATCTATCTGCCCAACCCCTGCTCTGGCTGGCCCTGACCCTGGCGGTCTATCTGCTGGCGATGGCACTGCACCGCAGCTCCGGCGGTCATCCGGCAGTCAATCCGGTGCTGCTTTCGGTGAGCCTGCTGGTGGCCCTGCTGCTGGTCACGGACACCCCCTATCAGCGTTACTTCGATGGGGCCCAGTTCGTGCATTTCCTCCTGGGTCCCGCCACGGTGGCCCTGGCCATCCCCCTGCATGGGCAGCTCAAGCGACTGCTCGCCATGAGCGGCCCCTTGCTGATCGCCCTGGTCGTGGGCTCTCTCACCGCCGGTCTGTCGGCCTACGCCATCGGCGCCCTGCTCGGAGCCAGTGGTCCCACCGTGGCCTCCCTGGCCCCCAAATCAGTCACCACCCCCATCGCCATGGGCATCGCCGAACGCCTGGGCGGGCTGGCCTCCCTCACCGCGGTCTTCGTGATCCTGACCGGCATCTTCGGTGCCGTTTTCGCCGCCGGCCTCCTCAAGCGGATCGGGGTCAAGGACGACGCCAGCATCGGTTTCGCCATGGGGCTCGCCTCCCACGGCATCGGCACCGCGCGAGCCTTCCAGATCAATGAACAGACAGGCGCCTTCGCAGCCCTGGCGATGGGACTCAATGGCCTTCTCACCGCCATCGCCCTCCCCTGGCTGCTGCCTCTGCTGGCCCCACTGCTGCGGTAAACCTGGCGGCAATCAGGGTTCCCCTCAGCTTGTTGCGGTCCTGTGCGGCCCCGATAATCGGGGTCGTCTGCTTTCTGCTGCTGCATCCTCATGGATATTCTGATCGACGTCATCCTGCGCGCAGGCCGCTCTGCGGTCGAACTGTCCTTCTTTGTGCTACTGCCTGTGATGGTCGTCATGCTCTCCCTGATGCGCCTGCTGGAAGCCCGGGGTGTGCTGGACTGGCTGGTGGCACGGCTCGCGCCAGCCCTGCGCCCGGTGGGCCTGACCGGACTCGGCATCTTTGCCGCCGTCCAGATCAATTTCGTGAGCTTTGCAGCCCCGGTAGCCACCCTGGCCATGATGGACCAGCGTGGCGCCTCCAGCCGCCACCTGGCCGCCACCCTGGCGATGGTGATGGCCATGGCCCAGGCCAATGCCTCCATCCCGATGACCTCCATGGGCCTGCACTTCGGCCCTGTCCTGCTCTGGTCCCTGGTGGGCGGGCTGGCTGCGGCCGCCTCCACCTACTACGGCTTCGGGCGAACCCTGCCGGCAGAGGAACACAAGGTCGATGAAACCCTCCACCACCCGGTGGCGGAAAGCGCCAAAGGAGTCCTCGACGTCATCAACCGGGCCGGCGCAGAAGCCTTCAAGATTGCCGTCGGCGCCATCCCGATGCTCGTTCTGTCCCTGACCGTGATGCTGGCCCTGCGACGCCTGGGGGCCATCGACCTGCTCAGCGGGCTCCTGTCACCCACCCTCCTGAGCATCGGCGCCGACCCGGCGCTGATCCTGCCCACCCTGACCAAGTATCTGGCAGGGGGCACCGCCATGATGGGCATCATCGACGAGATGATCCGGGCAGGCACGGTGACTGCAGCCACCCTCAACGGCCCTGCCGCGGGACTCCTGATCCAGCCTCTCGACGTCCCCGGAGTGGCCGTCCTGATCTCTGCCGGCCGGCGGGTTGCTGAAGTCTGGAAACCCGCAGTGCTGGGCGCCATGATCGGCATCCTGGTGAGGATGATGGGGCATGGCCTGCAGGGCTGACCCTCAAAGCCCAGGCCCGGAAAGCCTCGCAACAGCCCCTCCCCGGGCGCAAACCCCGCGTCAGCATCCCGACCACCCCTTTTAAGGCACTCAGAGACGCCCCTGGTAACGCAGCCCGGCATTTCATTAGGCGAAATGCCATCCCTGAGCTAACATTCCCCATCCCTGAATTGCAGGCAGAAAACCCGTTGTCCACCACGCAAGAAACCGCCAAGAATTCCATCCAGGTCATCGAGCGCATGATGAAGCTCCTCGACGTTCTGGCCCAGCATCCCGACCCCGTCACCCTCAAGCAGCTGGCGGCAGATACCGGGCTGCACCCCTCCACTGCCCACCGCATTCTCGGGGCAATGACCACCAGCGGCTTCGTCGAACGCAGCGATGCCGGGATATATCGCCTGGGGATCCGTCTGCTCGAACTGGGCAGTCTGGTCAAGAGCCGGATTTCCCTCAGGGAAACCGCCATGCCCGCCATGCTCAAGCTCCATGCAGCCACCGGTGAGAGCGTCAATCTAGGCATCCGTGCGGGAGACGAAATCGTCTATGTGGAGCGAACCTCGAGCGGCAGATCCGCCGTACGGGTGGTCCATATCGTGGGCGCCCGGGCACCGCTCCACACCACCGCCACCGGCAAGCTTTTCCTGCTGGAAGATGGCACCCCGAAGGTCAGGGAATACGCTCGACGCACCGGTCTGCCGGGCACCACACCCACTTCCATCACCACACTCCCGGCCCTCGAAAAGGAACTGGACAAGGTCCGGCGCCACGGCGTGGCCTACGACCTGGATGAAGTGGAAAACGGGGTCCGCTGCATTGCAGCCGGCATTCGGGACGACAGCGGCGAACTGATCGCGGGACTTTCCCTGTCCACCCCATCCGAGCGCTTCGACCCGGACTGGGCCCCGCTGATCCGCCAGACAGCCGACCAGATTTCCCAGGCCCTGGGCTACATTCCGCCCATGGCCGGCTGATACGGCTCACGACACTGGCCTTGAATCCGGTCTGACGATGGACGGCAGAGGTCGTGCCATCCCGCCAGGCACACGTCCGGCAGGATGGCCAGGATCCGGATCGTCAGGTGGCCGGCCCGCGGGAGGCCACGGCCAGCTTTTGCTGGACCGCCGCACTTTCAAGCCAGCGCTTGACCCGCTGAGCATCCGCAACGCGGGTATAACGCCCGAACGAGTCCAGCAGGACGATGATCATCGGCTTGTTGAGCAGCCAGGCCTGCATCACCAGGCACTTGCCCGACTCGTTGATGAAGCCGGTCTTTGAAACACCAATCTGCCAGTCCGGGCTGCTCACCAGCGCATTGGTGTTATTGAACTGACGCTGGCGCCCATTGAGGGACACCATATAGTTGGCCGTCGTGGAAAACTCCCGGATCAGCGGATAGCGGGAGGCCGCCGAAACCATCTTGACCAGATCGCGGGCGCTGGAAACGTTGGCGGAATTAAGACCGGTGCTGTCAGCAAAGCGGGTTTCGCGCAAACCCAGGGACGCGGCCTTGCGGTTCATGGCGTTCACAAACGCCGGAAGCCCACCCGGATAGTTGCGGGCCAGCGCCGAAGACGCCCGGTTCTCGGAGGACATCAGGGCCAGGCGCAGCATGTCCTCCCGGGACAGCTCGGTGCCCACCGGCACGTGGGAACTGCTGTTGCGGAGGGTATCCACATCGTCCTGGGCGATGCTCAGATGTTCCGTAAGGCTGAGGCGGGCATCCAGCACCACCATCGCCGTCATCAGTTTGGTGATGGAAGCGATGGGCAGCACTGCCTCGGAATTTTTTTCAAGCAGGACACTGCCGGTCGCCTGATCGGCGATCACGAAGGCAGCCGAATGGAGCAAGGGGTTGCCGTCGTGATCCAGCTCCGGTGAAATCGCCGCCGCGGGCAGACGGTGGGGTGCCTTCGCAACCGGAGCGCGCTCTCTGGCAGAAACCGCCCTGGCCTTGGGGGTCGTGGCCTTGGCCAGGCGACGCTCAGCCCGCGACTGGACAGCGACCTTGGGTGCTTTTTGTGGCGCCTTGGCAGTTTTGGAAGCTTGGGCAGATCTGGCTTGACGCTGGCTGGCAGCGTCGACCGGCCCGGACACCATGCTGCTCAGGGCAAAGACACTGAATAGCGAAAGTATGGTCTTGCGGATTTTCATGATTTTTCGAGTCAGTCTGTCGCCTGCCAGCTCAGCTGGCAAGCCATAAAAATTCTAACGGCATCATGACGGACAACTCACTGGAGGAGTCGCTTCAGGACAGCCGGCTAGGGTCTCGTCTCGAGAAATGGGGCCGACAAACGCATAACGGCACAGACCCTATTCAAAATAAGGGCTTATTGTAAATATTTGAAGTTGCTTGTGAGTGGTTTTTTGCGGCTTTATTCAAGTTTGGCCACCACAGGAACGCGCGCATCATCAGGAGTTGACTCAACACCAAGAAAACACGCCAGCTCTGCGCGCCGGGCCATGGCATCCCCGTAGCCCAGCTCCATCAGGGCCCGGGTGTACTCCTTTTCAAACAGCAGATAGGAAAGCAGCACGGAACCGTTCTTGCGCAACGCACCCACGCCACGCAACACCAGGCTCAAGGCACCCGGCAAGCGGTCCCGATGGCGGACGGCGAGGTAATCCAGGCGCTGAGAGGGTGCGATCACAAAGGTCTCGATCGGCTTGAGCGGCACACCGGCAGCCTCCCTTTGCTCCGGCGTGAAATAGGCCAGGGTGTCGTTGATTCGCTCCAGACGCTCCAGATCCATGGACAGTCCGTCCAGAAAGATGCTCGACAGGGCATGCCCAGCCACCTGGGCCGGATTCGGATACGCATCGCTGCGCTGCCGCGCTTCCTCCGAACGCCGCCCCCCGGCAATCACCAGGATGCGGTCTGCCCCCAGATGAATGGCGGGACTGATGGGCGCCAGTTGCCGCATGGAACCATCCCCAAAAAACTCCCGGTTGATCCGCACCGCGGGAAAGACAAAGGGGATCGCACTGGAAGCCATCAAGTGTTCCACCTGAATCTGGGTACGCACCCCGATCCGCTGAGTCCTGCGCCAGGGTTGCAGGTCATCGCCTCCCTGAAAGAACGCCAGACTCTCCCCGGAGGTATAACCGGAAGCCGTGACAGACAGGGCCCGCAAGTGCCCCGCCGCAATGGCCCGGTCGATGGCACCAAAATCCAGCTGGGTTTCCAGCAGGAGCCGCAGGGGCGCGTTGTCCAGCAGCGAACGGGGGGATTCCCGGTAAAGCCAGCCAAGAAACAGCGTGGAACTCCAGTGGACAACCGAGCGGGCCACTGCCAGCGGATCTGCCCGGTAAACCTCATCCACCCGGAAATTCCGCCAGATATGGGCAAGCTTGCGCACCGCGTCGCTGAAGTCCGCCGAGAAAACGGCTAGGGCGGTGGCGTTGACCGCACCTGCCGAAGTACCGCAGAGAATCGGAAAGGGGTTGCCCGGTCTGCTTCCCCAGACCTCCCGAATGGCCAGCAGCGCCCCGACCTGATAAGCAGCCCGGGCACCACCGCCCGTCAGAACCAGTGCTGTCCTGCCCCCCGCCATGCTGCCTCTCCGTGATGAACGTCACGGAGTTTAACGGCATGAGCGGGTGCAAGGACAGGGAATGTGACTCAGCGCCCCGCTTCCACCACCGTCAGGGCGGTCATGTTGATGATCCGCCGCACGGTGGCCGTGGCGGTCAGGATATGCACCGGCTTCGCTGCACCGAGCAGGATGGGGCCGATGGTCATGCCCTCCCCCGCGGCTGTTTTGAGCAGGTTGAAGGCAATGTTGGCCGCATCCAGGGTCGGGAAAATCAGCAGATTGGCATCCTCGGACATTCGGGCATTAGGAAAGATCTGCTTGCGGATATCGGCATCCAGCGCCGCATCCCCGTGCATTTCTCCTTCCACGTCCAGGTCCTGGTGTTCGTTGTGAAGCATCACCAGCGCCTTGCGCATCTTCTCGGCGGTAGGAGAATTATCGGTGCCGAAACTGGAGTGGGACAGCAGGGCAATACGCGGATGGATGCCGAAACGACGCACTTCCTCCGCGGCCAGGTAGGTCATTTCCACCACCTGCTCCGGCGTCGGATCGTAGTTCACATAGGTATCGCACAGAAAGACCGTCCGCGCCGGCAGGGAGAGCAGGTTCATCGTATAAAAGTTGCGCACCCCGGTCTGGCGACCAATCACCGTCTCGACGAACTTGAGATGCAGCCCGTGCATGCCATAGGTGCCACAGATCAGGCCATCTCCATAGCCGAACTTCAGGAGTAGCGAGCCCAGCAGGGTAGTGCGCCGGCGCACTTCCCGCCTGGCATAATCCACCGAAACCCCCTTGCGCTCCATCAGCGAATGATAGTGGGTGGCCAGTTGATCGAAGCGGGGATCACTGTCGGGATCCACCATCTCGAAATCCAGCTCGGGACGCAGGCGCAGGCCATAGCGCACGATGCTGGGCACCACCACATCCGGACGACCGATCAGGATCGGGCGGCACAGCCCCTCGTCCACTACCGTTTGCACGGCGCGCAGCACCCGCTCGGACTCCCCTTCGGCAAAGATGATCCGCTTGGGAGATTTCTTGGCCGCCTGAAACACCGGCTTCATAACCAGGCCGGACTGCCAGACGAAGTTGTTAAGTTGCTGGCGATAAGCCTCAAAATCGGCAATCGGGCGGGTTGCCACACCGGACTCCATCGCCGCACGGGCCACCTCCGGGGCAATCTTGACGATCAGACGCGGATCGAAGGGCTTGGGAATGATGTACTCAGGGCCGAAACCGGAGAGTTTCTCGCCGTAGGCAGCGGCCACGATGTCCGAAGACTCGGCCCGCGCCAGCTCGGCAATGGCCTTCACAGCCGCCAGTTTCATCGCGTCGGTGATCGTGGTGGCTCCCACATCCAGAGCCCCCCGGAAGATGAAGGGAAAGCACAGCACGTTGTTGACCTGGTTCGGATAATCCGACCGCCCGGTCGCCATCATTGCATCGCTGCGCACCCGATGTACCTCTTCGGGCAGGATCTCGGGCGTCGGGTTGGCCAGAGCCATGATCAGCGGGCGCGCCGCCATCCTGGCCACCATCTCGGGCTTGAGCACACCACCAGCCGACAAGCCGAGGAACACATCTGCCCCCTCGATGATCTCGCCCAGCTTGCGGGCATCGGTGTGCTTGGCATAACGGGCCTTGATCGGGTCCATCAGCACGGTGCGGCCCTCATAGACCACCCCCTCGATATCGCTGACCCAGATGTTCTCGACCGGGATGCCCAGCATCACCAACAGGTCGAGACAGGCCAGCGCCGCCGCTCCCGCGCCGGACGTGACCAGCTTCACCTTCGACAGATCCTTGCCCAGCAGGTGGAGGCCGTTGAGGATGGCCGCACCGACGACAATGGCCGTGCCATGCTGGTCATCATGAAAAACCGGAATCTTCATCCGCTCCCGGAGCTTCTTCTCGATATAGAAGCACTCGGGCGCCTTGATGTCTTCCAGGTTGATCCCGCCGAAGGTGGGCTCCAGGGCGGCGATCATGTCGATCAGCTTGTCAGCGTCCGGTTCGTCGATCTCCAGATCGAACACGTCAATGCCGGCAAATTTCTTGAACAGCACCGCCTTGCCTTCCATCACCGGCTTGGCCGCCAGCGGACCGATGTTGCCCAGTCCAAGCACCGCCGTACCATTGGTGACCACACCGATCAGGTTGCTGCGGGACGTCAGGCTGGCCGCCTCCGCCGGATCCTCCACGATCGCATCGCAGGCGGCCGCCACGCCGGGCGAATAGGCCAGTGACAGATCCTGCTGGTTGGTCAGGGCCTTGGTGGGCGCAATCGCAATCTTGCCCGGCTTGGGCAGGCGGTGATATTCCAGCGCCGCCTGACGAATCTGTTCATCCATTGTGTTCTCCCTCTATGTTGTTGGTTATGTGATCCAGACGACATCATGAAAGCAAACTCACCTTACGGCAATTCGTGGCACCCGCAGCACGAGGCGGCTGACGGATGGATGTTGCCGCCCCCGGTTCCGTGGCATAATCCCGGCCTCTCTCAATCGGGTTAGCCCTGATTGACCGACCAATAATACGCGCCGCGCCCCGGTGGCCCAAAGACGCGAATGACCCAGCCGGCAACAGCTCCCGCGCCGGCAAAACAGAAACAACGCATCCGTAACGTCCTGGAGAATCGTCAGATGTCTCAAAGCATTGCCGAAGCCGCCATCGCCGCCGCTCCCGAATACGTCAAGAACGAGAAACTGAAACAGTGGGTGGCCGAGATCGCCGCCCTGACCGAGCCTGACCGCGTCGTCTGGTGTGACGGCTCCGAGGAGGAGTATGACCGCCTCTGCGCCGAGATGGTCGAAGCCGGCATGCTCATCAAGCTGAACCCGGAAAAACGCAAGAATTCCTACCTCGCCTGGTCCGATCCGTCCGACGTGGCCCGTGTGGAAGACCGCACCTACATCTGCTCCCAGCACAAGGACGACGCCGGCCCCACCAACAACTGGGAAGACCCGGCCAAGATGCGCAAGACCCTGAACGAACTGTTCAAGGGCTGCATGCACGGCCGCACCCTGTACGTGATCCCGTTCTCCATGGGTCCCCTCGGCTCTCCCATCGCCCACATCGGCGTCGAGATCTCCGACAGCCCCTACGTGGTCACCAACATGCGCACCATGACCCGCATGGGCAAGGCCGTCTATGACGTGCTCGGCACCGACGGCGAATTCGTGCCCTGCGTGCACACGGTGGGCGCCCCGCTGGCCCACGGCGAGAAAGACTCCCGCTGGCCCTGCAACCCGACCGTCAAGTACATCGTCCACTATCCCGAGACCCGCGAAATCTGGTCCTACGGCTCCGGCTACGGTGGCAACGCCCTGCTCGGCAAGAAGTGCTTCGCCCTGCGCATCGCCTCCAACATGGCCCGCGACGAAGGCTGGCTGGCCGAACACATGCTGATCCTCGGCGTCGAAAGCCCCGAGGGCGAGAAGACCTACGTGGCCGCCGCCTTCCCGTCCGCCTGCGGCAAGACCAACTTCGCGATGCTGATCCCGCCCAGGTCCTTCGACGGCTGGAAGATCTCCACCGTCGGCGACGACATCGCCTGGATCAAGCCGCGCAAGGAAGCCGATGGCAGCACCCGCTTCTACGCCATCAACCCGGAAGCCGGTTTCTTCGGCGTTGCCCCCGGCACCTCCGAGAAGACGAACTACAACGCGCTGGCCACCCTGCGCGAGAACATCATCTTCACCAACGTCGCCCTGACCGACGACGGTGACGTGTGGTGGGAAGGGCTGACCAAGGAAGCACCGGCCCACCTGGTGGACTGGCAAGGCAAGGACTGGACCCCGGAGATCGCCCGGGAGACCGGCCGCAAGGCCGCCCACCCCAACTCCCGCTTCACCGCCCCGGCCAGCCAGTGCCCGTCCATCGACCCCAACTGGGAAGATCCCGCCGGCGTGCCGATCTCCGCTTTCATCTTCGGCGGTCGCCGTGCCACCACCGTGCCGCTGGTATACCAGGCCTTCAACTGGAATTTCGGCGTTTACATGGCAGCCACCCTCGGCTCCGAAACCACCGCAGCCGCCTTCGGCGCCCAGGGCGTGGTCCGTCGCGACCCCTTCGCCATGCTGCCCTTCTGCGGCTACCACATGGGCGACTACTTCAACCACTGGCTG
>NZ_JAQUVG010000011.1 GCF_028693495.1 Zoogloea sp. | reverse complement strand
ATCACGCCGGGCAGGTCGTTGTTGCGGAAGACGGCGGGCTGCTCGAAGGCGCCGCTGGCCACTACCACGCTGCCGGCACGCATTTTCAGCATCCGGTCGGCGCTGACCAGCGGAATCCAGTGGTCCTTGTAGTAGCCGGCGGCGTAGGTGCCGGTGAGCACGCGGATGCGCGGCTCGGCGGCGATCTTTGTCAGCAGCTCGGCCAGCAGCCGGCGGCGGCCGCTGTCGTTGCCGAGCTGGTAGCCGGCGCTGCCGCCAGGGCGGGCGTTCTCGTCCACCACCACCACGTGGGCGCCCTGGGCGGCGGCGGCCAGGGCGGCGGACAGGCCGGAGGGGCCGGCGCCGATCACCAGCACGTCGCAGAAGTCGTAGGCCTTGGGCGTGATACGTGGGGGGCTGGCCAGGTCGACCGCGCCGAGGCCGGTCATGGCGCGGAACATGCGCTCCCACATCGGGAACAGCTTTTTGGTGTGGAAGGCCTTGTAATAGAAGCCGACCGGCAGGAAGCGCGCTATCTTGCCGAGGAAGCGGCCTTTGTCTTCGGCCAGGCCGCCGAAGGTGTTCACCGCGGTGAGCGTCATGCCGGCCACGAGGGGCGTCACGTCGGCGCGCAGGTTGGGCTGGTCGCCCCACTGGTGGAGGGCGTTGGTGTCGTGGTTGGCCAGGGACAGCACGCCCCGCGGCCGGTGGTACTTGAAGCTGCGGCCGAGCACGCGCACGTCGGCGCCCCACAGGGCGGAGCTGATGGTGTCGCCGGCGTAGCCCTTCAAGGTCCGGCCTTCGAAGCTGAATTCGACGGGCTTGGAGCGGTCGATCCACTCACCGCTGGTGGCGGGCAATCGCATCATTCTTCTCCCGGGTAAAAGTAGGTCTTGAGCACGACGTCTTTCTCGGTGTCCCGCTCGGCGATGAACCAGGTGTTGCTGGGGGTGTGGCACCACCATTCGCGCTTCACGCCGGGGGCGCCGTTGCGGTTGAAGACGTAGTCCGCCCATTCGTCGTCGCTGGCGGTGGTGGGCTCGGGCATCGGGCGCACTTCGCCCCAGTAGAAGAACTCGGAGACGGGGCGGGGGCCGTTGAGGGGGCAGGTCAGGATCTTCATGGCGGTTTCCTCTCAGTGACCGACTCAGTGGCCTACACTCGCCGCGCCCTTTTCGCCGGTGAGGGCGAAATTGCGGAAGCGCTCGAGGGAGAAGCCGGTGATCAGCGGGTGGGGCGTGTCATTGACCAGCGTGTGGGACATGGTCTTGCCGCACACCGGGGTGGCCTTGAAGCCCCAGGTGCCCCAGCCGGAATCCAGGTAGAAGCCTTCCACCGGGGTCTTGCCCATGATCGGGGCGAAGTCGGGCGTCATGTCGGCCATGCCGGCCCACTGGCGCATCACCTTCACGTTGGAGAGGAAGGGGAACATCTCGAGCATGTGGGTGCTGAGGCCCTCGACGAAGTCCAGGGTCGAGCGGGTGCCGTGCAGCTCGTAGGGGTCGAGGGAGGCGCCCATCACCAGCTCGCCGCGGGCCGACTGGCTGATATAGACGTGCAGGCTGCCGGACACCAGGATCGGGTCGAGCCAGGGCTTGACCGGCTCGCTGACCATAGCCTGCAGCGGGTGGATGTAGAGCGGCGTTTTGACATCCACCATCTTGAGGATGCGCGGCGTGGAGCCGGCCACCGCGCACAGCACCTTGTTGGTGGCGATGTAGCCGCGGGATGTCTTGACGCCCTTGACCTTGCCGCCCTGCACGTCGATGCCGAGCACCTCGGTCTGCTGGTGGATCTCGACGCCGCGCTGGTCGGCGCCGCGGCCGTAGCCCCAGGCCACCGCGTCGTGGCGGGCCACCGAGCCGGGCGCGTGGTACAGCGCGCCGAGGATCGGGGCGTGGCCGGCGCAGGACAGGTCGATCATCGGGGCGGCTTCCTTCACCGCCTCGGGGCCGACGACTTCCGAATTGACCCCGTAGTGCTTGTTCACCTCGGCACGCCAGCGCATGGTGCGCAGGGCCGAGTCGGTGTGGGCGAGGGTGAAGTGGCCGCGGTTGGCGTAGAACAGGTTCAGGTCGAACTCGGTGGACAAGTCCTGCCACAGCTTCACCGACTCGTCATAGAACTTGACGCCCTCGGGGGTCAGGTAGTTGGAGCGGATGATGGTGGTGTTACGGCCGGTGTTGCCGCCGCCGATGTAGCCCTTCTCGAGCACGCAGACGTTGGTGATGCCGTGGTCGCGGGCCAGGTAGTAGGCGGCGGCCAGGCCGTGCCCGCCGGCGCCGATGATCACCACGTCGTAGCTCGACTTGAGCTTGTCGTGGTGGGTGAACATCCGGGGTTCCGGATGCTTCTTGTTGAGCGCGAAGCGCAGCAGTCGCCAGGGCATGGTGGAGTCCTCAGTGGCGGTTAGCGGAAAACGACGGTCTTGTTGCCATGCACCAGCACCCGGTCTTCGAGGTGGTAGCGGAGTCCTCGGGCCAGCACCGCCTTCTCGATGTCCTTGCCGTAGCGCACCAGGTCGTCCGGGGCGTCGGAGTGGTCCACCCGAATCACGTCCTGCTCGATGATCGGGCCCTGGTCGAGCTCGCTGGTCACGTAGTGGCAGGTGGCGCCGATCAGCTTCACGCCGCGGGTGTAGGCCTGGTGGTAGGGCTTGGCGCCGACGAAGCTGGGCAGGAAGCTGTGGTGGATGTTGAGGATTTGGCCCGGGTAGCTCTCGCACAGCTCGGACGACAGGATCTGCATGTAGCGGGCCAGCACCATCACGTCGCCCTCGGCCTCGCGGAACAGGTCGGCCACCTTGGCGTAGGCGGCGGGCTTGTTGTCGGGGGTCACCGGCACGTGGTGGAAGGGGATGCCGTGCCATTCCACAAAACCGCGGAAGGTCTCGTGGTTAGAGATCACGCAGGGGATCTCGATGTTCAGCTCGTCGGCCTGCCAGCGGGCCAGCAGGTCGTACAGGCAGTGCTCCTGCTTGGAGACCAGAATCACCACGCGTTTTTTGCGGGCGGAGTCGCTGATGCGCCAGTCCATGGCGAACTCGGCGGCGATGGGGGCGAACTTGTCGCGCAGGGTGTCGATGCCGAAGGGCAGGGAGTCGGCGAGGATCTCCTGGCGCATGAAGAAGTGCTTCGCTTCGGCGTCGGCGTGGTGGCTCGCCTCGGTGATCCAGCCCTGGTGGCTGGCGAGGAAACTACTCACCGCGGCCACGATGCCGACCCGATCGGGGCAGGACAGGGAGAGGGTGTAACGACGACTCGATGGCATGGGTTCAACTCCGTCGAAAGTTCATGTGAAGAACTAATGTTGCACATGGTGCATCTTGCAATGCAGCAAGTCAACTATTTTTCCTGGGGTGAAACACGTGCCGTCTGTGCAATAATTCCGACATCGTTTTTCAGGGGAGAAAACCCATGAGTGACGCCGATAATTCCGGCAGCCTGGAGCGCTACCTGGGCAACACGATCCGCGACCTGCGCCAGAAACACGGCCTGACCATCGCCGACGTGGCCAACCTGGCGGGCATCAGCCGGGGCATGCTGTCGAAGATCGAGAACGCCCAGACGGCCACCAGCCTTGACACCCTGTCGCGCCTGGCGGCGGCGCTGGGCGTCTCCATCGCGACCCTCTTCCGCGGCTACGACGTGCGCGACGGCAGCGCCCAGCTGGTCAAGAGCGGCGAGGGGATGGAGGTGGTGCGGCGCGGCACCAAGAAGGGCCACACCTACCACCTGCTGGCCTACGACCAGGGCCCGACCAAGGTCTTCGAGCCCTTCCTGATCACCATCGACCACGAGTCCGAGACCTTCCCGATCTTCGAGCACCCGGGCACCGAGTTCATCTACATGCTCGAAGGCGAGATCGAGTACCGCCACGGGCAGAACACCTACGTGCTCACTCCCGGCGATTCGCTCACCTTCCGGGCCGACATTCCCCATGGCCCCGAGAAGCTCACCCGCTGCCCGATCCGTTTCCTCAGCGTGCTGATGTATCCCAACGCCGCCGACGCGGCCTGACGCCCGCGCCCACCGGGCACAGGCCCGGACATGACACGGCCCCGGTGGCCGGTCGGGCACCGGGGCCGTGCAGCGCTGGCTGGTCGCCGCGGGCTCTGCGGTGATGGCGTTGCACGGCCACCATCGCAGGCCAGGGCCCCCGGCTCAGGTGTGGTAGGCCGATTCGCCGTGGGTGGTGATGTCCAGCCCCTCCCGTTCGTCGTCGGGGCTGACCCGCAGGCCGATGGTCACGTCGATCAGCTTGAAGGCCACGTACGATACGACCCCGGACCACAGCACCGCTGTGCCGACGCCCCAGGCCTGGGCGATCATCTGGTTGCCCATGTCGAAGACGCCAGGGGCGTTCGCCACGTAGTCCCACACCCCGGCGCCGCCCAGCTCCGGCGAGGCGAATACGCCGGTGAGCAGGGCCCCCAGGATGCCGCCGACGCCATGCACGCCGAACACGTCGAGGCTGTCATCCACGCCCAGCATGCGCTTCAGGCCATTGACGCCCCAGTAGCACACGATGCCGCCCAGGAAGCCCATGACGATGGCGCCCATCGGCCCCACCAGGCCGCAGGCCGGGGTGATTACCACCAGGCCGGCGATTGCGCCGGAGACTGCACCCAGCATTGACGGCTTGCCCTTGAGGAGGGCCTCGGCCACCGTCCAGGCAACCGTCGCCGCGCAGGTCGCCACCAGGGTGTTGAAGAAGGCCAGGCCCGCGGTGGCGCCGGCTTCCATCGACGAGCCCACGTTGAAGCCGAACCAGCCGACGAACAGCAGCGACGCGCCGACCATGGTCATGGTCAGGCTGTGGGGTGGCATCGATTCGCGGCGGTAGCCGATGCGCGGGCCAATCACGAGCGCACCCACCAGCGCCGCGATGCCGGCATTGATGTGCACCACGGTGCCGCCGGCAAAGTCGAGGGCGCCCTTGTTGAACAGGAAGCCGGCAAACTCGCCCGCCTTCTCGGCCGCCTCGGCGGAGGTGAAGGCATCCGGGCCAGCCCAGTACCACACCATGTGGGCCATCGGGATGTAGGAGAAGGTGAACCAGAGCACCGCGAAGATCAGCACCGCCGAGAACTTGATGCGCTCGGCAAAGCCGCCGACGATCAGCGCCGGGGTGATCGCCGCGAAGGTCAGCTGGAAGGCCGCGAAGATGTACTCCGGCAGCACCACGCCCTTGGTGAAGGTGCCCACCACGCTGTCCGGCGTCACGCCCTTCATGAACAGCTTGTCGAAGCCGCCGATGAAGGCATTGCCGTCGGTGAAGGTGAGGCTGTAGCCATAAGCGGCCCACAGCACGCCGAGCAGGCAGAACACCACCATGGTCTGCATCAGCACCGACAACATGTTCTTGGTGCGGACCATGCCGCCGTAGAACAGGCCGAGGCCCGGCATGGCCATCATCACCACCAGCAGGGCGGCGGTGATCAGCCAGGCTGTGTCGCCCTTGTTGGGGACGGGCGCCGCCGGAGCGGCGGCTGCGGCGGTGTCAGCCACGGCGGTGACGGCCGCAGCGGCCGCGGGAGCCTCCTCGGCCCACGCCGGGGCGGTGAACAGGATCGCAAGCAGCAGGGTCGCAAAAACGAATAAGCGTTTCATGGGAGTTCTCCTCAGAGGGCTTCGCCGCCGGTCTCGCCGGTGCGGATGCGGATGGCCTGTTCGAGATCGATGACGAAGATCTTCCCGTCGCCGATCTTGCCGGTGGCGGCGGCCTTTTCGATGGCCGCGATGGCCTCGTCGAGCAGCGCGTCGGGGACCGCGGCCTCGAGCTTCACCTTGGGCAGAAAATCCACCACGTATTCGGCGCCCCGGTACAGTTCGGTGTGGCCCTTCTGGCGCCCGAAGCCCCTGACGTCGGTCACGGTCACGCCCTGCACCCCGACCACGTTGAGGGCCGTCCGCACCTCGTCGAGCTTGAACGGCTTGATGATTGCGCTAATCAGTTTCATGGCGCGCCGCTCCATACATACCGCCGGCAGGCATCTGCCCGACCGGCATTCCGTGCTGGTGAACTGTCATTTCCGTTACCTCCCGATTTGCATTAAAAGGAAAAAAAGTTTCCTTTTGTGGTGCACGAAGCATGCCAGATCGTGCGCTGCAGCAAATCAAGGGTTTAGGGCGCAGGGGGGCTGGATTCCTGCACCAAAACGCGGCGGTGGGGTAGGGGGAGGCACCAAAAGTGGTGGGGACTGCGGTGTGCGGATGGATTGCGATTCGCTGATGGAGACCAGTGGCTTTCCGTTGTTTGGCGTTTCGTTGGCCGGGTCCCGCCCCGGCGGGCGTGTTACTTCTTTGCGTCGCCAAAGAAGTAACCAAGAAAGGCGACCCCGCTTCACCGGTCCTCTGCTCAAGCGTTGCTTGATCAGAGGACTTCCCTGCGCTGCTCGCCCCCGGCGGCCGGCGCGGAACTCGCCCGCTACGCGGGCTCAAACAGCCGCGCCGGACATCCCCGCCGGGTTCTGTGCTGCTCGGCGGCTCGGAAGGGGCTTTTCGGAGTCACCGAGCGTTGCAGGGCGGTAAGGTGGGATCGGCGGAAAAGCGAAAAGCGGAAAGGTGGAAATGCATCAACCCGACGCTGCACCTTGTGCGATGCAAGGTTTATGTGGATGGGGCCGGTTTATGTGGGGGTGACTTCAGTCGCCCGCGGAGGTAAAACCCGGGATCTACCCTGATTTTTCCGGCTGAGGGCGACTGAGGTCGCCCCTACAAAACCACAACAACGCAGCTGCAAGCCACGCAAAAACTCCACAGATGACGGTGACCTAGCCATAGCAAATCGGGGCGCGGTTTGGCTCGTTGATTACACAAGCCGCTTCAGTAAAGGCTCGGTGTCTGCTCAAAGCCCCTTCTGAACCGCCGAGCAGAGCAGGGGAGTCGGCGGCGTAGCCGACGACCGGTGAAGCAGGGTCGCCTTCTTTGCCTGCTTTCTTGGCGAAGCAAGAAAGCAGGGCGCCCGCCGGGGCGCGACCCGGCCAGCGAAACGCCAAACAACGGAAAGCCGTTGGTCTCCATCAGCGAACAAAAACACCGGATCGGACGACGATCCCAGCGCCATCGAGCACCTGATGTGCGCAGGCAAAACAGCAGTGGCAAATTCGCCGATCAGGATTAGCGCGTCCTCTTCAGCACGAACGCGTTGCCCGCCGGCGCGAAGCCCAGCCCGGGGTAATAACCCATCGCCGCCGGCGCCGACAGCAGCACGATGGAAACCTCGTCGCCGAGGGCGGCCCGCAGCCGCTCCACCAGACCGCTGCCGATGCCCCTGCGCTGGAAGGCCTGGTCCACCGCCAGGTCGGACAGGTAGCAGCAGTAGCTGAAGTCGGTGAGCGCGCGGCACAGGCCTATCAGGGTGTCGCCCGACCAGGCCGAGACGACGATGTCGGCGGCTTTGAACATCCGCCCGATGCGGGCGCTGTCGTGGGTGGGGCGCTGGATGCCGGAGGCGTCCAGCACGCGGAGGATGTCGGCAAGCGCCAGCGGGGTGTCAATGCGGTAGTCGATCACGGAGGCTCCCGGGTGGGGTTTTGGCGAGGTCCGATGATACGCCCGGCTCATCGGCGAGCCCGCTCAGGAAGCGTGCCTTGAGCCAGCATTCGGCCCACTCGTCGGTGTCTACCGAGTCATGCACCACGCCGCTGCCGATGCCCATCCGGCCGTGGCCGGCGGTATCGATGAGGGGGGCGCACGCCGCACTCTTCGCAGGCCTTGAAGGAGCACGGCATGATGCCCCATCTCCTTGCCTTCGGCCACGATGGTGTCCCAGATGGTAGACGTGCGCAGCTTCGACTGCGCCGCCGAGATCCTCAAGCACCTGGGCGTGCGCTCGGTGCATCTGCTCAGCAACAACCCGCGCAAGAAGGACGAGCTGGTGAAGGCCGGCATGCCGGTGACCCGCGTCGTCCCGGTGGTGCCGCCCCACAACCACGAGAACGTACGCTACCTCAACACCAGGGCAGGCATGCGCTGGTGCAGGGCTTCCAGGGCCCGCTGGGCCTGGGGTGCGTTCACGGGGTGGGCGGTCTTGTCGCGGTAGAAGCGTAGCGCCTCGGCGTCGTAGGGGCGGAAGCGCGGGCCCTGCTCCAGCATGCGCCACAGCACGGTTTGTTCGGTGGGCTTGAGCCCGAGGTAGTCCGCGTCCATCTGGGCTTGCTGGTGCTGCGCGGCCCCCAGCAAGCCCACCTCGAAGCGCCTACTCAGGGCTGCCAGCGGGCTGAGGATCTGGCCCAGGGCGGCCATGAAGAACTGGGGCCGATGCCCGAACACTTCAAAGGCTTGCAGCAGCAGGGCCTGATCCACCGGCTTGAGTTCTGGCCGCTGGGCTTCGATCAGGGCGGCGATGTGAGCGATGAAGTCGGGCCCCAGGGGCGGCATGCGCTGGATCTGCGAACCGTAGAACGGCGCGCCGGCTGTGTTGACGAGGTGCAGAAGCTTGTCGCGGTCGGAGCCCGACATCACCAGCATCAGGTTCACCACGCCGGGCTGGTTGAGCTGGTCACGGGCCGATTTGAGGGCCGTCATGGCCGCCTCACCGGCTTTGCTGGTGAGGACGTGCTGGGCTTCGTCGATGATCAGCGCCACCGGCTGGCCAGCGTGCTCATGCAGCAATCGCAGGGCATCGGTGAGGGTCAGCCCATCGACCTTGCCGATCTTGCTGGTGTCCACCTCCAGACCACCCACCTTGACCTTCCCCAGGCTGGCCTCGTCGCCCGGTCTGGCCCGGCTCGCCGCTGCCCTGGCCGAGCTGGCCGCCCGCCCGCTGCGGCGGTGGGCAGCGGTTGAGCCAGGCCCTTCAGTCTCTCAGCCCATTAACCCTCTGCGTGCCTGCGCCAGCCGGCCGACCAGCTCGGGGATGCGCGCTTCCTCGGCGATGCCGTAGCCGAGCAGCAGGCCGTTGGCGCCAGCCTGCCCCGCGTAGTAGGCGCTCAGGGGGCGAGCCGCCACGCCCTGCGCCCAGGCCGCCCGGGCCACTGCGGTGTCGGGCGGGCCGTCCGGCAGGCGCAGCACCAGATGCAGCCCGGCCTGCCCGCCGAGCACCGGGCAGGCGTCGCCGAAATGGGCCGCCAGCGCGCTGCGCAGCACCTGCTGGCGCGCCTGGTAGATCGGCCCCATGCGGCGCAGGTGGCGGGTGAGCTGCCCGCTCTCCAGAAAGTGCGCCAGGGCCCGCTGCTCGACGGCCTGGCCGCCCCGGTAGAGGCTGCGGATCGCCTCGCCGAGCCCGGCCGCCGCCCAGCGCGGCACCACCATGTAGGCGATGCGCAGGCCCGGGTAGAGCAGCTTGCTGAAGGTGCCCACATAAACCACCGGAGCGTCCGGGCGCAGGCCCTGGATGGCCGGCAGCGGCCGGGCGCCGGGCTGGGCGTGGTTGAAGTCGCTGTCGTAGTCGTCCTCGATCAGCCAGCCGCCGCCCGCCTGCACCCGCTGCAGGAAGTCCAGCCGGCGCTCCAGGCTCAGCACGCTGCCCAGCGGATACTGGTGCGATGGGGTGACGAACAGCAGGCGCGGCGGGGCGGCCTGCCACAGCGCCGGGTCGGGCGCCATGCCGTCGTGGTCCACCGGCACGTCGACGATCTTCAGGCCGGCGGCCTGCATGGCGTTGCGGGCCGGCGCGTAGCAGGGGTTCTCGAGCCAAGCGGTGTCGCCGTCGTCGGCCAGCAGGCGGGCGCAGGCGTCGACGGCGACCTGCCCGCCGGCGACGATGAAGACCTGCTCCGGCGTGCACGCCACCCCGCGCCGGGCCGACAGGAAGCCGGCCACCGCCCGGCGCAGCTCGGGCTCGCCGCCGGGTTCGGCGTCGGCCAGCTGGCGCGCGCTCACCTCGCCCCAGGCCTGCTGCAGGAAGCGCGCCCAGCTGCGCCACGGAAAGGCGTTGAGGTCGGAGACGCCGGGCGCGAAGGGCAGCAGGCTCTCGCCGCGCTGCACCGGCGGCAGCCCGCGGGCGCGGCGCGACAGCATGTCGGCTGCGCCGGCCGGCGCCCCCGCCGCGGCACCCGGCTGGCCCAGCGGCAGCGCGGCCACCCGGGTGCCGCCCCGATCGGCCTCCACGAAACCTTCGGCCAGCAGCAGCCGGTAGGCGAACAGCACGCAGTTGCGGGCCATGCGCCGGTCGGTGGCGAGCTGGCGACTGCCGGGCAGGCGGGCGCCCGGTGGCAGGCGCCCGTCGAGGATGGCGGCCTTGAGCGTCTGGTATAGGCGCAGCTGGCGCGCCTCGCCGGCGGGCGGGGCGTCGTCGAGGACGGCGAGGATGAGGTCGAGTTCGAGGGACATCTGGCTCCGTGCAGGCGCTGCGGGGTGGTTCCATGGATGGTGCCACGACGCGGCTATGCTGGAGGCTCACTTTTCAAGGAGCACGTCATGCCCTCGCCGTCGCACACCACACGCACCGAAGTCCGCCGCCGACCCCAGCGGGCCCACCATGATGCCGGCACGATCCGAGCCATCATCGACGAGGCGCTGGTCTGCCAGATCGCCTTCAACCAGGGCGGCAGCGTGCATTGCCTGCCGATGGCCTGCTGGCGCGAGGGGGATTTTCTGTACATCCACGGGGCCAACAATTCGCGCCTCGTCCAGACCCTGCTGGAGCACGAATGCGCCGTGAGCATCACCCACCTGGACGGGCTGGTGCTGGCCCGCTCGGCCTTCCGTCACTCGATGAACTACCGCTCGGTGGCGATCTACGGCCGCTTCGAGGCCGAGGACAACCCGACGGCCAAGGCGGCGGCTTTTCGGGCCTTCGTCGAGCACGTCAGCCCGGGCCGCGCGGCGCAGGTGCGTCCGCCGTCGCCGGCTGAGCTGGCGGGGACGCGCCTGTTGCGCATCGCCCTCGACGAGGCGGTGGCCAAGATCCGCAACTGGGGCGCGGAGGACGCCGACGAGGACATGGCGATCCCGGTGTGGGCTGGCGTGCTGCCGGTGGCCCTGGGGGCCGGGCCACTGCAGCCCGAGGCCGGTTGTGCTGCAAAGCTGCCACCGCTGGCGCCTGCCTTCATCGGCGGGCGGCGCGGTCCGGCCGATAACGGCGATGGCTGACCGACCTCGCTGCTAGGCGCGGGGCGGGCGCTTGCCCGCCCTGGCGCCCCGCAGCGTGCGCCAGGTGGTTCGAGCGCCGTTTCGGCGGCGCTGGACGCTTGACCTGAATGGCCGCGAGCACCGCCTCCAACTGCGTCACATCATTCCGGTGCTTTGATCATCGCCCCATCGATACTTTGTCAGCGCCAGGCGATGCCTTCCAACTCATCGTACTCCGCCAGCCCGGCACGCCACAGCGCCTCGAAGAAGCCCGCTTTCTCCCATTCCAGGAAGCGCTTTCCATCGGCAAGCCGGTGCGCAGGACAAACACGATGGCCTCAAAAACCACCCGTGCCGGCTTGGGTTTGCCCCCCATCAGCTCACGGTTGTTTTCTTGTCGCTCGAGGTGCATTTCTCCCCCATTACATGCGTCGCCTCCACGCATCTCTCATCCCCCAGGATCATCAGCGCGAACAGTCTTTCCGCCAGGTTGCGGGTGCTGTCCATGCGCCAGGCGAGTTCGGGGGTGGCGGTCCAGTCGAGTACGGTGAAGTCGGCTTCGCGGCCGGGCTGGAAGTTGCCGATGTGGTCGTCCAGGTAGAGGGCGCGGGCGCCGCCGAGGGTGGCGAGATACCAGCCGCGCAGGGCGGATAGGGGGGTGCCGTGGGTCTGGCTGGCCTCGTAGGCGTGGGCGAGGGTGCGGATCAGGCTGAAGCCGGTGCCGCCGCCCACATCGGTGGCGAGGCCCACGCGCAGGCCGGCGGCGGTGCTGGCGGCGTAGTCGAAGGCGCCGCTGCCGAGGAAGGCGTTGGAGGTGGGACAGAAGGCAACGGCGGCTCCGGCGGCTGCCATGCGCTGCCGCTCCGCCTTGGACAGGTGGATGCCGTGGCCGAAGATCGTCCGTGGTCCGACCAGCCCGAAGTGTTCATACACGCCCAGGTAGCTGGGCTGTTCCGGGAAGAGGTGTTCAACCCAGGCGATTTCGGCCCGGTTCTCGGCCAGGTGGGTCTGCAGGTGGAGGTCGGGACGGGAGGCCAGCAGTTCTCCGGCCACCGCCAGCTGAGCCGGCGATGAGGTGGGGGCGAAGCGCGGGGTGAGGGTGTAGCCCAGACGGCCCTTGCCGTGCCAGCGTTCGATCAGGGCCTGGCTGTCTTCCCGGGCACGGGCCGGGGTGTCCTGCAGGGCCGCGGGGCAGTTCCGGTCCATCAGCACCTTGCCGCACAGCATGCGCAGCTGGCGGGTTTCGGCCGCTTCAAAGAAGGCATCCACCGAATGGGCGTGGACCGTGGCAAATACCGAGGCGGTGGTGGTGCCGTGGGCGAGCAGCCGGTCCACCACGAAGGCGGCGGTCTTTTCGGCTACGGCCCGCTCGGCAAAGCGGGCTTCGGCGGGAAAGGTGTAGTCGTTGAGCCAGTCGAGCAGCTGGCGGCCGTAGGAGCCCATGATGCCGGCCTGGGGGTAGTGGAGGTGGGTGTCCACCAGACCGGGCAGGATCAGCTTGCCTTGGTAGTCATGGAGGTGTGCGGTGTGGCGCACGTCCGGCGGCAGGTCGGCGCAGATGGCCGGCCAGGGGCCGGCCGCCCGGATCCGCCCATCGGCGATCCACAGGGCGCCGTCGTCGAAGAACTCCCAGGCGCCGGGGTCATCCGTGGGGCCGGGATCGTTGAGGAAGTGGAGAACCTGGCCGCGGACCAGGATGTGGCGGGTTGGCAGGCTCACAGGGCCTCCGCTGGCTGCCTGGGTGTGCTGCCGGGCAAGTCGTTGAAGGGGGGCGGTGAGGTTTTCATGGGCGGGCTCCGGAGAGGAGGCAGGGGAGCGCAAGCGGCTGGGTCGCCCGGGCGAGGGCCAGGCGGGTCTCGCGTACCTGCAGCAGCTGGGCCGCCACCGAGGCGGCGATCACTGCGGGCTCCTTGCTGCGGATGCCGGGAAGGCCGATGGGACAGGTCAGGTCGGCCAGCCGGGCCGGTGCCAGGCCCCGGGCCAGCAGCCGGTGCTCAAAGCTGGCCCGCTTGGTGCGGGAGCCGATCAGGCCGAAATAGGCAAAGTCCTGGCGTGCGAAGATCGCCTCGCACAGCTCGAAGTCCAGGCTGTGGCTGTGGGTGAGCACCAGGAAGCAGCTGCCTGCGGGCGCGGTGCGAACCTCAGCCCCGGGGGTGTCGCTGGAGATGGGGGTGATGCCCCGGGGCAGGGCTGCCGGAAAGGCGCCCTCCCGATCATCCACCCAGCACACCTGGGCTCCCAGGGGCGCCAGGGCGCGGGCGATGGCTTCCCCGACATGTCCCGCTCCGAACAGCAGTACCGGAAAACGCGGGGTCACCATCTTCTGCTCGAACTGCCAGTGGCCACCGTCGGACCAGAAGCGCAGCGCGGCTCCCCGGAGGGGCTCATCCTCATCCAGGGACCACAGGCTGCTCTCATCTCCCGAGACCAGGCGACGCTGGAGGGTGTTGCCGGCAGCCACCGATTCCGCCCGCAGATGCCACAGGGGAGCCTCCTGCGGCGTGAGCCGTTCCAGTACCAGCCAGACCGTACCGCCGCAGCACTGGCCCAGGGATGCCCCGAGGGGGAGGTGCATCAGCTGCGGAACACCGCCCTGAAGCAGCAGCTCCCGGGCGGCGCCAGTGGCCAGCCACTCCAGGTGGCCGCCGCCGATGGTACCGGCCGTGGCTCGTTGGCTCACCACCATCGAGGCCCCCGCCTCCCGGGGGGTGGAGCCTTTGGTCCGCACGACGCTGACGAGCACGGCGGGCTGACCGTCGGCCAGCCAGGCGGCCAGGGTGAAGAGCCAGTCGTTCATGACAGGGTTCCTCCGTGCAGGGCTTTCAGGATGGCTTCTGGTGTGGCCGGAGCGTCGAGGGCGGGGCGGGCTCCGGGGCCGAGGGCCGCAGCCACCGCGTCGCGCAGGGCAAAGAAGACCGACATCGCCAGCATCAGTGGCGGCTCCCCCACCGCCTTGGCGCGGTGGATACTGTCCTCCATGTTGGCGTTGTCGAACAGGGCGACGCGGAAATCCCGGGGCAGGTCCGAGACGGCGGGGATCTTGTAGGTGGAAGGGGCATGGGTGGCGAGGCCGCCGTCGCTGGCATAAACCAGCTCCTCGGTGGTCAGCCAGCCCATGCCCTGGATGAAGCCGCCCTCGATCTGGCCGATGTCGATGGCCGGATTGATGCTGCGCCCCACGTCGTGAAGGATGTCCACCCGCAGCACTTTCGATTCGCCGGTGAGGGTGTCGATGGCCACCTCGCTCACCGAGGCGCCGTAGGAGAAGTAGTAAAAGGGCCGCCCCTGCATCGTGGCGGGGTCGTAGTGGATCTTGGGGGTCTTGTAGAAGCCAGCGTCCCACAGCTGGACGCGGGCCAGGTAGGCGTCCGACACCACCGCCGCGAATGGTGCGTCGAAGCCGGGTGCGCTGACCCGGCCGTTGGCCAGCACCACTGCATCTTTCTCCACGCCCAGGCGCCCGGCGACGAAGCCTGCGATGCGCCGGCGGATGGCCTGGCAGGCGGCCTGGGCGGCTTTGCCGTTGAGGTCGGTGCCGCTGGAGGCGGCGGTGGCGGAGGTGTTGGGCACCCGGCTGGTGTCGGTGGCCGACAGACGGACTGCATCGACCGACAGCCCGAACTCCTGGGCGACGATCTGGCGGATCTTGGTGTACAGGCCCTGGCCCATCTCGGTGCCGCCGTGGCTCACCAGCACGGTGCCGTCGTTGTACACATGGACCAGCGCGCCAGCCTGGTTGTAGAAGGTGGCGGTGAAGGAGATGCCGAACTTCACGGGGGTGAGCGCCAGGCCCTTCTTGATGACCGGGCTTGCCGCGTTGAAGGCGTCGATGGCGGCCCGGCGGACGCTGTAGTCGCTGCGGGCGCTCAGCTGGGTCACCAGCGGGTGGATCACGTTGTCTTCCACCTGCATGCCGTAATGGGTGACGTTGCGGGTGTCGCCGTGGCTGTCCCAGTAGAAGTTGATGCGACGCACGTCAAGGGCGTCGCGGCCCAGGTGGCGGGCGATGTCGTCGATCACCGTCTCGATGGCGAAGATGCCCTGGGGGCCGCCAAAGCCCCGGAAGGCGGTGTTGGAGACGGTGTGGGTGAGGCCGCGCAGGCTCAGGATGTCCACGGCGTCCAGGTAGTAGGCGTTGTCCGCGTGGAAGATCGCGCGGTCGTTCACCGGCCCGGAGAGGTCGGCGGAGAAGCCGCAGCGGGAGGTCAGGACCAGCTTCAGGCCGTGGATCTGGCCGTCCTCGCCGAAGCCGGCCTCGTATTCGATCACGAAATCGTGGCGCTTGCCGGTGATGCGCATGTCGTCGTCCCGGTCGAGGCGCAGCTTGACGGGCCGTCCGGTCCGGACGGCGAGCACCGCTGCCACGCAGGCGATCTGGGCGGACTGGCTCTCCTTGCCGCCGAAGCCGCCTCCCATGCGCCGGCATTCGGCACTCACCTGATGCATCCGCCAGCCCAGGGCCCGGGCCACCACATGCTGCATTTCGGTGGGGTGCTGGGTGGAGGTGAGGAGGTGGAGGGTGTCATCTTCCCGGGGGAGGGCGCAGGCGATCTGGCCTTCCAGGTAGAAGTGCTCCTGCCCCCCCAGGCGAACGGTGCCCTGTAGCCGGTGGGGGGCTGAGGCCAGCGCCGTGACCGTGTCGCCCTTTTGCACGCGCACCGGTGGCAGTACCCAGGATTTGGCTGCGGCTGCGGATTCGGCATCCAGCAGCGCGGGTAGGGGTTCCGCCTCCACCCGGGCGAGGCGTGCGGCACGGCGGGCCTGCTCGTGGCTGTCGGCGGCCACGGCGAACAGGGGCTGCCCGTGGAAGAGGATCTCACCAGCGCAGAGGATCGGGTCGTCGCGCCTGACCGGGCCGCAGTCGTTCAGGCCGGGAATGTCGGCGGCGGTGATCACTGCCCGAACCCCGGGCGCCGCGCGGACGGCGGACAGATCCAGGGACAAGAGCCGGCCGTGGGCGAGGTTCGAGAGACCGAGGGCGGCATGCAGGGTGCCCACCGGAGCCGGCACGTCGTCCACATAGGTGGCGCGACCGGTCACATGGAGGTGGGCGCTCTCGTGGGGCAGGCCGGCGCCAGCGCTGGTAGGCGGGATGCGGTCGGGGGCGCTCATGTCAGAGCCTCCAGGTCGGCCAGACGGGCCGGGGCGCTGCCGTCCTGCTCCAGCCACAGGCGCATCAGCAGGCCGGCTGCGACGCGGCGGCGATAGGCGGCGGAGGCGCGCAGGTCGTCCAGGGGGGTGAATTCGTTGGCCAGTATCCGGGCGGCCTCCTCCAGGCTGAGCCGGCTCCACGTCCTGCCGGTCAGGAAGGCTTCGGTGGCACGGGCGCGCAGGGGGGTACCAGCCATGCCGCCAAAGGCGATGCGGGCGCTGTGGATCACCCCATCGGCCAGTTGCAGGGCGAAGGCGCCGCAGACGGCGGAGATGTCCTGGTCGCTACGCTTGGAGACCTTCCAGGTGCGGAAGACCCGGCCGGGGGGGGTGGGCGGGATCTCCAGCGCGCGGAGGAATTCGCCCGCTTCGAGGGCGGTCTTCTGGTAGGCGAGGTAGAAGTCCTCCAGCGGCAGGCGTCGCAGCCGCTCGCCCTGCTGCAGCACGATGTGAGAGCCCAGGGCGATCAGTCCGGGCATGCTGTCGCCGATGGGAGATCCGTTGGCCACGTTGCCGCCCAGGGTGCCGGCGTTGCGCACCGGGGTGGAGGCGAAGCGCCAGGCCAGCTCCGTCCAGGCGGGCTCCGCGGCGCTCAGCGCGGCGAAGGCATCGGTGAGGCTCGCGCCGGCGCCGATGACGAGGCCACCGGCCGGGTCGCGGGTGATGATCTTCAGTTCGGCCACGGCGCCCAGGTAGATCAGCGCGTCCAGCTGCCACAACTGCTTGGTGACCCACAGTCCCACGTCGGTGGCGCCGGCCAGCAGCCGGGCCTCCGGATGGGCGAGGCGGGCGGTGGCGAGTTCGGCGAGGGTCCTGGGGGCCGTGAAGCGCTGGCCGTGGGCGCGGTATTCGAGGCTGGGCAGGCTCGCCAGGTGGTCCAGCGCAGCCAGTACGGCTTGCCGGTCGAGGTGCGGCCGGGGCCGGGCATAGGCGGCGGGAAGTGCGTCCACCTGCGGGCGGTAGCCGGTACAGCGGCACAGGTTGCCATCCAGGGCATGGCAGATGCTGGCCCTGTCCGGGCAGGCCGGGTTGTTCTCGTACAGGGCGAACAGGGACATGGCAAAGCCCGGCGTACAGAACCCGCACTGGGAGGCATGGGTGTCCAGCAGGGCCTGCTGGACCGGGTGAAGCTGCGCCGTCCGCTCGCCCAGGCGGGTCAGGTCTTCGACCGTAAACAAGGCTTTGCCATCCAGGGTGGGCAAAAACTGGATGCAGGCGTTCACCGCCTTCAACTGCAGGGCGTCGCCCACCTTTTCGCCCAGTACCACGGTGCAGGCACCGCAGTCTCCTTCCGCGCAGCCTTCCTTGGTGCCCGTGACATGGACATCCTCGCGCAGGTACTGGAGCAGGGTGCGGGTGGGAGAAACCCCTTCGATCCTCTGTACCGTGCCACGGAAATAGAAATGGATGGGACGTTCGCTCATGGGTCTGCCTCGCTCATCCGGTGTCGCCGGGAGCGTTCAAGTTAACACATGGTGCGGCGTCCTGCTGCTGCCAGGCACGCATCAGAGGGGTGTCGGAACAAAGCGGTGAGTGCGTTGAGCCCGCCCTGGACCTCAGGCGCTGGCGACTTCCCGCCAGGGACTGCTGGCATCGATCAGGGTGGTGATCTGCTGGTCGAGGGCGACCAGGCGTGGGTCGAGGTCGTCTTCTCCCTCCTCGATGGCCCGCTCCAGGCGTCTTGCCTCGTCCATCAGGGCCAGTGCGCCCAGGAAGCCGGCATTGCTGCGCAGGGTGTGCATGCGCCGGCTGGCTTCTTCCCGGTCGCCGGAGGCCAGTGCCTTGCGGGCATCCTGGGCCGCATGGGCGTTGTCTTCGATGAAAAGCGCCAGCAGGCTGAGGAACATGCTCCGGTCTCCGCCCAGGCGCTGGCAGGCAAGGGCCTGGTCGATGCCGGGAATGGCCGGGATGCCCTCTCCGTCTTCTTCAACCGCCGGTGCCCTGAGGTCAGGGAGGCGCACGCGGGGGGAAATCCAGCGGCCCAGCAGGGTCGTCATCTGTTCCAGGTCCATGGGCTTGGGCAGCACGTCATTGGCTCCGGCCGCCCGCACCGCGGCCTGCTGCTCGTCCCTGACCCCGGCGGTGAAGGCCAGCACGGGCAACTCCAGCAGGCCGAGCTCGCTGCGGATCAGGCGGGTGGCAGTGAGCCCGTCCATGACCGGCATCTGCACGTCCATGAGCACGGCGTCGAAACCGTCGGGGCGGGTCCGCAGGAGCTGCAGGGCCTGCTGGCCGTCGGCGGCAAGGGTGGCGGTCGCGCCTTCGAGCCGGAGAGCCCGCTCCACCAAGTCCCGGTTCATGGCGCTGTCGTCCACCACCAGCACGTGGGTGCCGCTGAGGCGGGGCCCACGGGCCCCGGGGGGGGCCGGGACTGCGGCGGGGGCCACGGCGTCTTTCCGGGCCCGGGCAAAGGGCAGCTCGAACCAAAAGGTGCTGCCTTCACCCACATCGCTCTGAACACCGATGCGGCCCCCCATCATTTCCACCAGGCGCTTGCAGATGGAGAGCCCGAGACCGGTGCCGCCAAAGCGCCGGCCGATGCCCGCATCGGCCTGGGTGAAGGGCGTGAAGAGGCGCTCCAGGGCGTCCGGCGCGATGCCGATGCCCGTATCCCTGACCTGGAAGCGCAGGCGTACTCCGTCCGTATCGCCAGAGACCTGGCGTACGCCGACGGCCACTTCGCCTTGCGCGGTGAATTTGATCGCGTTCCCGCACAGGTTGAGCAGGATCTGTTCCAGACGGAGGCCATCCCCCACCAGGAGGCCGAGCCCGGCAGGGGGCAGGTCCATGTGCAGGGTCAGGCCCTTGGCCCGGGCAGCCTGGCCCATCAGGCTGTCCACGTTGGCGAGGAGGCCCGCCAGATTGAAGGGTCGTGGTTCGATGCGCAGCTGGCCGGCTTCGATCTTGGACAGGTCCAGCACGTCGTTGAGGATGGCCAGAAGGGACTGGCCTGCCCCCCGGATGCGTTCGACCATTTCTCGCTGGGACGGGCTCAGGTTGTCCCGCTCCAGTACCTGGGCCAGTCCCAGAACGGCATTCATGGGGGTCCGGATCTCGTGGCTCATGTGGGCCAGGAATTCGCTCTTGGCGGCGTTCGCGGCCTCGGCGGCTGCGCGGGCCTCCTCCAGGCGTCCTTCCATCTGCCGTCGTTCGGTGATGTCCTCGACGATGGCCAGGTAGCGGGGGGTTTCCTCGTTTTCCACCTGAACCGGGGCGCAGCTCAGGTTGATCCACACCACCGTGCCATCCGGGCGCAGATAGCGCTTGGCGAGACCGTAGTCGTGGAGCTCGCCCGTGTGGAGCCTGCCCAGCTGGCGACGGCTCACGGGGACATCGTCCGGGTGGGTGATCACCATCGGGTCCAGCCCCGGGATTTCTTCCGGGCGGCGGCCGATGATCTCCGCAAAGCGGCAGTTGGCTTCGATGATCCGGTTGTCGCGGGAGTCCAGCAGGGCCACGCCCAGGGGGGCCTGCTCGAAGACCACCCGGAAGCGGGCTTCCGCCGAGCGCTGGGCGCGGAGGGCAGTGAGTTCCTGGGACTGGAGCTGGCGACGCCACAGCAGGTAGCCGGCGGAATAGACGAAGATCAGCCCCAGGCCCATCACCAGCGCGGTGGCCCAGGCCATTGTGCGGATGCCTGCGTAGGCTTCCTGTTCGTCCATTTCGGCGATCATCAGCCAGGGGGTACCGGCCACCGGGGCGGCATAGGCCAGCACACTCATGCCCCGGTAATCCCGTCCTCCGGCAAGGATGCCCTTGTTGCCAGAGGCCGCCCGGGCGGCAGGCAATTCGGGCGCGTTGAGGTTGCGGGTCAGGTTCAGGGCCGCGTCCTGCTGGTGACGCAGGGGGGTCAGGAAGCGGACCGCCTGATCTTCCGGGCGGACCAGGTAGGTTTCGGCGCTACGGGTGGGAACTGGCCAGGACTCCACCAGGGGGTACAGGCTGCGGTCTGCCCGGAGGCTGATGTAGGCGACCCCCAGGGCAGGTGCGCCGCTCTGGCCGATCGGGGCCAGGACACCGTACTGGATGTCGCCCCGGGCGGTGCGGTGCAGGTCCACCAGCTGGATGCGGGGCCGGGCGAGGATGTCGCGGATCAGGACCGCATGCCGCTCCGGAGCGGCCTGGCCGATCACGAAGGCGGGTGTCCCGCGGGCATCGATGACGGCAACACCTTCCCAGCCGCGCACCTGAGCGACCTCGTCCATCAGCATCCGCATGCGCAGCAGGGTGCCGTTTTCCCTGCGCCCGCCCCGCAGCCAGTGGCTGTAGAGCATCTCGAACTGGGAGTGGCCGGAGAAGTAGAGTTCGGCATCGATCCGGATGCCCCCGAGCCAGTTTTCGATCTGCTGGCGTTTCTGTTCGGTGATCACCGCCAGGGTGCGATGGGTTTCCTTGCGGATCTCCTCGCTCAGATAGCGGTAGGCCAGTGTCCCCAGTCCGGCGATGATCAGGGACAGGGCGAGCAGGGGAAGGATGAAGCGGGCCCAGGGCTGACGGGCCCGGTCGGCGAAAGCGTGGGGTGTGGGAGAGGTGTCTGGCATGCTCTGGCAGGGTGTGTGGTCCGGGAGCATCCATGGCATCGGCCCACAACCGGGACAGGCTGCATGGTTCGGGGCCTGCCCATGACAAAGTGTACCGCATTACAGCACAGAACAGGCTGGTTGGGCTCGTCGTGGTCACCCTTGGGGCGTTGTGCGGTTCTCCTTACCCACGGGCGAGTAGCGATCGGGGGCGGACATCACCAGGGAATGCTCTGCCCTTGATGGTCCACAAAATGGGCCCGTCCGGAGGCGGGAAGGGTGTCCAGCACGGCCAGCAGACGGCGCCCGGACTCTTCCGGCGCCAGGGCGTCATCGCCAACGAAGGGGCGGCTCAGGGGTGAGCGGACGGTGCCGGGCTGGAGCGCGGCCACTACCGCCTGGGGGCGCCGCCGGGCGATCTCGATGGCCGCCGTCTGGAGCAGCATGTTGAGGGCGGCCTTGCCGGCTCGGTAGCCATACCAACCGCCCTTGTGGTTGTCTTCGATGCTGCCTACCCGGGCTGACAGCTTGGCCCAGATCACCCGTTCCCCGCCCGCCAGAAGGGGCAGGAAATGGCGCAGCAGCAGGACGGGGCCGACCGCATTGACCAGCAGGGCGCGCTGCAGGCGTTCCGACTGCAGGTCGTCCAGGCGCTTTTCCGGGCCCATGCCATCCAGGCTCAGGGCGCCCGTGGCGTCGATGACGAGCTGGAATGGGGGGTGGTTGCGCAGGGCTCTGGCAGCGTGGGCCAGGCTGGTTTCGTCCTCCAGCATCACCGGAGGGTCGGAGCTGCGGGACAGGCCGGTCACGCCGAGGCAGCGGGGGTCCGCCTGCAGGTGGGCGAACAGGGCGCCGCCGATGGCTCCAGTTGCGCCGATCACCAGGGCCTGGTAGCCCTCGCGCAGGCTGGACAGGCTCACGACACCCGGAGCGGGGGGAGGTGCGGGAGGGGGCAGGGACATGGGAGGCCTTGAGATGGTGGTTTTCTCCTGACGGGGCGGATCGGTGGAAGTTCTTCCGTTGTCCGCAAGACATCAGGCATGAAGGGGCTTGATGACCTGCCGCAGGGTGCTTTCTTCCGGGTGGGGATGCACATGGAAGCCCAGGCTGTGCATCAGCCGCAGCATCTTCGGGTTGTCGCCGAGGACGTCCCCCACGATCTGCCGGTAGCCCTTGCTGCGGGCGCAGTCGATCAGGGCGCCCATCAGGCGCCGCCCAAGCCCGCATTTCTGCCAGGCGTCGGCCACCACCAGGGCGAACTCAACTGACTCTCCGTCGGGCGCCAGGGTGTAGCGGGCACTGCCTACCTGGTATTCCGCGCCTCCTTCGCTGGCAATGGCGATCAGCGCCATTTCCCGGTCGTAGTCGATCTGGGTGAAGCGGGTGATCAGGCTGGCCGGCAGTTCCTGGAGGGATTCCATGAACCGGTAGTAGCGGGTTTCCGGGCTCATGCCGTCGAAAAATCCCTGGAGCAGGCCGGCGTCTTCCGGGCGGATCGGGCGCACCCGAACCGTGCGGCCATCGGGCATTTTCCAGTCCTGGGCCAGATGGGCCGGGTAGGGATGGATGGCCATGTGGGCGTAGCGGTCGCTGCCGGCGGGCAGTCCGTGATCGATCCGGATGCGGGCATCGGCGGCGATGGCGCCTGCCTCGTCCACGATCAGGGGATTGATTTCCACCTCCCGTATCCACGGTAGTTCGCACACCATGTCGGAGACGGCCACCAGGACCTGCTCGAGGGCCTGGCGGTTTACGGCGGGCAGTTCATGGAAGGCGTCCAGGGTATGGGCGACTCGGGTGGAGTCGATCAGGTCCCGGGCCAGCACCGGGTTGAGGGGTGGCAGGGCCAGGGCCTGGTCGCTGAGAATGCCCCCGTCCCGCCCGCCGGCACCGAAGCGGAGCACCGGCCCGAAGACCGGATCGCGAAACATGCTGATCATCAGCTCGCGTCCGTGGGGACGGCTCAGGTGGGGCTCGATGGACACCCCCTGAATGCGGGCTTCCGGGTGGTGTTGCTTCACGGTCTTGACGATGTCGTGGTAAGCGTTCCAGACAGATTCCGTGCGGGTGATGTTGAGGCGGACGCCTCCGGCGTCCGACTTGTGGGTCACGTCGGGCGAGTCGATCTTCATCACGACCGGGAAGCCGATCTGTTCAGCCACGAAGAGGGCCTCGGTATCCGAGTGGGCCACCATGGTCTGGGCGGTGGGGATGCCAAAGCTGCGTAGCAGGGCTTTGGATTCCATGCTGCTGAGCAGGCTGCGCCGTTGATTGAGCAGGGCTTCCACCAGCATCCGGGCGCCGCCGCCACTGCCCCAGTGGGCGTCGGTGGTCTGGCCGGCGGTCTGGAGCAGCAGGCGCTGATGGTGATAGAAGCGCGAAACATTGTGGAACAGCTCAATGGCTGTTTCCGGGGTGCGAAAGGCTGGAATCCCGGCCTTGTCCAGCAGGGCCCTGGCCTCCGCAACCTGACCGCCTCCCATCCAGCTGCAGCAGATGGTGAGTTTCACCTGGCCGGCCACGTCGATCACCGCTCGGGCGATCTCCACCGGTTCGGTCATGGCATGGGGAGAGAGGATCACCAGCACGTTTGCGATGGCCGGGTCGGCGGCCAGGGCCAGCAGGGCGTCCCGATAGCGTTCCGGGGTTGCATCACCTCCCAGGTCCACCGGATTGCTTCCCCGCCCGCAGCCCGGCCTCAGGCGATCCAGGGCCTCCCGGGTCGTGGCGGAGAAGTCGGCCAGGGGGGTGCCCAGGTCGAGGGCCCGGTCGGCGGCCATGGCGGCTGGACCGCTGCCGTTGGTGACGATGGCCAGGCTCTCGCCCCGGGGGCGGAAGCTGGAGGCCAGGGCCTTGGCGGCAAAGAACAGCTGGCTGATGTTCTGCACCCGCACCACACCCGCCCGGCGCATGGCGGCGTCGAAGACTGCGTCGCTACCGGAAGCGTCCTCGCCTGACGGGGTGCCCGTGTCATGCCGGCCAGCCTTGAGGACGATGATCGGCTTGACCCGGGCGGCGGAGCGCAGCGCGCTCATGAAACGCCGGGCGTTGCGGATGCAGTCCACGTAGAGCAGGATGTGGCGGGTCCTGCTGTCATGGATCAGGTAATCGAGGATTTCCCCGAAGTCCACGTCGGTACCGCTGGTGAGGGAAATCACCGAGGAGAAGCCCACCTGATTGGTGGCGGCCCAGTCGAGGACCACCGAGCACATGGCGCCGGACTGGGAGATCAGGGCTGTTTCGCCGGGGGACGCGCTGATGCGTGTGAAGGCGGCATTGAGGCCGATCTCCGGGCGCAGGATGCCCAGGCTGTTGGGGCCCAGCACCCGGATCCCGGCAGCGCGGGCGGTATCCAGGATGCGCTTTTCCTGGGCTGCGCCGCTCTTGCTGCCGGAGTGGAAGCCCGAACTGATGATCACGGCATTGCGTGTGCCAGCGCGTCCGCACTGTTCCATGACGCTGTGCACCGTCCGGGCTGGGGTGGCGATGATGGCTAGATCGACCCGGCCGCCGATGTCTTCCACCGACCGGTGGCAGGGCTGGCCGAAGACACTTTCGTACTTGGGATTGACCGCGTGGAGGCGACCGCGGAAACCGGCCTCCTGCAGGTTGCCGAAAATCACCCGCCCGACGGACTGGGGTGCTTCGGAGGCGCCAATCACCGCAATCGAGGCGGGCTCAAACAGGGTGCTCAGGTAATGGGGCATATCCGTCGGGGGCGAGGGTAAGGCTGCCTTTATCGCAGAGGTGAGGCCGGGCTGCTTTGATCCAGGTAAAACGAGAGCGGTTTTGTCCTGAGTCGCGGGCTCCACTCACGGCGGTTCGGAGCGTTGCTGCTGGCCGTGTGCCCGACGACTCCTTTTTTCCCCCGGCCGGGCCTACACTCTTCGGAAATTTCCCCGTTTCAGGAGTCGCGATGATGAGTGTGTCTACACCCCTTGAACTGGCCCTCGGCATGCCCAAGGCCGAGCTGCATGTCCATATCGAAGGTACCCTGGAGCCGGAACTGGCCTTTGCACTGGCCCGGCGCAACGGAGTCACACTCCCTTACCCGGACGAGGCCAGCCTCCAGGCTGCCTACGATTTTGACAACCTCCAGCGCTTTCTTGACCTCTATTACGCCTGTGCCGACGTGCTGCGCACCCGGGCCGACTTCCGCGACCTGATGACGGCCTACCTGGCGCGGGCCGCCGCCGACGGGGTGATCCACGCGGAGATCTTCTTCGATCCGCAGACGCACACTGCCCGGGGCATTCCGCTGGCCACGCTGCTGGGAGGCCTGGAGGACGGCCTGGTCGAGGGTCAGCTGCGATGGGGGATCAGCGGCCGCCTGATCCTGTGCTTCCTGCGCCACCTGAGCGAGGACGAGTGCCTGGCCTGCCTGGACGAAGCGGAGCCCTTGCTCGGGCGGATCCACGGCTTCGGGCTGGATTCGTCGGAGCGCGGCCACCCGCCGTCCAAGTTCGCCCGCCTGTTTGCCCGCTGCCGGGCGCTGGGCAAGCCTCTGGTCGCCCATGCGGGTGAGGAGGGGCCGCCCGAGTACATCACCGAGGCTCTGGACGTCCTCGGTGTGCACCGGATCGACCATGGTGTGCGCGCGGTGGATGACCCGGAAGTGCTCGCCCGGCTGGCCCGCGAGGGTGTGCCGCTCACCGTCTGCCCGCTGTCGAACACGCGCCTGTGCGTGTTCAGGGAGATGGCCGAGCACAGCCTGCCCCGGCTCATCGCTGCGGGGGTCAAGGTGACGATCAACAGCGATGACCCGGCCTACTTTGGCGGCTATCTCAACGACAACATCCGCGCGGTGCAGGCCGCCTTCGGCTTCGATGCTGCCACCTGGTACCGGCTGGCTCGCAACAGCTTCGAGGCGAGCTTTGCGACGGACGCGGAAAAGGCGGGCTGGATTGCCCGCCTGGATGGGTTTTTCCGGCAGCGCGGGGCGCTGCCTGCCTGAATTTCAGCCGGCCAGCGCCGCCTCGATGGCCTCGACGAGTTTCGCCGCGTCCGGCGCGGTGTCCGGGGCGAAGCGGCGGAGCACCCGGCCGTCACGGCCGATCAGGAACTTCTCGAAGTTCCACAGCACCTCGGGGCGAGGGGTGGGTTCGATGCCATAGCCGCGCAGGCCCGTTTCCATGCCTTCCCGGTCCTCGGTGTCCGGCTGTGCCGCCGTGAGACGGGCGTACAGGGGATGCTTGTCCGGCCCGGTGGCCACCACCTTGCCGTACATGGGGAACTGGACCCCGTAGGTGCTGGTGCAGAACTGGGCGATCTCGGCGTCCGTGCCTGGCTCCTGGCCCGCAAAGTCATTGGCGGGGAAGCCCAGCACCGCCAGTCCTCTGGCAGCATAGGTTTCGTGGAGTCGCTCCAGGCCGGTGTACTGGGGGGTGAGACCGCATTTCGAGGCCACATTCACCACCAGCAGGACCTTGCCCTGGTGTTCGGCCAGGGTGGCGGGGCTGCCGTCGATCTTCCGGAGGGGGATGGCATAAAGGGATTCGCTCACGTCGGGGTCCTTGTCTGGCTGTCAGGGAGAGTGGCCGGAGGTGGCCACCCTCCACCGACTACGCACAGGCGTCGGGAGTTCCCTGGTGCCGTCAACGAGGCACCCCGCCGGAGCGGGGTGGGTGCAGGCCGGAGGATGCCGGCGGTTCAGACCACGCCGGCACCGTGAGCCTGCTGGTCGGCCCAGTAGCTGGAGCGCACCATGGGGCCGCAGGCGGCGTTCTTGAAGCCCATCTTGAGGGCTTCGGTCTCGAACATCTTGAAGGTGTCCGGATGAACGTAGCGCAGCACCGGCAGGTGGCCGCCGGAGGGCTGGAGGTACTGGCCGATGGTGAGCATGTCCACGTTGTGGGCGCGCATGTCACGCATCACTTCGAGGATCTCGTCATCGGTCTCGCCCAGACCAACCATCAGGCCGGACTTGGTGTTCACCTCCGGGTGGCGGGCCTTGAACTGCTTGAGCAGCTCCAGCGAGTAGGCATAATCGGACCCCGGGCGGGCCTGCTTGTAGAGGCGCGGTACGGTTTCCAGGTTGTGGTTCATCACGTCCGGCGGGGCCTGGTCGAAGATGTCCAGGGCGATCTCCATGCGGCCGCGGAAGTCGGGGACCAGCACTTCGATGGTGGTCCTGGGGCTGGCCTCGCGGGTGGCGCTGATGCATTGCACGAAGTGGTCGGCGCCGCCGTCGCGCAGGTCGTCCCGGTCCACGCTGGTGATCACCACGTAGTTGAGACGCATGGCGGCGATGGTCTTGGCCAGGTTGGCGGGCTCGTTCTCGTCGAGGGGCAGGGGGCGGCCGTGGCCGACGTCGCAGAAGGGGCAGCGGCGGGTGCAGATGTCCCCCATGATCATGAAGGTGGCGGTGCCCTTGCCGAAGCATTCGTGGATGTTGGGGCAGGACGCTTCCTCGCACACCGTGTGGAGCTTGTGCTCGCGCAGGGTGTCCTTGATCTCGTTGAAGCGTTCGACTTCGGCGCCTGCGCCCAGCCGGATGCGGATCCAGTCAGGTTTCTTGAGGCGTTCGGCGGGAACGATCTTGATGGGGATGCGGGCGGTTTTTTCAGCGCCGCGTTGTTTGCGGCTTTCGGAATCCATGGGGCTGCTGTCCTTTGGTCAAGCGGAGGGGGGGACGTCGGGGAAATGCTGCCGGAGGTGGCCGAGGAGTCGTTCTGCGATCTCATCGGGTCCCTCGGTCACACCGAAGTCCTTGAGTTGTATTGTTTTGAGCCCACTATAGCCGCAAGGATTGATCCACGTAAACGGGGTCAAATCCATATCGACATTGAGGGAAAGTCCGTGATAGCTGCAGCCGTTCCGTACCCGCAGGCCCAGCGCGGCGACCTTGTCACCCCCGATGTACACGCCAGGCGCGCCGTCCTTGCGGCAGGCGTCCAGGCCGAAGTCGGCGATGCAGTCGATGAGGGCCTGCTCCAGCAGGTGCACCATTTCGCGCACCTTGAGGTGGCGCCGGTGCAGGTCGAGGAGCAGGTAGGCCACCACCTGGCCGGGACCGTGGTAGGTGATCTGGCCGCCCCGGTCGATTTTTACCAGGGGGATCCCGGTGGGGTGGAGCAGGTGCTCGGGCTTGCCGGCCTGGCCCAGGGTGTAGACCGGCGGATGCTGGACCAGCCAGAGTTCATCGGGCGTCTCCCCGGTGCGGCCGGTGGTGAAGTCCTGCATGGCCCGCCAGGTGGGCTCGTAGGGCACGAGGCCCAGGCGGCGGACAATCACAGCACGACCTTGACCATGGGGTGGGACGAGAGCTCCCGGTAAAGCGCGTCCAGCTGGCTTTGGGAGGTGGCGTTGAGGGTGCAGGTGATGGCCAGGTAATTGCCCTTGGCCGAGGGGCGCATCTGCATCGTCCCACCGTCGAAGTCCGGGGCGTGCCGGAGCACGACTGCCAGTACGGTCTGGGCAAAGCCATCCACCCGGGCGCCCATGATCTTGATCGGAAACTGGCAGGGAAACTCGAGGAGGGTTTGGCGTTCTTCCGTCATCGTGCAGACCTCACAGACTCTTGAACCACAGACGGATCGCGTCCCACAGGCGGCCGAACCAGCCGGCTTCGGGCACGTCGTCCAGGGCAACCAGGGGGTATTCCCCCAGGGGCTTGTCATTCAGGCTCAACTGCAGCGTGGCGATCGGCTGGCCCTTGCTGACCGGGGCCATGATCGGTTGCTGACTGACCACATTGGCCTTGATCTTGTCGGCGTCTCCCTTGGGCAGGGACATCACGAAGTCCTTCTGGAAGCCGGCCTTGATCTTGTTTTCCTGGCCCTTCCAGATGCGGAACTCCTGCACGGCCTGATTGGCGGTGTAGAGCTTGGCCGTATCGAAGGCCAGATAGCCCCAGTTCAGGAGCTTCTGGGATTCCTGGGCGCGCACGCTGTCGCTGGTGGTGCCCACCACAACGGAGACCAGCCGGCGTTCATTGCGTTGGGCGGAGGCGATCAGGCAGTAGCCGGCGCTGTCCGTGTGGCCGGTCTTGACGCCATCGACGGTGGGGTCGATGAACAGCAGACGATTGCGGTTGGGTTGCTTGATCTTGTTGTAGCTGTATTCCTTGATGGAATAGATCGGGTAGAACTCGGGGAAATCCCGGATGATCGCGCTGGCCAGGGTGGCCAGATCGTTCACCGTGGTCAGGTGGGAGGGGTGGGGCAGGCCGGTGGCGTTCTCGAAATGGGTGTTCCTGAGGCCGAGCCGCTTGGCCTCCCGGTTCATCAGCTGGGCGAAGTTTTCCTCGGAGCCGGCGATCAGTTCGGCCAGCGCCACGCAGGCGTCGTTGCCCGACTGGATGATCATGCCATGGAGCAGCTGTTCCACCGTGACCGGCATGTTGGGTTCGATGAACATCTTGGAGCCGGGCACCTTCCAGGCCCGGGGAGACACCGGGACGACCTGGTCGAGGGTGATGGTCTTGTTCTTCACCGCCGAGAAGGCCAGGTAAGCCGTCATCAGCTTGGTGAGGGATGCCGGCTCGATGCGCTGGTCCGGGTTGGCGGTGGTCAGGATTTGTCCGGAGTTGACGTCCAGCAGCAGCCAGGCACGGGCAGCCACGGTCGGAGGGGTCATCTGGGCAAAGGCCAGGACTGGCAGGGCCAGCAGGAGCAGGATGATGCGACGCAGCATGATGTGGTACAAAACGCAGAAAACCGGATTATAGTCATGGGGCTGCCGGTCCTGCCTCCTCCAATTTGTGAGCGGATGCGGAACTTCCCGGCGTGAAGGCAGTCCTCTTGTTGCAATGCACCTGATTCGTCGATCCCTCTCGCTGGTTCTGGCCTGGCTTGTCCTTCTGTGGGCAGGGGCGGCGTGCGCCGAAGAGGCCTATGAGTCTGCCACCGAGCTGGTGGAGCAGGTTCAGGTGGACCAGCTCACCGAATACAACGGAGTGCTGGAGCACGTGGATCCGTTCGATTCGCCCAGCTTCGTCAGCCGCTTTCCAATGGCAGCCCGGCTCCTGCTGGATGTTCGTCCGGAGAAACCCCTCCCTAAGTGGCAGTCTTTTCTACCCCGGCTCCATTCCCCACCCCCCAGGCGCACTTGACGCTGCTGTCCCGGCCTGGATCCTGTCCAGGTCCGGGCTGTTCCCGATCGTCTCTGCGGCGACGTTCACCCCATTCCAGCAGAACAACAGGCAGCGCAAGACGCTGCCGGAGGATTTCCATGCTCAGGAAACTTTTCCTGGCTGTCGCCTTTTCCATGACAGCCTCCTCGCCAGTCCTGGCTGCCGACGCCAATGCCTCCTTCAGCTTGCAGGCCCTGCGTGAGGCCGCGCGGGCCAGTCACCCCTCCCTTGAGTCCGCCCGGGCGATGGTCGAGGCAGGCAAGGCGCAGGTCATCACCGCCGGAGCCTACCCGAACCCGGATGTGGAGTTCATGACGGGTCGTTCCCGGGCCCGGGTGCCGGGTGCAGCCACCGGGAATGTCCAGAGCCTTGAACTGACCCAGCGTATCGACAATCCTTGGCAGCGCGAAGTCCGTATCGGTGCCGCCGGCTTCGGCCTGGACGCACTTCAGGCTGAGCGGCGCTTCCTGGAGGTTGACCTGCTGGCCCGCCTGGATACACGCTTTTATGACTTGCTGCGTCGTCAGGCCGAGCTGCAGGCTGCCCGCGAGGATCTGAACCTGGCTGAGCAGATTCGTGCCCGGGTGGCGGTGCGGGTCGATACGGGTGAGGCTCCCCGTTATGAGCTGATCAAGGCAGACACCGAATTCCTCAATGCCCAGAAGGCGGCGGAGAGCGCAAACCTGCGCATTGCCCAGGCCAGGGCTGCGCTGCGGAGCCTGGTGGGGCCGAGCCTGCCGGAGGGTTTTCGTGTCGATGGCACCCTTGCCAAGGCCCAGGCGGTTCCTGCCCTTGAGGACCTCCGGGCGGAAGTGCTGGCGCGCAATCCGGAGCTCAAGCGAGCGGATGCCCAGGTGTTGCAGGCTGAGCAGCAGCTCGAACTGGAGCGTTTGCGCCGCCATCCCGAGCTGGCTCTGAGGGTGGCTGAAGATCGTGATCCGGAAATACGTGACAGTCGTTTTGGCGTGTTGGTCAGTGTGCCCCTGTGGGATCGCCGCCGAGGGCCTGTGGCTGAGGCAGGCGCCCTGCTGCTCAAGCGCCGCAGCGACAGGGCCAGCCAGGAGCTGATCCTGCTTCAGTCCCTTGAGAACGCTTACCGTCAGTACGAGATTGCCCAGACCCAGGTGACGGCCCTTGAAACCGGCATCCTGCGGGAGGCCGAGGCGGCCCTGAAGGTGGCTGAGGCAGCTTACCGCTTTGGCGAGCGGGGCATCCTTGATTATCTGGATGCCCAGCGCGTGTTCCGCGCCGCCCGTAACGAACTCATTGCCGCCCGCTACGAATTGCGGGTGGCTGCCATCGAAATCGAGCGCCTGCGCGCCGTTCAATGATCCGGATCATTCCCATGAAGCTCAGTCCCATTACTCTGGCTGCCCTGGTGGCTGCCCTCGCCCTTGGTGCCTGCAAGGATCCCGCCCAGTCCTCCGCCACGCAGGCTGCCGGCGACAGCACTCTCCTCAGCGAAGGTGTCGGCACTGAAATAAAGGTTGCGCCACCGGATCCGATGGTGGTGTCCGTTCCTCCCAGTTTCGGTGCCGAGATCAAGGTCCTTCCGGCGGGCAAGACCCAGGTCTCGGATACCTTGCGGGTGGCCGGCAAGGTGGATTTCGACCAGACCCGGGTGACCCGGATCGGCGCCACTGTGACCGGGCGGGTCATCGAGATCCAGGCCCATCTGGGTCAGCAGGTGCGGGTCGGAGACAGCCTTGCCGTGATCAACAGTACCGAACTCGGAGAGACTCAGCTGGCCTACCTGAAGGCCCGGGCCCACGCCGACCTGCAGGCCCGCAGCGTGGATCGGGCCCGTCAGCTGTTTGCCGCGGATGTGATCGGCAAGGCCGAACTGCAGCGCCGGGAAAGCGAGCTCTCGATTGCTTCTGCCGAGCAGCGTGGCGCAGCTGACCAGCTGCGGGTGTTGGGCATGTCTTCTGCCGCGATCAACCGACTGGGCACAACCGGGGCGATCAACTCGGTGACCTCCGTGGTGTCCACCATGGGCGGCACGGTGGTCGAGCGTCAGGTGGCCCAGGGGCAGGTGGTTCAGCCGGCGGACGCCCTCTATGTGGTGGCAGACCTGTCCCGGGTGTGGGTGACTGCCGAGGTGCCGGAGCAGCAGGCTGCACTGGTCAAGGCCGGTCAGACCGTTGATATCGAAGTGCCGGCCCTAGGCTCCAGGATCACCGGCAAGCTGATTTTTGTATCCGACACGGTCAACCCGGAAACCCGCACCATCGCGGTGCGCAGTATGGTCGAGAACGCCGAGCGCAAACTCAAGCCGGCGATGCTTGCGACAATGCTGATTCAGGCTGCGCCCACCGAGCGGATCGTGATTCCGTCCGAGGCAGTGGTCCGCGATGCGGATCACGACAATGTCTTCATTGAAACCGCCCCCAACCAGTTCCGTCTGACCCAGGTGCGTCTGGGGCCGGACATGGATGGCCGGCGTGCCGTGCTGTCCGGCCTCAAGCCCGAGCAGAACATCCTCGTGAAAGGTGCCTTTCACCTGAACAACGAGCGCAAGCGCAAGGAACTGGAGTAAGGACCGGCCATGATCGAATCCCTAGTCAGAACCGCCCTCCAGCAGCGGCTGGTGGTGGTGGTGGTGGCCGTGGTGCTGCTTGCCTTTGGCATCAACGCCGCTCAGCGCCTTTCGGTGGACGCTTTCCCGGATGTCACCAACGTTCAGGTCCAGATCGCGACCGAGGCCAATGGGCGCTCGCCGGAAGAGGTGGAGCGTTTCGTCACGGTACCCCTCGAGATCTCCATGACCGGCCTGCCGGGCCTGGAGGAAATGCGCTCCCTCAACAAGCCGGGTTTGTCCCTGATCACCCTGGTATTTACCGAAAAGACGGACGTCTATTTTGCACGTCAGCTGGTCATGGAGCGCCTTCTTGAGGTGGGCAGCCGGATGCCGGAAGGCATCGTGCCCGTGCTGGGGCCGGTGTCCACCGGTCTGGGGGAGGTTTACCAGTACACCCTTGACCACCCGGAGGACGGTGACCGCAAGCTGACCGAAAAGGAGCTCACCGAGCGCCGCATCGTTCAGGACTGGGTGGTGAGACCGCTGCTGCGCTCGATTCCCGGTGTGGCTGAGATCAACTCGCAAGGGGGCTATGCCCGTCAGTACCAGGTGCTGGTCAACCCCGATCGTTTGCGCCACTACCGGCTCACCATCCGGGATGTCTACGAGGCGGTGGCCCGCAACAACGCCAACTCTGGCGGTGGCATCCTGCCCCAGTATGCGGAGCAGTATCTGATTCGTGGAGTGGGGCTGGTCAAGAGCCTGTCAGACATCGGCGCCATCGTGCTCAAGGAGGTGGGTGGTACGCCGGTTTATGTGCGTGACGTAGCCGAGGTGACCTTCGGCCATGAGGTCCGGCAGGGGGCGGTGGTCAAGAACGGTGTCACCGAGTCCGTCGGGGGTGTGGTGATGATGCTCCGGGGCGGGAACGCCAAGGAAGTGGTCAGCCGCATCAAGACTCGCGTCGCCGAGATCAACGACAAAGGCATGCTCCCTGATGGATTGAAGATCGTCCCTTACTACGATCGTTCCGAGCTGGTGGATGCAGCGCTCTGGACGGTGGTCAAGGTGCTGTTGGAGGGTGTCGCACTGGTCGTGGTTGTGCTGTTCCTCTTCCTCGGGGATGTGCGTTCCAGCCTGATCGTGGTGGCCACCCTCATCCTCACGCCTTTGCTGACCTTCATGGCCATGAACCACTATGGCATTTCTGCCAACCTGATGTCGCTGGGGGGGCTGGCGATTGCCATCGGCCTCATGGTGGATGGCTCGGTGGTGGTGGTGGAAAACGCCTTCGCCCGCCTGGGTCATGCCAACGAGCGGGGAGACAGCAAGGCCCGGATCATTTTTGATGCTGTTCAGGAGGTGGCGACGCCTGTGATCTTCGGGGTCAGCATCATCATTCTGGTGTTCCTGCCCCTGATGACCCTGGAGGGTATGGAGGGCAAGATGTTTGCTCCCCTCGCCTACACCATTGCCATCGCTCTGGCCGTCTCCCTGTTCCTGTCCCTGACCCTCACGCCCGTGCTGTCGTCCTACCTGCTGAAGGGGGGCGCGGAGCACGACACCTGGTTGATCGCCAAGCTCAAGGCGCCATACCTCAAGATGCTCCACTGGTCAGTGGCCAACAGCCGCAAGACGGTTGTCGGCGGCATCCTGTTACTGGTGGGCACCCTGGGTGTATTTCCGTTGCTGGGTACCGCCTTCATCCCCGAAATGAAGGAGGGTTCAGTGGTGCCCGGCATCAACCGGGTACCCAACATTTCCCTGGAAGAGTCCATCAACATGGAAATGCAGGCGATGAAGCTGGTCATGGAAGTCCCCGGCGTCAAGTCAGCCATCTCCGGTGTGGGGCGCGGTGAGTCGCCAGCGGATCCCCAGGGCCAGAACGAATCGACTCCCATCGTGAGTCTCAAGCCCCGGGAGGAGTGGCCCGAAGGCTGGACTCAGGACGATATCGCCGATGCGATGCGCGAGAAGCTCAAGGTGCTGCCGGGGGCCCAGGTGGTGATGGCCCAGCCCATTTCCGACCGGGTGGACGAGATGGTCACCGGTGTCCGTTCCGACGTCGCCGTGAAGGTCTTTGGGGACGATCTGGATCTGCTCAAGCAGAAGGCCGACGAGATTGCCCGGGTGGCCGCCACGGTCCAGGGGGCGACCGACATCCGCGTCGAGCGGGTGACCGGGCAGCAGTACTTGTCCATCGAGATTGACCGCCAGGCCATCGCCCGTCACGGGCTCAATGTGTCTGATGTGAACGATGTGATCGAGGCTGCCATCGGTGGCAAGCAGGCGACCGAGATTTATGAAGGCGAACGCCGCTTCGCTTCGGTCGTCCGTCTGCCTGAGAACTACCGGAATAACGTGGAGAAGATCGGCAACATTCTGGTCAGCGCGCCGGGAGGCGCTCAGGTTGCCCTGGAGAATCTCGCCTCCATCAAGGTGATGGATGGTCCTGCCCAGGTTTCCCGCGAGCTGGCCAAGCGTCGGGTGGTGGTTGCCATCAATGTGAAGGATCGTGACCTGGGCGGCTTTGTCGCCGAACTCCAGCAGGTTGTGGGCGCCAAGGTGGAGCTGAAGGAAGGCTACTATCTTGAGTGGGGGGGGCAGTTCCAGAATCTGGAGCGGGCCATGGGCCACCTGACCATCATCATTCCGGTCACGGTGGCGGCGATCTTCTTCCTGCTCTTCCTGCTCTTCGGCTCTCTGAAGCTGGCCAGCCTGATCATCCTGGTGCTGCCTTTTGCCAGCGTTGGCGGAGTGATCGGCTTGCTGGTGACCGGCGAGTATCTTTCGGTGCCCGCCTCGGTGGGGTTCATTGCCCTGTGGGGGATTGCGGTGCTGAACGGGGTGGTGCTGGTGAGCTACATCCGCAGCCTCCGGACCGAGGGTATTCCCCAGGCCCAGGCGGTGGTTCAGGGAGCGACCCTGCGTTTTCGCCCGGTGATGATGACGGCGACCGTGGCCTTGCTGGCCCTGATTCCCTTCCTCTTCGCCACGGGGCCAGGTTCGGAAGTCCAGCGCCCCCTGGCCATCGTGGTGATCGGCGGCCTGATAACCTCCACCCTGTTGACCCTGGTGGTGCTGCCGACGCTCTATAAGTGGTTTGACGATACGCCCTACGAAGCCTGATGCAGGCGGGTCCCAGAGGGGCCCGCCTTTAAAGGAAGGACACGCACATGAAGGAAATTCGCGCCATCATTCGCCCCCAGAAGATCCCGCGTCTACGGGAAGTGCTGCGGGCACTGCCGGGCTTCCCGGGGATGACGATCAGCAAGGCACTGGGTTGTGGTTCGACCGTTCGCCACGTGCCTCACAACATCAAGGAGGAGCTTACCGATTTCACCGACAAGGTGCGGGTGGAGATCATCGCGCCGGATGAGATGGTGGATCTCCTCCTGGATCACATCGTTCAGGTGGCCACCACGGGTCAGACGGGTGACGGCCTGGTGTGGGTGACCGATGTTCAAAAGGCGCTCTTCATCCGCAAGACGGTGGGAACGGAAAGCAGTTGAAGGCTCGCGCCTGGCAAGGAGGAAGGGTCCGTTCGACCCTTTCCTCAGGGCAGCCTCAGAGCTCCACTGCCACCGACAGCCACACCGTGCTTGCCGCAGGGTTGGCTGGCTTGCTGATGTTCCTGGACAGGCACTGTTCGGAGCGGTCGGCGATCTCCTGGTGTCTTTCCCCCAGGTTGATTCCGTTGATGGCCATGTCCACTCGCCGGCCTTCCATCCGGAAGCTTTTGGCAAGTCGCAGATCCAGGCTGGTGTAGGCCCGGGCCAGGTAGTCGCAGCCGGGTACGTAGCCGTATCCCCCGGCGAGGGGGCCCATGCGCAGGAGGCTGGCCGTGCTGCGCCAGCCGTTCCCGTAATTCTGCAGCCAGGTGAAGCTGGCTGCATAGGGAGCGGCCCGCTTGCTCATCTGGGGGTCGTCCGTTTGCCGGTCGATCAGGCTGTGGCTGAACAGGAGCTCGGTACCCGGGCGCGGCCGTGTCCGGAGCTGGTATTCGATCCCCCTCAGCACGATGGACGAGTCCAGGTTCACGAACCGTGAGGAGGGCAGCGGGATGGCCAGCGCACCGATCGGGGAAGTCGTGTTCTCCCGGACCACGAAATCGGCTATCCGCTCGTTGAAGATGCGGATGTCCAGGGTGCTGTCCATGGAGGGCAGGCGTCCCAGGTAGCCGACCTCGACGGTGTCCACCCGGGGGGTGCGCAGATTTGGGTTGGGAACGTAGGGCCAGGCGATCGGGCGGGAACGTTCGCCCGGGCCGGAATAAGCGCGTACGTCTCCGTACAGTTCAAAGAGATTGCGCTGTTGCCAGGCACGGGCGTAACCGGCCCGGAAGGTGTGGCCCTGACCGGCCTGCCAGTTGACGAAGACCCGGGGGATGAACTGGGGCACGACATCCCCGTTCTTCTCGAGGAGCCCCCCCAGGTTGAGCTGCCAGTTGGGGGTGATGCGCCAGTCCAGGTTGGAAAAGGCCCGGTAAAGCTCGGCCCGCGGTGGCTTGCCTCCGGCGAACAGGCCCGGTGCATCGCTGTGGTCACGCCGGGCCTCCAGGCCCCAGACCAGGCGGGTATGGGCGTTCAGGGCCAGGCGGTGCTGAATTTCCAGATTGGTCCGGTGGCTGGAGCGGCTCCGGTCCAGGGGGACGTCGGCGTAGCCCGGAGCCGCAGCCCGCCAGCGATCCCGGCTGTTTTCCTGGTTGCGATAAAAATTCACCAGCCATTCCTCGTCGGCGCTCAGGGTCCGGCGCCAGGACAGGTGAAAGGTGGCACTCTCGCTGCCTGCCGTCCGTTCGGCGTTGTTGCCGTAAAGGGAGTCTTGATAGCCCATGCCCCGTTCGAGCCGGTTGTAGCCCATCCACAGGCTCACTTCGTCCAGCCCGTTCAGCCGGTAGTCACTGCGCAGGGTGACGGTCTGGCTGCTGCGATCGTCGTTCAGGTTCTGGAAGCCTTTGTCCTGCAACTGGGCGGCGGAGAGCCGGACACCAAGCCCGTCGCCCCCCCCGGTCCAACTGGCGTGCTGGTCGCGGATGCCCCGGTTGCCGGCCGTTACCTGAGCGGAGGCTCCCCGCTCCTGGTGACTGTGGCGGGTGATGATGTTGATCACACCCAGGAAGGCATTGGCACCATAGGCATTGGAGTTGGTGCCGCGCACAACCTCAATGCGTTCGATCTCCTGGAGGGTCAGGGGGAGGGCAGACCAGTCTACCCCGCCGAAGGCGCTGGGGGAATAAACCGACCGACCGTCCACCAGCACCTGGATCTCGGTGGGGTAGTCACTGCCCAGACCGTGGTAAGTGACCCACTGGGAGTGGCCGCGCTCCTGGCCGATCTGCATGCCCGGCACCAGACGCAGCAGGCGGGCGATGTCCCGGTAACCGGTGGCCTGAATGAATTCCCGGTCGAGGATGGTGACGGCACCCGGCGCTTCGTTGAGGGCCTGCGGCAGGCGCGATGCAGACAGGACCGTAGGCAGGTCCTCGAAAAACGGAGCCTCCTCGGCCAGGCCGCGATGGCTCACGGTACAGAGGAATGGCGCCAGGCAGGCCAGAGCCAGTCGTCTGGCTGACCGGAGAGGCAGCAGGGGCATGGTTTTCTTGTTATGACAGAAGGGGTGCTCCCGGAATATTCCCTCACCCCAGCGCCCGATTATAAGGGGCAGTTCTCTGTCTCAACGTGCAGGCTGCAACGGAAAACCTGTGTGCTGGATCACTTTCCGGGGAATCGGCTGCCGACAGCCCCTTCCCCGGAGCGCGCGCGTCAGGACAGACGGACCGCCACGAAGATCCGGCTGCCACCACGCTGGACCAGCAGAGCGAAGCGGTTGCCGGCGGCATCAAGCAACTTGCGGAATTGCTCGATGCTCGTGATGGCCTGGTTGTTGATGCCGAGGATCACGTCTCCGGACTGCAGGCCCGCCTTGGCCGAGGGGCCGCTGGTGTTTTCCACGACGATGCCACCGGGGACGCCCAGGCGGGAGGCTTCCTGGGCGGTCAGCGCCCGCCCGGTCAGGCCCAGCTTGCTGCTGCCACCCTCGCTTTTGCGCTCGGGGGCGGCGGCCAGGGCCCTTTCGCTGGCCTGCTCGCCGAGGGTGATGCTGATTTCCCGGCTCTTGCGATCGCGCCAGACCGACAAGCGTACGGCTGTGCCGGGTTTTTGTTCGCCAATGATCCTCGGCAGATCGGCGGAGTTGTCTACCCTTTGGCCGTTGACGGCGGTGACGACATCTCCCGGCAGGAGGCCGCCCTTCTCGGCGGGGGATCCGGGTTCCACGTTGGCCACCAGGGCGCCGCCAGGCTTGTCGAGTCCAAAGTTCTGGGCCAGCTCGGCATCCATGCCCTGGATGCTGACCCCCAGGCGGCCGCGGGAAACCTTGCCGTATTTCTGGAGCTGATCCTTGACCTTCATGGCGACATCGATGGGGATCGCAAAGGAGATGCCCATGAAGCCGCCGGAACGGGAGTAGATCTGGGAGTTGATGCCGATGACCTCGCCCGCCAGATTGAACAGGGGGCCGCCGGAGTTGCCCGGATTGATGGCCACGTCGGTCTGGAGGAAAGGCACGTAGTTTTCGTCCGGCAGGCGGCGGGCCTTGGCGCTGATGATGCCGGCGGTGACCGTGTTCTCGAAGCCGAACGGCGAGCCCATGGCGACGACCCATTCGCCCACCCTGACCTTCTCGGCATCGCCGGTCCTGACGAAGGGCAGGCCGGTGGCATCGATCTTGAGCAGCGCCACATCGGTCCGTTTGTCGGTACCCACCACCTTGGCCTTGAAGTCCCGTTTATCCGTCAGCTTGACTGTGACTTCACTGGCGCCATCGACCACGTGGGCGTTGGTCAGCACGTAGCCGTCGGGACTGACGATGAAGCCGGAACCTACCCCCTGCTGGATCTGTTCGGGCATCCGCCCGCCCCGGTTGCCAGGCATCCCCGGCACCGGAACCCCGAAACGGCGCAGGAAATCGTAGAGGGGGTCCTCGGCAAGGGGGTCTTCGCCGGACACGCCACCCCGCGATACCTTCTGGGTCACGCTGATATTCACCACAGCCGGCCCCACCTGGTCCACCAGTCCGGAAAAGTCCGGGAGACCGTAGCGGCTGGCACTGGGAGGCGCTGCTGCGGCCGGGGCTGCGGGGACGACGACCGATGTGCCGTTGGCGGCGTGGGAGGAGGGGATTGCGCCCTCTTCCTGCAGGCATCCTGCCAGGGCCAGGCACAGGGCAGAGAAGACGAGGGTGGGGCGGACCACGGCAGATTTCATGCGTTGCTCCTTGGTTCTTGACGGAGGGGGTGGACGCGGGAGAAAGCGTCCTGTTCCCCGGTCCTACAAATGATTACAAAAGTGGGGGCTTTCCCTGCCGGTGCAAGGGGGCTCCGGGCGTGATCGGCAAATCGGACACCCGCAGGGGGCGTGTTGTGTATATAGTTAATCACTATCGTCATTGTGGGTGTGAATCATGACCCTGACCGACCTCCGTTATCTCGTCGCCCTGGCCCGGGAGCGTCACTTTGGCCATGCGGCCGAGCGCTGCAACGTCAGCCAACCGACCCTCTCGGTTGCTATCAAGAAGCTGGAGGACGAGCTGAACGTCACCCTCTTTGAACGTAGCGCAGCCGATGTGAAGATCACCGATATCGGCGCCCGCATCGTGGCCCAGGCCGAGAAGGTGCTTCTGGAGGCCGGTCAGATCAAGGAAATCGCCACTGCCGGTCGCGACCCCCTGTCCGGTCCCCTCAAGCTGGGGGTGATCTACACCATCGGCCCCTATCTGCTGCCCCATCTGATTCCCCGGGTCCACGCGGCCGCGCCGTCGATGCCCCTGCTGATTCAGGAAAACTACACGGCCCGCCTCGCCGAGTCCCTCAAGCGCGGTGAGTTGGATGTCATTGTCATCGCACTGCCCTTCGAGGAGCCGGGGATCGTGACTCAGGCGGTCTATGACGAGCCTTTCCGGGTGCTGCTTCCTGCTGGTCACCCGTGGGAGCAGAAAGAGTCCGTTTCTGCCACCCAGCTGGCTGAAGCGCCCCTCTTGCTACTCGGGTCCGGCAACTGCTTCCGGGATCAGGTGCTGGAAGTCTGCCCACTGTGCCGCGGCGGCGAAGGGCTGCAGCGCACCCTGGAGGGCAGCTCCCTGGAGACCATACGTCACATGGTGGCCACCGGGGCCGGCGTCACGGTGCTCCCCAGCAGCGCCGCCGACCCGTTGCCGGGAGGTAATCCACTCCTGACCGTGCGCCCCTTCGAGGCGCCCGAACCTTTCCGCCGGATTGCGCTGGCGTGGCGGGTGACCTATCCCCGCAGTGGCGCCATCGACGTGATCCGTCAGGCCATCCTGTCCAGTCCCCTGCAGGGGGTGCGGCCGGTCGTCCGCTGACCCTCAGTCCCGCTGGGCAGCCCAGGCTCCTCCCTCGGTGACGATCCAGTCCATGGGGTGGTCGTGGGTCTGCGGCCAGGTGCTTGCGGCCCGGGCCAGTTCAAAGGCGATCCCCACGCAGACCGGAGCGGGTCTCAGCGCAGCCAGGGTCCGGTCAAAATAGCCTCCTCCGTAGCCGAGGCGAAAGCCTGCCGCGTCGAAGGCGTTGAGGGGTACCAACACCACTTCCGGCTGAATCACCACCTGCTTTGCAGGGATCGGTATGCCATGGTGGTCCGTGTCCATCGCGGCATCCGGTTCCCAGGCGAGAAATTCCATGGTGTGTCCGGGCTGGCGCACGACCGGCAGGGCGGCCTGGCGGCCTGGGTCGGCTGCCAGCCAGCGGCTGACCCAGGCCACCAGGTCAGCCTCTGCCCGCCACGGCCAGCAGAAGGCCAGCCGACGGGGCGCCAGGTGATCCAGAAGGGCGTCGAGGTTTTTTTCCAGGTGGCGGGTTAGTTCCTGACGCTGCTCTGCCGGGAGGGCCTCCCGGGCGGCCAGGCGTTCCTGGCGCAGGCGTTTGCGCAATGCAGCAATCTCTGTTTCCGGGGGGCTGGCAGGGGGCAGCACTGTGCTATTCTCCGGCGGCATTTTTGGTGGGGCGTGAAGCGTGGCAAGACACAAGACGATGAAGAATAGCCTGTGGGCCGCGTTGGCGGCAGTCCTGTGGATGGCCATGCCCGCTGGCGGCGACCCGGGGGATGAGCGCATCTTGCTGGCCAAGGACGCCGCCCGGGCCGGTGACCGGGTGCGCCTGGCCTCCCAGGCCCAGCCCACGGGGCACGTCCTCGACCCGTACCCAGAATACTGGGTCCTGTCCAGCCAGCTTGCCCGCAACGAGGCGGATCCGGCCCGCCTGAAGGATTTTCTTGAGCGCAACCGGGACAGCTGGCTGGCCGAGAAGCTTCGGGGTGAGTGGCTGCGTGGTCTGGGCAAGCGGAATGAGTGGGGGCGTTTCATCGCCGAGTATTCCGAGCTGCAGCAGCCGGAGCAGGATCTCCAGTGTTATCAGCACCAGGTTCGCATCAGCAGTGGTGATCCCGTGGTGCTGGCCGAGGTGCGGCCCTTGTGGTTCTCCCTCGTGGATACACCCGAGAGCTGCATCCCCGTGCTGCGCGCGCTGGTTCAGGAAGCGCTGGTCAGCCCCGATGAGATTTGGCTGCGTGTCCGGCGCCTGATGGAGGCCAAGCGCTTGAGTGGCGCCAGGGCCGTGGCGGCCTGGTTGCCTCCCGAGCAGGCCCCCCTGCCGTCCGATCTGGAGCGGGCAGGCAGCAATCCTGCAGTCTGGCTCGATCGCATGCCTGCCAACTTTGCGGTCAGTCGCCCCGGCCGGGAACTGGCCCTGATCGCCTTGGTCCGGGTGGCCCGGGATGATCCCAAGGGGGCCTATCTGCGCTACGCCCGGCTGGATGAGCGTTTTTCCGCCGAGGAGCGCAGCTATGCCTTGGGCCAGATTGCGTGGCAGGCGGCAAGCAAGTTGCAGCCCGAGGCCCATGAGTGGTTCAAGGCTGCGGGTGATACACCCATGAGCGACGAACAGGCGGCCTGGCGGGTCCGCGCAGCGCTGCGGGCTGGCGACTGGAAGACGGTCCGGGCAGGCGTCGAGGCGATGGCTCCGGGCCAGCGGGATCTGCCCGACTGGTCCTACTGGTATGGCAGGGCGCTCCAGGCCCTGGGTCAGCGGGAGGGGGCCCGCAAGGCCTTCGAGCGCATCGCCGGCCATCCGACCTTCTATTCCATCCTCGCTGACGAAGAACTTGGTCGGGTCTTTACCCTGCCGAGCAAAGCGCGCGCGATCCACCGTGACGAGCTCGAGCAGGTGCGTCAGACGCCGGGCCTGCAGCGTGCCCTGGCGCTGCTTCGTCTGGACATGCGCACCGAGGGTATCCGGGAATGGAACTGGACCCTGCGCAACAAGGATGACCGTTTCCTGCTGGCTGCGGCCCAACTGGCCCAGGACCTGGGCATCTATGACCGGGCCATCTACGCGGCTGACCGGACCCGCAATGAACACGACTACAGCCTGCGTTACCTGACGCCCCACCGCGAGCGCATCGAGCCGAATGCGCGCAGCCGGGATCTGGATACCGCCTGGGTGTACGGTCTGATGCGCCAGGAAAGCCGTTTCATCACCTCTGCCCGTTCCAGCGTGGGCGCCCAGGGCCTCATGCAGGTGATGCCGTCCACCGGCCAGTGGATTGCCGGCAAACTGGGCATGAAAGGCTACAACGTGAGCTGGCTGCGTGATCCGGATACCAATGTAATGTTTGGCACCACGTACATGCGGATGGTCCTCGAAGGTCTGGACAACCACCCGGTTCTGGCCTCTGCAGCCTACAACGCGGGGCCCGGCCGGGCCAAACGCTGGAAGGACGCAAAGCCCCTGGAGGGAGCGATTTACGCCGAAACCATTCCTTTTGGCGAGACCCGGGATTACGTCAAGAAGGTGATGGCCAACGCGGTGATCTACAGTGCCCTGCTTGAAGGGCGTGCGCCTTCCCTCAAGGCCCGTCTGGGTACCATTTCCCCGAGCAACGGCGACTTCTCGGGCTATGCCAGCCCCGCTCCGGGGGCGGGACTCGAATAAGGAGCGCCAACGGGAATTCTTTGTTGTTCCTGGACTCCGAACGCCCAGGAAAACCTCGAGGAGAACGTCATGAATTCCATTCGTAAGGTGCTGCTCATCGGTGGCAGCGGTTTTGTCGGTTCTGCCATTGCCAGCCGGCTGGCCCGGGAAGGCATCGAGCTGCTCATCCCGACCCGTCGGCGTGTCCGGGCCCGTCACCTGCTGCCCCTGCCGACGGCCGACGTCGTCGAGGCGGATGTGTTTGATCCCGCGACCCTTGCTCGCCTGATGGTGGGGGTGGATGCGGTGGTGAGCCTGGTGGGCGTCCTGCACTCCCGTTCCGGCGCGCCTTACGGTTCCGACTTTGCCAGGGCCCATGTGGAGCTGCCCACCCGCATCGTTGCGGCGGCTCACCAGGCCGGGGTCCAGCGCATCGTCCACGTGAGCGCCCTTGGTGCCGGGCCTGATGGTCCCTCCGAATACCAGCGCTCCAAGGCCGCTGGCGAAGCCGTCATTCGAGCCAGCGGGCCGGAGATGGCCTGGACGATCCTGCGTCCCTCGGTGATCTTCGGGCCTGGTGACAGCTTCCTCAACCTCTTTGCCAGCCTGGTCAGGCGCTTTCCTCTGTTGCCCCTGGGCGGAGCGAAGGCCCGTTTTCAGCCGGTCTACGTGGAGGATGTGGCCGATGTGGTGGCCGAGTCCCTGCAGCGTGAGGATGCGGTCGGCCAGATTTACGAAATGGCAGGTCCCCGCCAGTACACCCTGCAGGAGCTGGTGGAGTATGTGGGAGACCTGACGGGCTGCCGTCGTCCCGTGCTGCCTCTCCCCGAAGGCCTGGCCATGCTGCAGGCGGGCTTCCTGGAAATGCTGCCGGTCACGCTGATGAGCCGGGACAATGTACGCTCGATGCGTGCCGACAACGTGGCCAGCGGCCCCGCCCAGCCCTGGGGCAGGACGCCGACTCCCCTCGAAACCATCGCTCCCACCTATCTGGGCAAGGCCAACAAGCGCTGCCGTTTTGCCGGCTATCAGCTCCACCGGCCATGAGGATCTACTGTGTCGGGGGTGCCATCCGGGATGAACTTCTGGGCCTGCCGGTGAAGGATCGGGACTGGGTTGTCGTCGGCGCGACCCCAGAGGCGCTGGTCGCCCGGGGCTACCGGCCGGTGGGCAAGGATTTTCCGGTGTTCCTGCATCCCCGGACCCAGGAGGAATACGCCTTGGCCCGGACCGAGCGCAAGACGGCACCGGGCTATGCGGGCTTCGTTTTTCATACCGATCCGGCGGTCAGTCTGGAGGAGGACCTCATCCGCCGTGACCTGACCATCAACGCGATGGCCCGTGACGAGGAGGGCGTGCTGGTGGACCCCCACGGTGGCCAGGCCGACCTGACTGCCCGGATCTTCCGTCATGTGAGCCCGGCCTTTGCCGAGGATCCGGTACGCATTCTCCGGCTAGCCCGTTTTGCGGCCCGTTTTAGCGATTTTTCGGTGGCACCGGAAACCCTCGCGCTGATGCGCGGGATGGTGGCCCAGGGTGAAGTGGATGCCCTGGTGCCCGAGCGGGTCTGGCAGGAGCTCGCCAAGGGGCTGATGGAGGCTCGTCCCTCCAGGATGATCCAGGTATTGCGGGAGTGTGGTGCCCTGGGCCGCCTGCTGCCCGAACTGGACCGGCTGTTCGGGGTGCCCCAGCCCCTGCAGTACCACCCGGAGGGGGAGTGCGGCACCCATCTGCTGCGGGTGCTCGATCAGGCGGCGACCCGTGGCGAATCTCTCCCGGTGCGCTTTGCCTGCCTGCTTCACGATCTGGGCAAAGGAGTGACGCCTGAGCACGTGCTACCCCACCACGACGGTCATGAGGTGGCCAGTGAGCGACTGGCCCGGCAGGTCTGCGAGCGTCTCAAGTGTCCGGCGGAGTGTCGTGATCTGGCCCTGATGACTGCCCGGGAACATGGCATCGTCCATCAGGCCCTGCAGTTGCGGCCGGAAACCACGGTTGGCCTGATTGAACGGTGTGACGGCCTGCGCCGGCCGGAGCGCTTCCAGCAGATGCTGGCAGCCTGTGCCGCCGCCTACCGGGGGCGGAGCGGCGACGAGACCTGCCCCTATCCCCAGCAGGCCCGGTTGCTGGCGGCCCTGGCGGCCATGCGGGGGGTGGATGCCGGCGCGATTGCCCGGGGACTGACGGACAAATCACGGATTCCCGCCGAGGTCCATGGGGCCCGGGTCAGGGCTGTGCGTGCCCTCGGTCAGGTGGATGCCGCCGGGGGGCGCCACGATTAATCTTTCGTTGCGTCTTCTGGACGGCGGCATAAAATTGCTGTCTCCCATGTCCGCGACGTATTCCGTTCACCGTCTGCTCCCCTGGCTGAGGCTACTGCCCCTGGTGATGCTGGGGTGTCTCACCTCGGGAGCCTGGGCGGTCCAGCCCATTCCCGCCTTTGCTGAGGTCAAGGCTGGTACCCCTCCGTCTTCTGCGGTGCTGCTGGGCCGGGATGGCTCTCCCCTGTCGGAGCTGCGCTTGAACCTTCGGGTCCGGCGCCTGGAATGGGTTGCCCTCCAGAGCCTGTCTCCAGCCCTCAAGGAGGCGCTGCTGGCAGCCGAGGACAAACGCTTCTACGAGCACTCCGGCGTGGATTGGCGGGCCTTTGTCGCCGCCCTGTGGCACAACCTGTGGTACGACCGAAAACGTGGCGCCTCCACCTTGTCGATGCAGCTGGCCGGACTGCTGGATCCGGAGCTCGCCCTGGGCCGGGATGGAGCGCCGCGGCGCTCCATCGGCCAGAAGTGGGATCAGGCACTCGCCGCCCAGGCCTTGGAGGCCCGCTGGACCAAGGAGCAGATCCTGGAGGCTTACCTCAACCTGGCGCCCTTCCGGGGGGACCTGCAGGGCGTTCATGCGGCTTCCCGGGCTTTTTTCGGTAAAACCCCGGCTGAGCTGGGCCGGCCCGAAGCCCTTGTGCTGGCGGTGCTGCTACGCGGTCCGAATGCCCGGTCCGACGTTGTGGCCCACCGGGCCTGCGTGCTGGCCGGACGCATCGGAGCCCCGGGGGCCTGCGCGCAGGCCCAGCGCCTGGCCCAGGCCACTCTCGACCGGCAGCATCTGGGGCCGCGCTGGGACTGGGCGCCTCATCTGGCCAGACAGTTGCTGGGGCATCCCGGGGAGCGCTTGCTGACGACGCTCGACCCAGAGCTTCAGCGCAGCCTGGTGAGCAGCCTGAGGCGATCCGGGACGCCCGATGGGGCCGCCGTGGTGCTCGACAACCATACGGGGGAGGTGGTGGCCTATTTCGGTGGCGCAGATCGTCTGCGCCCCGATCTGGCAGCCCAGCCCCGGCCGTCGAGGGGGCTCCTGACACCCTTCGTATTCGGACTGGCCCTCGAGAGGCGTCTGCTGACCGCCGCCACGCTGCTGGAGGAATCCCTCGCCAATCATGCGCCCACCGCTCCGGAGGACCGGCTGTGGGTCAGTGCCCGACGGGCTCTGGCCGAGGGCATGGCTGAACCGACCCTGGCGGTCTACCGCATGGTGGGGGAGGGCTGGGCCGAGCGTCTGCGCCAGGTGGATCCGGAGTTGGCCCGCACGGTGGCTTCCGAGGTGGCCCTGTTGCCCCTGGCCAGTCTTTACCGCAGCCTGGCCAGCAGCGGCCAGTGGCAACCGGCACGGGTGCTGCCAGGCCCCGAGCGTACTTCGAGGCGCCTGCTGCGCCCGGAGGCGGCCTTCATCACCGGCGACATGCTGAGCCCGTCGGATGGGGAAGGCGGAGTGCAGCCCTGGCTCCTGCGCCAGCAGGCCGGCGAGGGGCGGGACAGCCTGATCGCTGGTGCCACCGAGCGCTTCACGGTGGTGCTCTGGATGGCCGCTCCGAAGGGAGGGGCTGCGTCGGCTCTGCAGTTTTGGCAAGAGTTGCTGCACCAGGCTCACCGCGACCTGCCGCTCCAGCGTCCCGCACCCCCCCCCGGGGTGGTGTCGTCGCTGATTGTCTTTGAGCCTCCCCTTGAGAGTGCCCGTCGGGAATGGTTCATCAGGGGCAGTGAAGTGGACCGGGTGAGCCCTCCCCGGACCTTGCCGCGCATTCAGGTACCTGCCAATGGCATGCTGGTGGATGGGATGCCTCTGGCCGTTGATCCGGAGTTCCGGATTGCCCTGGAGGCTGCCCACGTCCCTGCCGGTGCCTGGTGGCGGCTCAACGGCGAGCGCCTGCCGGGGACGACGGGCAATGGCGGGGTGCTGCGGGTCCGGTGGCGGCCTGAAGCGGGTCGCCATGTGCTGGAGCTGATGTCCAGCGAGGGACGGGTGCTCGACAGCGTGGTGTTTGCGGTGCGGGCACCCCTGAATTAGAAGCTCCGGACGATCAGCCAGACGGCCAGCGACATCAGCAAGGTGCTGGTGAGGGGAATGTGAATGTGGCGCCTGAACACGTGAAAATGCAGGTCGCCGGGCAGGTATCCGATACGCCAGCGCCGGGGGGACAGGCTGGAGCCCAGCCCGGAAATCATCGCCAGTACCACGATGGCCAGCAACCACTTGAGCATTGCAAGGTACCGATAGGATCCAAATACCGATTTAACCGCGAAAACCGGCGCATTTGCAGTTTTTCTGCTTTCTTCCCGCCTGCACCTGGGTTAAGTTCCTTTCCACAACAAAAATCCCGTCCCATAACCGCCCATGATTTCCAAGTCCGTCAGCCCGCGCCGGTTGTCCACCGCAGCGGGAGCCTCCCGATGAACCGCACCCGTCTCGGCAAGCTCGAAGTGATTCATCGTTCCCCCGAGGGAGCGGCCCAGGCGACCCCGCTCCTTTTTGTTCATGGGGCGTACACCGGTGCCTGGTGCTGGGACGAGTACTTCCTTTCCTGGTTCGCCGAGCAGGGTTATCACGCCTACGCCGTCTCCCTCTCGGGTCATGGCAAGAGTCGCGGAGGCGCTTATCTGGACAGCTTCTCGATTGCCGATTACGTGAACGACGTGGCCGAGGTGGTGGCCAGTCTGCCTGTGGCTCCCGTGCTGATCGGTCATTCCATGGGGGGGATGGTGGTCCAGAAATATCTGGAGCGGCACGGAGCGCCCGGTGCTGTCCTGATGGCGTCGGTGCCACCCCAGGGGCTGCTTGGCTCGGCCTTCGGGCTGGCTTTTTCCCGGCCCAATCTGCTCGGGGATCTGAACCGCCTGATGGGCGGAGGGCAGCCTCACATGGAGACGCTGCGTCAGGCCCTGTTCCACGAAGTGATCGAGATGGAGCGCCTGCAGCGTTATTACCACCTCTGCCAGCCTGAATCCCACCGGGCGATCTGGGACATGTCCCTGTTTGACCTGCCCTCCCTGTCGCGGATGAAGGTGCCGCCGATGCTGGTGCTCGGGGCCGAGCATGATGTGTTGATCCCGCCGGATCAGGTCCGCATGACGGCCCGCCGTTACGATACGGAGGCCCTGATCCTGCCTGGCCTTGGCCACGGAATGATGATGGAGTCCCAGTGGCGCAGGGCGGCCGACCCGATCCGGGCATGGCTGAAGCTCGAAGGACTTTAGAACGCTCCCAAACGCTGCCGCCTGTGCATTCCTTCACTGCACTGGGCGTTCTGAGGGGGCATGCTGGAGCTGCGTGACCGGCGCTGTGTGGCAGCACGACCGGAATACTCCGCCGGCCTTCCCCTCAACTTCCGGAGGCTGCAGTCGTTAAGAAAAACAAGGGAAGCTTTTTCCCGCCCCACGACGGAGGCCGAAATGGTGATCTTCATGGATATGGAAAGCAGTGCCCGCAGCTATGGCGAGCCGGTGACCGACGAGGTTGCCGCCTATGGGGACGAAGTCCTCAACGCCAATCTCCTGCCCCCCGAGCTGGCCCTGGGTCTCCAGGAAATTCCTGTGTCCAGTCACGGGAAGCATTTTGTGCCAACCGATGCAGATGCCTTCCTGAACGCGGTTTACCTGTATCAGGAGTAGAGGTCTGCGGACCTCTCGGCGATGTGACGGAGGGCCTGCCGGCCAAGCGCTGGCAGGCCCTCTGTGTCATGCCCCAGGTGCTAGAGGGTGTGCAGCCGGTCTCCCCGCAGGAAACCCACCAGCGGCTGGGAGATACCCTTTCCGAGGGCGATGACCTTGAAGAGTTCGCCCATCTCGTGGGGGCCCGTCAGTCGCTGGACTGCCTTGGAGGCCCGGATGTAGTCCACGCCGTCTTCGGGGGCGCGGCGGGCTAGGCACTCGAGCACGCCGCAGTTCAGCAGCAGGCTTGCCTGGTTGGTATAACCGAGCACGTCCAGACCCGCTTCGAAGCCGGCCTCGGCGGCGGCGGTGAAGTCCACGAAGGCCGTTATGTCGTTGAGCCCCGGCCACAGGAAGGGGTCGCCGTGGGCATGATGGCGGAAGTAGCACATCAGGGTGCCGGTACTGCGGCTGCCCAGGTAGTACTCGGCGCGGGGATAACCGTAGTCCACCAGCAGCATGGCGCCCCGGTCGATGCGGGCGGCCCATTCGGCAATCCAGGCCCGGCCGGCCAGGTTGAGTTCGCTGACGTATTCGCCAGCGGAGGGGAAGGGAATCCCCAGGGCCATGGCGGCTTCGGCTACCCTGCCGCTGGCAGGCTGGTCCGCCCACACAAAACCCTCTTCACCCAGGGTCACGCCCCGTTCAAAGAGGCCTTCCGGACGCCAGGCCATCAGGTGTACGGGCAGCACGTCCAGCACCTCGTTGGCCACCAGTGCGCCCGAGAAGTGTTCCGGCATGCCGTCCAGCCAGCGGACCCGATGGGCCAGGTGGGGGGCTTTTTCGGCCAGGGTGTCGAACTGGCGTTCCTTGAGCTCGGCGGAGACCTCCAGAATGCTGTAAGTCTCCGGCAGGCAGTCGCGGTGCTCTAGTTCCAGCAGCAGGTCGGCTGCCAGCAGTCCGGTGCCAGCGCCGGCCTCGAGGATGTGAGGCGCGGACAGACCCATGATCTGCTGCATCTGGCTGGCCAGGGCCTGTCCGAACAGGGGGGTGAGTTCCGGTGCGGTGATGAAGTCGCCGCCCGCTCCGAACTTGCGGGCTCCACCGCTGTAGTACCCCAGGCCGGGGGCGTAGAGGGCTTCAGCCATGTAAGTGGCGAAGGAGATCCAGCCATTTTCGGCTTCGATCAGGCTGCGCAGACGCGCGACGAGACGTGCGCTCTGGTCGAGGGCTTCTGGCGAGGGCTGGGGCAGTTTCATGGCAGGCGAAGACACGGTGAAGAAGGGCCGGGGTGGTCAGGGTCCCATTCTACCTTTCCGTTGCAGTGCACCGTCGAGGGGGATGGCGCCGTATCATAACGGTCTGCTTCTCCAACCCTTCCAGGCATTCCATGAACACCTCCTCTCAGGGACCTGTCGTTCTCGTCACCGGCGCTGCGCGCCGGGTCGGAGCCGAAATTGCCCGGCATCTTCATGGCGCAGGGGCCCTTCTGGCCATCCACTGCCGCAACTCGCGAGCGGACGCTGATGCGCTCGTGCAGTCGTTCAATCGTCAGCGCCCCGGTTCTGCCCAGGTGTTTCAGGCCGATTTACTGGACACGGATTGCCTGCCCGGTCTTGTGGCCGAGGTGCTTGAGACTTTTGGAGCCCTGGATGCGCTGGTCAACAACGCCTCCAGTTTCTTTCCGACCGCCCTGGGGCACATTGGCGAGGGTGCCTGGACTGATCTGATCGGCTCCAACCTCAAGGCGCCCCTTTTCCTGTCCCAGGCGGTAGCGCCCCACCTGAAGATCCGCCGTGGTGCGATCGTCAATATCGTGGACATCCACGCCGAGCGTCCCTTGAAAGGCTACCCCCTGTACTGTGCCGCCAAGGCGGGCCTGCTGGGGCTGACCCGGGCCCTGGCAATGGAGCTGGCCCCGGAGGTTCGGGTGAATGGTGTCTCGCCTGGCGCCATTGAATGGCCGGATGATGGCCAGTTTTCCCCGGAGGAGCGGGACGCTATCGTGGCTCACACGCTTCTCGGGCGGGTCGGCTCACCGGCCGACATTGCCCGCACTGTGCGCTTCCTGCTTCTTGATGCGCCCTATGTGACCGGGCAGATCATTGCCGTGGACGGCGGGCGCAGCGCCCATCTCTGAATTCTTCAACATCCGCCGGTGTGTTTATTCGGGCGGACTATAATTTTGCCATTGGATCATCATGGATACAGCAGTGCGCCCTTCCGCAGCCGGGGCAGGCCTCCCTCCCGAGAAGGAGTCCCGTCATTCCAACACCTTCCTGAAACTCAAGAAGTTTCTTGAGCGCAAGGTTGGGGAGGCTATCGGTGACTACAACATGATCTCCGAGGGAGATGTGGTGATGGTGTGCTGCTCCGGTGGCAAGGACTCCTTCACGCTCCTTTCCATCCTGACGGCCCTGCGGGAGCGGGCGCCGATCGATTTCCGTATCGTTGCGATGAACCTAGACCAGAAACAGCCCGGTTTTCCCGACCACGTGCTTCCGGCCTATTTCGAATCCATCGGCGTCGAG
>NZ_JAQUVG010000010.1 GCF_028693495.1 Zoogloea sp. | reverse complement strand
ACGAAGAACTGCAACGCGAGCGCAGCATCGCTGCACTCAAACGCCGAGCCACCGCGCTCGGGTTCCAGATCAACCCCATCGGGGCAGCCGCATGAAAACCGCCCAGGCTAGTTTTGTTTCTTGAGAGACATGGGCAGGGTCCATGCCGGCAATTCGCCACCCTGCACGTACCTGGAGCCAAGGTAGACATGCTGAGTGGAAGCCCTGCCTCCGTCAAGTTCGTATGTGGTGCCTGGTATGTGGCAAAAGTCATTGGTGGCTTGAGGTTGCCCCCCCAGGGAGGAATCAAGCCCCCGGGCTTCGAGGTGGCCGGGCGTGAGGAGCGCATGCGCCTGCACTGGCAGCTCAGTGCGTCAAGCGGATCCGCGCACCATTGACCGGCCCGGAACGAGCGGTGGAGGAGTGACGCAGTTCATAGAGCCTGTCCTGAACCATGCCATACCCTTAAGATTCGTGGGCTATGGCATGGTTCAGGACAGGCTCCAGGCGGGTATCGGTGACGAGCCCCTGGAGTGCGGGCAGATTTGGACGCTCAGCCCCGGGGGCCAGGATGAGCATGCCGGGTTGTTCCGGCTGGAAGTGACCGAAGGCCCGGGCAGCGGGGTCCGCGTGCTGAACAACCCCGTCCCGCCGGCGTTCAAGGAGTCAATCCGCTGCGCCGAGCAAAACCTGTACGCACGAGCCCCGCAACTGGTGGGCGACCGTGACCCCAGGGCCCATGAGTTCTCGGTGCAGCTGCGCGGCTTCGATGCGGCCAAGAGCGGCGCCAAGACTTCGGTAGCGTGCCTCATCGCGCTGGCCAGTGCGCTCCTCAGAAAGTCGGTGCGTGGCGGCCTCATCGTGGTGGGCGAAGTCACGCTCGGTGGAACCATCGAGCCGATACACAACGCGGTCACCCTGGCCGAGCAGGCCGTTGAGAAAGGGGCGAAGTCCTTGCTGCTGCCGGTTGCCTGTCGGCGCCAGCTCTTCGACCTCTCGGATGACATGGCCACGAAGCTCGATATCGAGTTCTACCAGGATGCACGCGATGCGCTCCTGAAGGCGCTGACAGAGTAAAAGGCCTACCCGATGACCTACTTTGTCGATGTGTTTTCTGTCGCCACCTGCGCGGAGGCCTCCTGCCCCGCCAGGGCCCAGGCGGGGCTGCTCCTTCCACCGGGCTGATGGAAGGGAGAGGGCGCAGGGGCGCCAGGATTTTTCAGAGCATCATGACCACGGACTTGGATTCGGTGTACAGGTCGAGCACGGCGCGGCCCATTTCGCGGCCGATGCCCGATTGCTTGTAGCCGCCAAAGGGCATGGCGTTGTCGAGGATGTTGTGGCAGTTGATCCACACGGTGCCGGCCTTGATCCTGGGGATGAGGCGGTGCACGCGGGAGAGATCGTTGGACCAGATGCTGGCGGCGAGGCCGTAGGGGGTGTCGTTGGCGCGGCGGGCGACTTCATCCAGGTCCTCGTAGGGGAGGGCGACCACGACGGGGCCGAAGATTTCCTCGCGCACCACGCGCATGTCGTCGTGGACATCCACGAGCACGGTGGGCCGGACGAAGTAGCCCTGGCCGTCGCCGGTGCTGCCGCCGGCGGCGGCACGGGCGCCTTGCTGGTAGCCGCTGTCAATGTAGCCCATGACCCGCTGCTGCTGGGCAGCCGAGACGAGGGGGCCGATCTGGGTGTCCGGGTGGATGCCAGGGCCCATCTGCATGCTGTTGGCGATACCGGCGAGCCCTTCCACCACCTGTTCGAAGCGGCTCTTGTGGATGAAGAGGCGGGAGCCGGCGGTGCACACCTGCCCTTGGTTGAAGAAAATGGCCTGGGCCGCGCCGGCAGCGGCCTGGGTGGGGTCCGCGTCGTCGAGGACGATCACCGGACTCTTGCCGCCCAGCTCCAGGGAGACCCGGGTCATGTTGTCCAGGGCGGCCTTGCCCACGAGCTTGCCCACTTCGGTGGAGCCGGTGAAGGCAACCTTCTCGATGCCCTTGTGGCCGGCCAGCGCGGCGCCGGCCGTGTGGCCTAGGCCGGTGATGACGTTGAGCACGCCGTTCGGGTAGCCGGCTTCCTGCACCAGCTCGGCCAGGCGCAGGGCGGAGAGGGGGGTTTCCTCGGCGGGTTTGAGGATCATGGTGCAGCCCGAGGCGAGGGCGGGGCCGAGCTTCCAGGCGGCCATCAGCAGGGGGAAGTTCCAGGGAATGATGGCGCCCACCACGCCCACCGGTTCCCGGCGGGTGAAGCCGAAGAATTCCCGGTCCCGTACCAGAGGAACCGAGACGTCCATGGTGGCGCCTTCGATCTTGGTGGCCCAGCCGGCCATGTAGCGCATGAAGTCGATGGAGAGGGCCACGTCCACGGCGCGGGCCATGCTCACCGGCTTGCCGTTGTCGATGGCTTCCAGCTCGGCCAGCTGCTGGGCGTTGGCTTCCATCAGGTCGGCCAGGCGCAGGAGCAGGCGTTCCCGGTCGATGGGGCGCATGCGGGCCCAGTCGCCCTGCTCGAAGGCCCGGCGGGCGGCCTGCACGGCCCGTTCGATGTCGGGAGCATCGCCGGCGGGGACGTGGCAGAAGACGTCGCCGCTGGCGGGGTCGGTGACGGGGAGGGTCTGACTGCTGGCGGCGTCCTGCCAGGCGCCGTCGATGAGCAGGCGGCGGGGCCGGGCCAGGAAGTCGGCGGTGCTGGCATGGAGGGCGATGCCGTGGAAGGTGTTCATGGGGTGTCTCCTGTTGTGATGGGTGTGGGGCATGAAAAGGGGGCTGGGGAAATCACTGTTCTCCCGGGGTGCCCCGGAGTACGCCGGCGCGGGCACTGGCGGTGGCCCGGGCATCGGCGATGGCGTGTTCGTCCAGCTCCAGCTGGTGGGCGATGCGGCTCATGAGACGGTCTTCCAGGCGTTCCAGCCCGTCGGCGTAGGCCACTTCCCAGAGCAGGGTGAGGATTTCCTGGCGTTCTGCCGGGCCGAAGCCGACCCGCACGGCTTCGGCGAATTCCCAGTCGTCGAGGGCTTCGGCGTAGCGCTGGTCTGCGATTGCGAGGAGGGCGGTCACCTCCTCGGGGGGCAGGTGGAAGTGGGCTGCCAGCAGGCGTCGGACGGCCTGGTGCTCCACCGGGGAGGCCACCCGGTCCACGTACATGGTTTCGAGGAGCAGCGCGGCCACGGCAATGAGGCGCCGCTCGAAGGGGCCCCGCTCGGTGGCTTCTGCCTGCAGTTCGCCCCGCAGCAGGTCTTTCAGTCGTTCCAGCATGGTGTCTCCCGGGTGGGCTCAGGGGGTGGGGGTGTCAGAGATGAGGCCGCTCTGGCCGAGCAGGATGCGCTGGCCGCCGGCCAGGGCCACGGCGGCGAGGTTCTGCCGGTCGTCGCGGATGCGGGTACGCAGCGTGTCGCCCTGGCCTTGCACGACGGTGCCGCCGCTGCCCACCAGGAGCAGCGCGCCGTCGGGGGTTTCGAGCCCGCCGGTGAGGGACTGGCTGGTGCCGCTCTCGAGCACCTTCCAGTGGGTACCGCCGTCGGCGCTTTCCAGAACCCGGCCGCTCATGCCGAGCAGCACGATGCGTCCGTCCTGGCGCGCCAGGCCGCTCCACAGGGAACCGCTCACCCCTGTGTCGAGGCGCGTCCAGTGCTCGCCCCCATCCCGGGAGCGGAAGGCGGCGCCTCCTTCTCCAGCGGCAAACAGGCTGCCGTCGGGGCCCTGGAACAGGTGGTTCAGGTGCAGATCCGCATCCCGGCCTTCGCCGACGGTCATGGGGGTCCAGGTCTGGCCGCCATCGTCGGTGCGCAGGGCGGAGCCGTAGGCGCCGACCGCGTAGCCGGTGGTGGCATTGCTGAAATGCACACCCAGCAGCACGGGTTTTTGCTCGGCCACGTGCTGGAGACGCCAGGTGTCGCCGCCATTGGTGGTGGCGAGGATCACGCCGCCGTGGCCCACGGCCCAGCCGTGCTGGGCGTCGATGAAGCTGACACCGGTGAGCAGGGTGCTCACGGGAACGCGCTGGGCCTGGGACCAGTGCCGGCCGCCGTCGGTGGAGCGGATCACGGTGCCGTAATCGCCGACGGCGATGAGGGCATCGCCGGCCTGGGCGACAGCCACCAGGCTGGCCTGGGTTGCCAGGCGGGCCTGCATGGCAGGCACTTCGCCCGGGGGATCGGCGGGGCGGGGGGTGGTGGCCACCGCGACCCCCACCATCAGGGTGGCGGCGGCGCAGGCCGCAGTCAGGGTAGGGAGTTTCATGGTCGGGGTCTCCGTCAGTGCATCATCAGGGGGGCCCGGACCGGGCCACGGCGGGGGATCAGCACGTCGATGGCGACGGCCAGGGCAGGCAGCAGGGTGATGGCCATGATCATGTTCACCATGAACATGAAGGTGAGCAGCATGCCCATGTCGGCCTGGAACTTGAGGGCCGAGAAGGACCAGGTGGCCACGCCGATGGACAGGGTCACGGCGGTGAACACGGTGGCCACCCCCACCTCGCGCAGGGCCTGCTTGAAGGCGGTGACGATGTCCTCCCCGTGAGAGAGGTGCATCTGCAGGCGGTTGTAGATGTAGAAGGCGTAATCCACGCCGATGCCCACGGCCAGCACCATCACCGGCAGGGTGGCCACGGTGAGGCCGATGTCCAGCGCTTTCATGAACCAGTAGCCCAGGAAGGTGGCCAGGGTGAGGGGCACGCAGCAGGCGATCATGGCCCGCCAGTCCCGATACACCAGGAACACCAGCACCAGGATGGTGGCGTACACATAGAGCATCATCGGCAGCTCTGAGTGCTCCACCACTTCGTTGGTGGCAGCCTGCACGCCGGCGTTGCCGCTGGCCAGGCGCACCGTGACCCCGGGGAAGGGATTGCTTTCGCGGTAGACCTTCACCGCTTCGACCACCTGCTTGATGGTGCTGGCCTTGTGATCCGTCAGGTAGAGATTGACCGGCAGCAGGGTGCAGTCGGCGTTGTAGAGGCGCAGGCCTTCGGGCACCTGGCGTACCGCTTCGCCGAGGGTCAGCTCCTCCTGGGGCAGGGAGGCCCACTTGGGGTTGCCTTCATTCACGCCGGAGGCGGCGAGCTTGGTGAGGGTGGGCAGGGACTGGGCCGAGAGCACCCCGGGCACGTTGCCCAGATACCAGGTGAGTCGATCTGCATAAGCCATCACCTCGTGCTGGTAGCAGCCGTCCCTGGGGGTTTCCACCACCACCGTGAGCAGGTCCAGACCCAGCCCGAAGCGGCTCACCACGGCCTCCACGTCCTGATTGTAGCGGGCGTCGTCGTGGAGCTCCGGCGCGCCGGGGAGCACGTGGCCCACATGGCGGCCCTGGCTCTGCCAGACCGCCACGCCCAGCAGCGCCAGGCCGATGAGGGTGCCCAGGAGGGCATTGCGGGGGTTGGCGATATGCACCCCGAGACCCGCCATCATGCGGTTGCGCATGGCTTCCATCCTGCCGGCGCGGGCCACGAAGCGGGCGTCGAAGGAGAAGTAGCTGGCCAGCACGGGCAGCATGATCAGGTTGGTGACGATCTTGTAGGCCACGCCCACCGAGGCGGTGATGGCCAGCTCGCGGATCATCGGGATGGGAACCAGCACCAGGGTGGCGAAGCCCACGAAGGCGGTGATCAGGGCCAGGGTGCCGGGCACCAGCAGGCCGGTGAAGCTGCGGGTGGCGGCGGTGAAGCCGTCGGCCCCGTTGATGACCTCCTTGGCGATGTAATTCACCTGCTGGATGCCGTGGGAGACGCCGATGGCAAACACCAGGAAGGGCACCAGCACGGCCAGGGGGTCGAGCCCGAAGCCGAGCAGGGTGATGGTGCCGAACTGCCACACCACCGAGACCAGGGAGCAGGCCATGGGCAGGAAGGTGAGCACCCAGGAGCGGGTGTACCAGTACACCGCGGCGGCGGTGAGCAGGAAGGCCAGGGCGAAGAACTCGACGACGCTGGTGGCGCCTTCGGAGATGTCGCCCATCTGCTTGGCAAAGCCGATGATGCGGATCTGGGTGTCTCCGTCGGCAAAGGCGTCACGCAGTTCCCGTTCCAGCTTCTGGCTGAACTCGAAGTAGTCCAGACGCTGGCCGGTGGCCGGGTCCGGGTCGGCCAGTTCGGCCAGGACCATGGCGCCGGAGCTGTCGTTGGCCACCAGGTTGCCGATGAAGCCGCCGATCACCGTGCGCTCCCGGATGGCGGCGATGTTGTCGGGGGTGAGGGACTTGACGGTGACGTCGCCGCCAATTACGTCCTCGGCCTTCATGCCTTCTTCGGTGATCTGCACCGCGCGGGTGTTGGGCGTCCACAGGGAGGTGACGGTGCGCCGGTCCACCCCGGGCAGGAAGAACAGGGCCTGGGTGACGTCGTGGAGCTTGGTGAGGGTCTTTTCGTTCCAGATGTCGCCCTTCCGGGCCTCCACCACCACGATGATGCGGTTGGCGCCGAAGAGCACGTCCCGGTACTGGTTGAAGGTCTGGACGTATTCGTGGTCCTGGGGGAGCTGCTTGTCGAAGCCCGCCGACATCCGCAGCTGGGCGGCAAACACGCCCATCAGGGCGGTGAAGGCGAGCAGCACGGCCAGGGTGAGAAGCCGGTGGCGGAAGAAGAAGCGCTGCAGGCCGGTGACCAGTTTCTCGATCATGATCGGTTTCCTGTCCGGGCCCGGATGCGCAGGGGCATCCGGGCCATGGGGGGTCAGAAGGAGTAGGAAATGCTGGCGGCCAGGAAGTCCCGGTCGCGCATGAGGTTGTTGTCGCCGCCGCCGGAGAAGTTGGCGTACTGCAGGGCGCCTTTCCAGCGGTCCCGGTAGTTGGCGAAGAGGGACAGGGTCACCGCCTTGCGGCCTTCCACGAAGGGCAGGGCGTTGGGGGCGGTTCCCTTTACGTCGTGGGCGAAGTCGATCTGGGGGGTGAGGGTGATGCCGCTGCCCCCCACGTTGGGGTAGTTGAGCCCCAGTTCGGCCACGTAGCCCCAGGAAGTGCGGTTGGGGATGCCGTAGTTGGGCAGGAAGTAGGGGATCGCGCCGCTGCGGTCCAGGTCGGGGTAGTGGGCCACGGCAGCTTCGGCCAGGATGAAGCCGTCGGTGGCGCCCACGGCGGTGGCCAGGCCGCCCAGGGGGTCGTTGCGGGAGAAGGTGTAGAAGGCGGTGGCGTGGTACTGCCACTTCTTGTGCTCGACGAAGCCCGGGTGGCGGCCCATGTCGTAGACGCTGTTCTTGTCAAAGCGCCCGGCCAGGGAGCCGAAGGGGACGGTGGGATCCACGCCGACGCTGTCCCGGGGGCGGTAGGAGAGCTCCATGCCCACTGCCACGTCGCCCAGCTTGGTGTTGGCGGACACGGCAAACAGGTCCCGGTCTTCCCCGTAGGCGAGGAAGTAGCCGGTCACCGCACCGGCAGCGTTGCCGGTGTAGCCCAGGAAGGGCAGCTTGTCGTGGTAGCGCTGGTAGGTGAAGGCGAACTCGGTGTCGATGGCGTCGGCGTTGTAGCGGAAGTTCACCCCGTACTGGCCGCCCTGCTTGGGTTTTTCCTGGCCCAGGTAGGGTACGGCGGTGCCGTTGGCAATCCGCTGCCGGTCGCTCAGGCCGCTGCGGTCGCCGCAGGGCAGGGGCAGGGCGAAGTCGCGGCAGATGGAGGTGGGGTAGTAGGCCGGACGGGCGCCCTGCCCGAGGACGTCGGCCCCCGAGAAGAAGGTGCCCACCGGGTCGAACTTGAAGCTGTTCCAGGCGAACTGGTAGTAGGCCTCCATGCCCAGGTTTTCGTTGAGGCTGCCCGACCAGGACGCCATGGGGGCAGGGATGAAGACTTCCTTGATCTGGGTGCCGGGAACGTGGAACTTCTGCAGGTCGATGGCGTTGATCTGGTTGACCCCCCCCAGGATGAAGATGTCCTCCCCCCAGGAGATCACCTGGTTGCCCAGCTTGAGCTTGCCGCGCTGCTCCCCGATGCGGAATTCCTTGGCCACCCAGGCGTCGAGCAGGTTGGCCCGGGCAGTGGCGGAGGATTCGGTGATCTCGGTGCGGCGCCCCTGGTCGGCCCGCAGGTCGTGCATCCAGTAGAAGCGGGCCAGCGCGCTCCAGCCGTCCGGTGCCTTGAGGGCCAGATCGTGGGTGCCCTTGAGGGCCATGGAGACGATGTCGCCCTTCTTGAAGTTGAGGTTGCCGTCGTCGAAGTTGGTGTAGTTGAAGTCGGCGTTGGCGTAGCCGCTGCCGCCCTGGGCCGCGTGCAGGGCGGTGTTGGTGCCCCGGTTGCTGCCGCCGCTGTCGTTGCCGATGATGCGTGCGTCTGGCGAGGACATGCGGCGGATCACGCCGAAAGACACGATCGAGTCGAAGCTGCCGGAGAGGCCTTCCTCGCTGCCGAAGCGGAAGGCGTGGGAGGGGTCGGACCAGGCGGTGAGGGCCGCTGCAACCGCCAGGGTGGCCGGCGCCAGGCCGAACACGGCCCGGCGACGGGAAGTCGCCATTGTCTTCATGATGGGAATCTCCTGGGAAGGAACGGGCGGATCAGCGCTCGCCGCGGCGGCGCAGTTCGTCCTGGCTGAAGGTGCCGGCGTTGACGCGGCCTTCCTTGCCGGCGGTGAGGTCGAGCACCTCGCCTTCGGCGGTCCAGTTGTCGGTCACGTAGCGACGGGCCACCAGGTCATAGCTCTGGTATTCGTAGGACATGCAGGCACCCACTTCGGGGGCGGCCCACAGGCTGCCTTCCTGCACCCGCCAGAGATTGCCCTTGGCGTCGTACATGTCTACATGCAGCAGGGCCCAGGAGTCCTCGTCGATGTGGAAGACCCGCTTGGCAAAGCTGTGGCGCTTGTCGCCCTTGACCGTGGCTTCGACCACCCAGACCCGGTGGTTCTCGTAGCGCAGGTAGTCACGCTTGACGTACTCGGGGCCGAGCATGTCCTTGAACTTGTTCTTCTTGTCGATGAGCTTGTAGGAGTTGTAGGGGACGAGCATCTCCTTCTTGCCCACCAGCTTGAAGTCGTAGCGGTCGGGGGCGCCGGTGAACATGTTGATCTGGTCCACGAAGTACAGGTTGTCGAAGCCGGCGATGGGGTTGTCGTAGGCGAAGGTGGGGGAGCGGCGGACCCGGCGCTGGCCGGGGAAATAGATCCAGGCGTCCTGGGGCTTGTCCAGATAGGCGTGGATCAGGTAGCCCTCGCCGACGCGGGAGGCCGGGCTGAGCACGTCGAAGAGGAGCTTGGCGTCGACGCCTTCGATGTCCTTGAGGGTGCTGGTCTTGGGGTCGTTGTAGGGGTAGAGCTCGAAGGACCACTGGCGCAGCTCGACCAGGCCGCCGTCCTTCTCCGGCATCAGTCCGGCAATCTGGGCGCGACGGCCCAGGCCGGTGTAGCGGGTCTTGTAGTTCCAGATCACCTCGATGCCGCTCTTGGGGATCGGGAAGGGCACGCCGGCGGTGTGGGCTTCGGCCAGGCGCCAGCCGTCTTCGCCGATCCTGGCGGAGGTGGCGTTTTTCCGGGTGCGCTCGGCCACCAGATCGGGCACCGGACAGCTGCGGCGGGTGGGGTAGACGTCGAGCCGGTAGCCTTTGTAGGCCTTGATCAGGGCGACCTGGCCGGCGGGGAGCTTGTCGGCGTATTTGTCCACGTTGCTGGCGTCCACCGAGTAGAGGGGCTTGTCGGCGGCGTAGGGGTCGAGCCGGCCGGGTTTCCAGCCGGCGGGGGCCTTGGTGAGGCCGCCGTCCCAGGCGGGAATGCTGCTGTCCTTGCTGGCGGCCTTCTCGGCGCCGATGGGGGTGAGGTCCTTGCCCAGGCGCGCGGCGTCCTGATCGCTGACGGCGGCCTGGGCGGCAACGCTGAAGGCCAGGGTGAGGGCGCAGCCGAGCAGGCTCGGGCGCAGGCGGAGGTGGGGCGTGTTCTTCATGGTGTGCGACTCCCTGTCGAGGTGGATTGGATCGGTGTTACTGGACCGGCAGGCCCTGGGCCTGGAGGCGCTGGATCACCGAGGCCCGGGTGGCGGCCACGTCGTCCAGGGGGGCCGCGCGCAGGCGCGTCACTTCAGCTTCAGTGAAGGGGGCGAACTCTGCCGGGAGGGTGGCTGCAGAAAAGCTCCGCAGCATCCAGTTGAGCAGCCGGGCCGTGTCGGCGTGGTTGAGGGCCGAGTTGGAGACCCCGGGCACCTTGACCAGATAGGCACGGCCCTCCGGATCGTGGGCCATGTAGCCGATGAGGCTGCGCATGTCGGGCACGTCGGAGCTGGGTGCGCCCCGGCCGTCGGCCTGATGGCAGCCGGTGCAGTGGAGCAGGTATTGCCGGCGGGCGGAGCGCTCGCCGTCGGCCAGGACATTGCTGGCCAGGAGCAGGCCGGCAAGGGCAAGGGTGGAGGGCAGGCGGGTCATGATCCGCTTCCTGCCCTGGGGGGGCCGTCCCGCAGCTTGCGGACGGCGTGGGGTGCCAGCCGGGTTTCCCGGGCCTCCGCCAGTTCGGCGGGGGTGTAGGCCTGGTGGCCCTCCGGCAGGGTGCCGGCGTTGAAGCCCTCCAGCACATGGTTGAGCACGGCAGCGAGGGCCTCGTCCGGCAACTGGGTGCCGAACGGCGGCATGGCGCCGGTGTAGCGGGCCCCCTGGACGGTGATGGGGCCGGTCATGCCATGCATCACCACCCGGGGCAGGTAGCCCCGGCCGGCGATCTTCAGGCGTTCCCCCAGGGTGCCGGCGAGGGGAGGCGCCAGGCCGGGCAGGCCGACCCCGCCCGGCTGGTGGCAGGCCGCACAATGCTGTGCAAACAGCGCGGCGCCATCGGCCGCCACTGCCGGGAGGGCAGCGGCGCACAGGAGTGTGGCGAGCAGGGTACGCATGGCCGCTCGTCCTCAGCTTTGCCCGTCGGCCAGACCGACGACGGCGGCCAGGGTGCAGTGGAACATGGTGGAGTCGTTGGACATGCACCAGTTGATGTCGTTATGCACGCCCATCCGGTAGGCCGGACGTTCCCGCTCGTTGGTGTTGCACAGGCAGCGGCCACAGGCGGTCTTGCCGCAGCAGTCGTTGTAGCTGATCAGGTAGTCCTTGCCGTCGTCCGGGTTGCGGCAGGTGCCGATCCAGGCCACCTTGGACGCCTCGGTGCCCGGCGGGCAGGTGTTGGCATCCCCGCCGCAGCAGTTGCACAGGTAGCCGTCCTGGGCGCAGTAGCGCCAGTATTCACAGTCGGTCTCGCCGGGCTTGGCGTTGGCGGCCTTGCGTGCCGCACCGGCGGCGGCCTGGGCGGTACGGTCGAAGGGCAGGACCGGCAGCACGAAGGCGGTGCCGACCATCAGCTTGCCGATCCGGATGAGTGCGCCGCGGCGGGAGCTGTGCTGCGCCACCTGGCGGGTCTTCCGCTCGAACAGGGCATCAAGCCATTTCATGGGTGTTTCTCCTTGGGGTGGGGGAAGGTCAGGCGTGCTGGTGTTCGATGTAGTCCTGCACCGAGGCGACGCCCATTTCCTTGGCGGTGAACAGGCTTTCCAGCTGCTCGCGGGAATTCACCAGGCCCTTGGCGACGATGCGGCCGTGCTCGTCCAGCAGGACGGCGTAGGGCAGCTTGGCCACGCGGTAGGCCATGCCCGGTTCGCTGGACAGGAGGTAGGGGAATTCCTTGAGGTCGGCCTTCTCGTAGAAGGCCAGGTGTTCCGGCTGTTCGCCGTCGGAGGTGAGGACGACCCGCAGCCAGTCCCTTTCGGTGGTGTTGACCGAGCGGAGGATGGGCAGCAGCTTCTTGCACACCGGGCAGGTGGGGGACAGGAAGAACAGCAGGGTGCTCTTGTCGCCCGGCCGGCCGATGGTCACGCGGGTGTTGCCGACCAGGTTGGGGAGTTCGAACACCGGTGAGGGCTCGCCGACCTTGGGGCCGGTGTCCATCATCAGGGCGCCCATGGGGGCGACCCGTTCGTAGAGCACGCCGATCTGGCGGGCGAGTGCAAACAGTCCGACGAGGGCGGCCAGGACCGCAACCCAGAGCAGGACGTTCGAGATGAGCAGGGCATCGTTCATGATCAGTTCCTCAGTTGAATCAGGCGGGGGTGGTTGGCAATGAGCTGGTTGGCAGTGGCGTAGAGGCCGAAGAGGGCCAGGGTGCCGCCGGCCACCGAGAGGGTGTCGATCCACATCAGCTCGCGGCCGCTGCCGTCCTGGCTGCCCACCACGGCCAGCAGCATCAGCACGGTGTTGCGGGCAGGCAGGGCCCAGGAGAGGGTGGTGTGGCCTTCTGCGCCGCCACAGCCACAGTCGATTTCGGTGTGGCCCCGGAGCAGGTTGATGAAGACACCTCCGGTGGCCACGCCGAGCACGGCGAGGGCCAGGAGCAGACCGATCCCCCGGGTACCGTCGAAGAGCAGGGCCGCGCCGGCCAGGGCCTCGAGCACGGGGAAGGCCCGGGCAAAGAGGGGGACCAGGCTTTCCGGCAGCAGGCGGTAGAGCTCCACCGAGGCCTCGAAGACCGCGAGGTCGCGGAGCTTCTGCCAGGCCCCGGTCAGCAGCACCACCGCCAGCGCGGCGCCGCAACTGCGGGCCAGTACGGGGTCTAGGGCGAGGACGTCCATCAGTGCAGCTCCATCTGGGTGGGCGTCTCGCCGACCGCTTCCAGGCGCTTGGCCAGGGTCAGCTTGCGGTCGGCCTTGAAGCCCTGGAGGGCCAGCTTGATCCCGTCGTAGGCGAACAGCCGGGGGCTGTCGCCCTGGCTGACCGCGAGGGCGATGGCGTTATGGCCGGGGGTCCGGTCGATGCGCTTGCGGGCCTTGAGGTCGATGGTCCAGATCTCCTTGGCAGGCGTCTTGTGGCTGCCTTCGGCGCCCTTGTCATGCATGCCCACGAAGAGACGGCCGCTGGCGTTGTGCTGGGCAATGATCTGGTAGCCGCCGGGCCGCCAGCCCTGCTTGCGGTCTGCCGGTGTGAGGAAGGACCAGGTGGGTTCGAAGCGGGCGCTCTCGCCGTCCAGATGGGCGGTATGGACCTCCCCGTGGAAGGAGATGAAGCGGTAGCTGTCGCCGTCCTGTTCCCCGTGGATGAAGATCGGATCCTTGTCCGGGTCGAAGAACCGGGCGCTGCGCTTCTGGGTGGCGACCTTGCCGCTGTCGTCGAGGGTGACGGTGAGCAGGGTGCCGTCCCCGCAGACGGTGGAGAGGCGGCCGCCGACGCTGGCCGAGGGCAGGATCGCCCAGCAGCCCGGTGTCGCCACCTCATTGACTGCCTGGCGTGTCTTGAGGTCGATGATGCCGATGGAGGTGGCAGGGGTGGCGTACTGGACGAACAGCCAGCGCCCGTCGGCGGAGGGGCGGATGGTGCCCTTGTAGTGGAGGGACTGGGCATGCCGCGGCGGGATGGGAATTTCGCCGGTCTTGGTCAGGGTGTTGGCGTCATGAACGTCCACCACGTCGGTCCGGGTGCCGTGGTTGAGGCGGGTGTAGTAGGTGGTCGCCACGAAGATTTCCTGCCGGTCGGCAGACAGGGCCGCCTGGCCGGTGAAGCCGGTGGCGAGCATGCCCCGGTACTCCATCCGCTCTCCGTCGACGACGTGCAGACGCCCATCGACGATGTGGCTGATGGAGACGTCGTGCAGGTAGATCCGGTAAGGGGTGGCCGGCGGCAGCTTGCCGGTGGTGATCGTTTCGGGAGCCAGCTCCGCCAGCGCGCCGGCACTCGTTCCGAGCGCAAGGGCGGTGGTCAGCAGGCTGCCCGCAATGGTTTTTCGAAGCACGCTTTCCTCCTGTCTGTTGCGGTGCCCGATCCAGCCATTTTTCTCTGCAGGGGCACCTGCCAATCGTTCCCTGGCCGGGTTCGGCCGCAGGGGTTCCGCAGGTCCGGCGGGAAGGGCCGGAGAGCGGATGGCTGGATCTTGCGGCCGGCGTAAGGAGTTCCGTTATCCGAAATTGGCAATGCTGTTTTGGTGCAAGCCATTGTCCAAAAAGGGGAATTTTGTGTGCGGCGCACCATTTTTGTGCGCTGCGGGAAATAGGATCCAAAGCTCTTGCACAGCTGCCCGTAATGGGATTACCGTAAAAAAAGAGAGCCGTAAGGCCGATGTGCCCACACCGGAACCGAAGGAAAAACATGACCGATGCCGCCCTGCCCGGTGCAGAGACAGCAGGATGTTCGTATGCCCAGGCCTTGAGTGATGACGCGGATGAGCACGCCCGTGCGCTCATGCGCTGGACCCAGCGTTACGAGCAGCTGTCCGCCGGCCGCTTCAGCGGTGAGCTCGAGGAGATCTGGCTGGGGGATGTGCAGGTCTTCCGGGAATGCACCAACCAGATCGTCCACGAGGGGGGACTGGCCTGGCAGGGCTCCCTGACTTTCGGCATCCCCCTGGAGACGGAGGGCCAGGGCTGGTACTGCGGCGAGATCTTCGACCAGCGCTCCATGCTGACCCTGAAGGGGGGTGAGGAGCTGGATTTCCGGACTCCGAAACGTCTCGACATCCTGGGGGTGACGGCCAATGAGGCGGCTTTCCGGATGTATGCCAAACGGGTCGAGGGGCGTGACATCGAGGCGGAGATCGCCGGCCAGCGCGTGCTCCGTGGCGATCCGGCGCAGGCCCAGGAGCTGCGCGCCTTCCTGCTCACGGCGATCAATACGGTGAAGGCCAGCCCCCAGCTGCTCGGCCATGCGGCCATGCGGAAGGCATTGGAGCAGGCGATCTACGGCAGCCTGCTGGCGGCCATCGGGAATCCCAACGAGTGTCCCCGCCCCCCCTCCACCAGCGAGACCCGCCGCCAGATCGTCAACCGGGCCCGGGACTACATGCGTCAGCATGTGGAGGAGCCGATCACCATTGCCGACCTGTGTGCCGAGCTCAACGTTTCCCGGCGTACATTGCAGTACAGCTTCCAGGATGTCCTCGACCTGAACCCGGTGGGTTTTCTGCGGGCCCTGCGGCTCAACGGGGTGCGCCGGGCCCTGCGCCGGGCCGAGGAAAGCAGCTCCGTGGCCGATATTGCGGCGAGCTGGGGCTTCTGGCATCTGTCCCACTTTGCTGCCGATTATCGTGCCATGTTCGGTGAGCTGCCCTCCGAAACCTTGCGTGCCAGCCTGAGCCGGCGTGGCGAACGGCCTTTCTGAGGTCCCCATGCCGGTGCATCGCACCCGGTATGTCCCTCCCCTCCCTGCTCCGATTGCGTCTTCAGATGCCCTCAAGGGGGGCACGCAGCGCCATAAGCGTGCCTGAGGCGTCCCGCCATGGCGCATACCGGACCTTCCCTGGCAGGGGGGTCTTGCCGATTCAGGCTGCCCGACCCGCGGATTGGCCCATTTTGGCAACCGGCAACAACCGTGCCCTGAAAACTTCTGCCCCTGATACCAGGCGCACACGGCGTGAGCCCCTGTTTTCGGGCTGCCGGCTGCAATCTGACTGAATTCTGTTTGTTATCGGTGTGTCACACGGGCCGTCTATTCTCGGCGGGCTATGCCTGCCCCGAACGCCCTTTCTTCCTGTCCGTCTTCCCGTCCCCGCCGCCCTGCCGGCTTCACGCTCCTTGAGCTGCTGGTGGTGATGACCATCATCGGTCTCCTGGCGGGCTATGTGGGGCCCAAGTTCTTTGCCCATGTGGGCAAGTCCGAGATCAAGGCGGCCCGGGCCCAGATCGACGGGATCGAAAAGGCCCTGGACCAGTTCCGTCTGGATGTGGGCCGCTACCCGAGCACCGAAGAAGGCCTCAAGGCCCTCACCGAGAAGCCGGCCGATCTGGCCCGCTGGTCGGGGCCCTATCTCAAGAAGGCGGTGCCGGAGGATCCCTGGGGCAAGCCCTATCAGTACCTCCAGCCGGGGGCCCACGGGGAGTTCGATCTGCTCTCCTTCGGCCGGGATGGCCAGCCCGGTGGCAGCGGTGACGCAGCCGATATCGTCAGCTGGTAGGCCCTTCCCATGAGCATGCGATTCCGGGTGCGGGCCCTGGGGGCCGGTTCCGTCGTTCAGGAGCTGGATGTACACGCCATCGACGCCGCGGCGGCCCGGGAGCAGGCCCTGGCCCATGGGCTGGCGGTACTGTCGGTGACGGCCCATGGGGGAGGGGCGCCCCGGGCGCTGCGTTTTCCCCTGCTGCTCTTCAATCAGGAGCTGCTGGCCCTGTTGCGGGCCGGGATCCCCCTGGCCGAGGCCCTGGCGGCCCTGGCCGAGAAGGAGCTCCGTCCGCCGGTCCGGGCGGTCCTGCAGGCCTTGCTTGGCGGCCTGCGGGAGGGGCGGACCCTCTCCGATGCCCTGGCGGCGTGGCCGAACTGCTTTCCGCCCCTTTACGTGGCGACCCTGCGGGCGGCCGAGCGGACCAGTGACCTGGGGCCGGCCCTGGCCCGCTACATCGACTACCAGCGCCAGCTGGAGGGGGTGCGCAGCAAGCTGGTGTCCGCTGCCGTCTATCCTGCCCTGCTGTTGCTGGTGGGCGCTGCGGTCATGCTGTTCCTGCTGCTCTTCGTGGTGCCGCGCTTTGCCCAGGTGTTCGAGACGGTGGGTGGGGAGTTGCCGTGGATGTCCCGGCTGCTGCTCGGCTGGGGGCAGCTGATGGCCAGCCACGGCAGTTTCGTGGTGGCCAGTCTGGTCACGGCCCTCGTGGGCGCCGGGCTGGTGCTGACGCGGCCGGAGCTCCGCCGCGCGGGGGCGGCGCTGGTCTGGCGCCTGCCGCGTGTGGGGGCCCGTCTCCGGGTTTTCGAGCTGGCCCGTTTCTACCGCACCCTGGGCATGTTGCTGCGGGGGGGGATTCCTGCGGTGCCTTCCCTGGGCATGGTCTCTGGCCTGCTGTCCGAGGCGCTGCGGCCGGGCCTGGTGGCGGCCGTCGGACGAATCCGGGAAGGGCAGGGCTTTGCGGCGTCCCTCCAGGCCCATGGCCTGGCGACGCCGGTGGCCCTGCGCATGCTCGCCGTGGGCGAGCGGGCGGGCAACCTGGGGGAGATGCTGGAGCGGGCCGCCGAGTTCCACGAGGAGGACAACGCCCGCTGGCTGGAGATCCTGACCCGCCTGGCAGGGCCGTTGCTGATGCTGGTGATTGCGGTGCTGGTGGGGCTGGTGCTGGTGATGCTCTACCTGCCCATCTTCCAGGTGGCGGAGAGCATCCAGTGAGTCTGCCTTCCCTGTCGGCGGCGGAGCTGTTTGCCCTGGCCCCCGATTTTGCCCTGTTTTCCTTCGAGGAGGCCCTGCGCCGGGAGGCGCTGCTGGCACGGGACCCAGGAGGCGGGTTGATTCTGGCGCTGGTCCATCCGGGCGACGCGGACCTGCTGGACGGCCTGGGGGCCCGGCTTGCCGAGCCCCATGGGCTGTGCCGGGTGGACCGGGATGATCTGGCGGCCTGCCTGGCCCGCCATGGGGAGCGCCGGCAGATCCTGGATCAGGCCTCCGTGCCGGAGATCCCCGACGGTATCGAGGCGGACCTGTCCCTGCGCAGCATCGCCGAGGATGCCAGCCCGGTGGTGAAGCTGGTCAACGCCACCCTCTTCGATGCGGTGCGCCAGGGGGCGAGCGACATCCACCTGGAGTCCCAGCCGGGCGGGCTGGTCATCAAGTATCGGGTGGATGGCGTGCTGAGCCGGGCCGGGGGCATGAACGGCAGCACCCTGGCGGAGCAGGCCATTTCCCGCCTCAAGGTGATGGCCGAACTCGACATCGCCGAGCGGCGGGTTCCCCAGGATGGCCGTTTCAAGGTGCAGGCGGGCGGGCGGGCGATCGACTTCCGGGTCTCCATCATGCCCAGCATTCATGGGGAAGATGCGGTGCTGCGGCTGCTCGACAAGGAGCACCTCACCCGGGAAATGAGCGGCCTTTCCCTGGAAACCCTCGGGTTCGATCCTGCCACCCGGACGACCCTGCGCCGCTTGGCGGCGGAGCCCTATGGCATGGTGCTGGTGACCGGACCCACCGGTTCGGGCAAGACCACCAGCCTGTATGCCCTGCTTTCCGAAACCCAGACGGGGCAGGAAAAGATCGTCACCATCGAGGATCCGGTGGAGTACCAGCTCCCCGGCGTCCTGCAGATTCCGGTCAATGAAAAGAAGGGCCTGGGCTTTGCCCGTGGGCTGCGTTCGATCCTGCGCCACGATCCGGACAAGATCATGGTCGGCGAGATCCGCGACCCGGAAACGGCCGAGATCGCCATTCAGGCGGCCCTGACCGGCCACCTGGTGTTCACCACCGTCCATGCCAACAATGCCTTCGACGTGATCGGCCGCTTCATGCACATGGGGATCGATCCCTACAACCTGGTGGCGGCCCTCAACGGCGTGGTGGCCCAGCGGCTGATGCGGGTCAATTGTCTGGCCTGTGCCGGGCCGGTGATCCCGGACGCAGCGCTGCTGGCGGCCTCCGGTCTGGCGGCCGGGATGGTGTCCGGCTGGCGGCTGCAGGCGGGCAGCGGTTGCGGTCAGTGCCGGGGCAGCGGCTACCGGGGACGTCAGGCGATTGCCGAGGTGCTGGTCCTGGACGACGAGCTGCGGGACCTGATCGTTGGCCGGGCGCCCTTGCGGCAGTTGAAGGAGGCTGCCCGACGGCAGGCCTTTGCCAGTCTGCGGGAGGCGGGGCTGGCGCTGGTGTGCTGCGGACGAACCACCCTGCAGGAGCTGAACCGTGTCACTTTTGTGGCCTGAGCAGGTTTCCCTCCATCTGGGAGGAGACGGGATTGCCCTGGCAAGGCCGGCGCAGGCCGTGCTGCGGCTGCCCCTGGCGGAGGCGTGGCCGGCCAGTCTGGCCGCCGTCCCCGGGTTGCCCCGTGGCGCGCGCCTGAGGGTGACGGTGGCCGATCATCACGCCCGTTACCTGCGTCTGGTCTGGCCGGAGGGTGTGTACGGGAGAGAGCGGCAGGCCTTCGTCGAGCACCGCTTCACGACGGTCTTCGGGCCGGGGCCCTGGATCATCCGGAGGGATGAGGACAGCCGGGGGAAGGTGTGTCTCGCTGCCGCCCTGCCAGCGGCGCTGGCGGAGGCGCTGATGTCCTGGGCCCGTGACCGCCGGGTGAGCGTCATCCAGGCCGAGCCGGCCTTTGTCCATGCCTACAACCGGCTGGCGGGATGGTGCCGGGGGGATGGGGCGCTGGCCCGTCTGGAGGCTGGACGGCTGACCATCGGCCTCTGGAAGGGAGGCCTGTGGCAGGCGGTGCGCAGCCAGCCGGTAGCCGCTTCAGGTGAGCGGAATTGGGGGTGCGTCGTCAGTGAGGGGCTGGCGGGGTTGCTGGCGACCCTGCCGGACGGCGGCCGGCCGGAGCAGGCCTCCCTGTACCTGGATGCGCTGGAGGCGGTGCCCGTCGGGGATCTGCCTGCCGGCTGGTCCTGGGTGGAGAGGCCACATCCATGAGCTGGCGTGTCCCACCGCCCCTGGCCATCGATTTTTCCGGCCGCCGCCGTTGGCCCAGTGTGCCGGGATGGGGGCTGCTGGTCTTCGGCCTGCTGGCCGTGGCGGGCGTTCTTCATGAATACGACACCCTGGAAACCCAGCGCGCGGAGGAGGAGCGGGCCCTTGCACGCCTGCGCCGGCAGGCGGACCTGCGTCCGGCAAGTCGGGCCCAGGTTGCGGTGAGCGATACGGAAGCCCGTCCGGCCCTGGCCCTGGCCTCTGCCCTGGGACGGCCCTGGCCCGTCGTTCTCGATCATCTGGCCCGGGCTGCGGATGACCCGGGTGTGGCCATCCTGGAGGTGGATCTGGACGGGGCCAGGGGGCAGGTACGGATTACGGGCGAGGCCCGCAACCTGCCCGAGGTCTTTGCCCTCGTCCGGCGTCTGGAAAACGCTGGACCTCTGGCCGGCGTCAGGCTCGTCAGCTATGCCTTTCGCACGGAGGGGAGCGTGCCGGTGGTGGGGTTCAGCCTGCACGCCCGCTGGCCGGTGCCGTCATGATGGATTCATGGCAGGCGTGGCTGGACGGGCTCCGGGTCACCGTGCGCCGGGCGGGTTGGGCCGGCGTGGTGGGGCTGGCCCTGGGCGGCTTTGCCCTGTCTTTCGATCTGGGCGGCAACCGTTTGCTCGCCGGGGAGGCGGAGTCCCTGCGTCAGCAGGCCCGCCAGCTGTCCCGACAGCTGCGTCGGGCCACGCCTCCGGAGACCACCCCCCGGGACCGGCTGGAGACCTTCCTGCAGGGATTCCCCGCCGCTGCTGAGTTGCCGGACCTGCTGGTACGCCTCCATGGCCATGCGCTGGTCCGGGGGGTGTTGGTGGACAAGGCCGACTACCGGGCGTCGCCCCTGGCGGGCAGTCCGCTGGAGCAGGTGACACTGGAGCTGCCCCTGCGGGGCGCTTACCCGGCGATACGCCTGTGGCTGGCCGATCTGCTGGCAGCCATGCCGGAACTGGCGGTGGACAGCCTTCAGGTACGCCGGGGGAGCATCGAGGCGGGCGACGTGGAAGGCCGGGTGCGGCTGGTGCTTTACCTGCGGAGAGCGGAATGAAACGTTCGCACCTGTTGCTCCTCGCCCTGGCGGCCAGCCTGGGGGCCGCCGGGTGGGTGGCGGGACTGGATGCCGGGGATGAGGTGATCGCGCCTGTCCCCGGGCGGGCCGCCCCTCGAACGCCCGGTCCGGTTGCGGTGGATCTGACCGGACTGGCGCGGGTCGAGCGGCTCGGGTACGGCGCGCCCACCGACCCGCCCGCCAACCTGTTTGCCGAGCGCAGCTTCCAGCCGGAACCCCCTCCGCCCCCGCCGGCGCAGCCCCCCAGCGCCCCGCCCTTGCCGTTCCGCTATGGCGGGATGCTCGAGGACGGTGGCCCGCCGGCGGCGTTTCTGGTGGAGGGCGGTCACCTGCGTGCGGTGCGGGCCGGTGACCTTGTGGAGGGCCGCTACCGGGTGGTGGCGGTCAGCCGTAGCCGCATCGATTTTGTGTATCTGCCCCTCAACCAGACCCAGAGCCTCCTGACTGGGGCCATCCCATGAGCGCTTCCCTGATTGCCCGCCTCCTCCTTTCCCTGTGTTTCCTGCTGTTGGCGGCCTGTGCCGCGAATCCGGCCCTGGAGGAGAGCCGCAAGGCCTTTGCCAACGGCGCGGCGGAGGCCGCCCTGCGGGATCTCCAGGCGCGGGTGGAGGCCGATCCGCGCAACCTGGAGCTGCGCAGCTACTGGCTGCGTCAACGGGACGGGCTGACCCTTCGTCAGCTGGCCCTGGCCGACCAGGCCCGCAGCGCCGGCCGGTTCGATGAAGCCGAGGCGGCATTGACCCTGGCCCGCCAGTTCGACCCCCGTCACCCCCGGGTCGTGGCGGGTCTGGCCCAGGTGGAGGCCCAGCGCCGCCGTCAGCAGCAGGCCCAGGCCGCCGGGCAGGCGCTGGCCCGGGGGGACAGGGTCGGCGCGGAAGCGGCCGCGCGCAGCGTCCTCGCGGGGGATCCGGCCCATCCCGTGGCCCGCGCCGTGATACGCCAGCTGGAGGAGCAGGCGGCAGCCCGGGATCCCTTGCCCCAGGCCCTCCGCGGTCCCCTGGCCCGGGTAGTGACCCTGGAGTTCCGGGATGCCCCCCTGCGCAGCGTGCTGGAGGTGCTGGCCCGGGAGTCGGGGCTGAATTTCGTGCTCGACAAGGATGTGCGCCCGGAGGCCAAGGTCTCCCTGTTCGTGCGCAAGAGCCCCATCGATGAGGTGCTCCGCCTGCTGCTCCTGACCCAGCAGCTCGAGCGCAAGCTCCTCAACGAGAACTCGGTACTGGTCTATCCCAATACCCCGGCCAAGCAGAAGGACTACCAGGAGCTGGTGACCCGCAGCTTCTACCTCGCCAATGCCGACCCCCGGCAGGCAATGGCGATGATCAAGCAGATGGTCAAGACCAAGGACCTCTTCGTGGAGGAAAAGCTCAACCTGCTGGTGATGAAGGACACTCCGGAGGCGGTGCGCCTGGCCGAGCGCCTGATCGCAGGGCTCGACCTGGCCGAGCCGGAGGTGATGCTGGAGGTGGAGGTCATGGAGATCAGCCGCAACAAGCTGCTGGAGCTGGGCCTGCGTTTCCCCGATCAGGTGGGGTATGGCCTGCTGCAGCCCACCACCACCAGCGCGGTGACCACCACCACCGGGACCACCATCAGCCAGAACCTGGGGGGGCAGCTGCTGCCGGGCAACATCAACCTGCGGGAGACCGGGGCAATGCTGCCCTACGTGGCCAATCCAGGCCTGCTCCTCAACCTCAAGGATCAGGATGGAAGCGCCAACCTGCTGGCCAACCCCCGCATCCGGGTACGCAACCGGGACAAGGCGCGCATCCATATCGGCGAGAAGCTGCCGGTGTTCACCACCACCTCCACCGCCAACGTGGGGGTGTCCGCCTCGGTGAATTACCTGGACGTGGGCCTCAAGCTTGAGGTGGAGCCCTCGGTGCATCTGGACGAGGAGGTGGCCATCAAGGTCAATCTGGAGGTCAGCAGCATCGTCAAGGAGGTGCTGGGTCCCTCCAGCTCCCTGGCCTATCAGGTGGGCACCCGCAGCGCGGCCACCTCCCTGCGCCTCAAGGACGGGGAGACCCAGGTGCTGGCAGGGCTGATCAGCGACGAGGAGCGCAGCTCTGCCAACCGCCTCCCGGGGCTGGGGTCGATGCCCGGTCTGGGACGGCTTTTCAGCAGTCAGAAGGATGTGGAGAACAAGACCGAGATCGTTCTGCTGATCACGCCGCGGGTGGTCCGGAACGTGGTGCAGCCGAGCCTGGCCAGTGCCACCCAGCCCGCCGGCACGGAGGGCGCGGTGGGGGCCATGCCCCTGCTGCTCGGATCGGCTGGGGCGGCCGCGGTGCCCCTGGGGGCAGGAGGGGGAGGGCGGGTGCTAGCCCTGGCGGGCGCAGGCGGGCCGGCGGCGCCAGCCCCAGCCCCAGCCCCAGCCCCGGGCGGAGAGCTTGCGCCGCCCGCCCTGGAGCTGAGCACTCCGGAGCGGGTGGCGCCCGGCGAGCCCTTCGCGGTGACCCTGCGCCTGTCCGGTCCGGCAGGCGAGGGTGGGCCTGTGCTGCTGGCTTACGATACCCGTCAGGTGGAACCGCTGGATCAGCCGGGGGAAGGGGGGGATGCCCTGGCCCTGCGCCTGCCGGCTGGGGATTCGGGGGTCCTGACGGCCCGCTTCCGGGCCCGCCCGGGGGCTGCGGGTGAAGCGCCGTTCAGTGTGCTGTCGGCTCAGGTCCGTCTGGGAGGGCAGCCCGTGTCCCCGCTGCTGCCGGCGCCGGTCCACCTGCAGATCGTTCCCTGAGCCATGGGCATGCGGGGCTTCACCCTGATTGAGATGGTCGTCACCGTGGCGGTGGTGGCCGTGCTTGCCGCGATGGCCGTGCCCGTGGCGGAGCTGACCGCCCAGCGCGCCCGGGAGAGCGAGCTGCGCCTTGCCCTGCGGCAGATCCGGGGGGCCATCGACGACTACAAGCGCCTGGCCGACGAAGGGCGGATTGCCCGGGCCGCGGATGGCAGCGGCTATCCGCCTCGCCTGGCCGAACTGGTGCATGGGGTGCCAGATGCCCGTTCGGCGGATGGGCGCCGGATCTACCTGCTGCGCCGGATTCCCCGGGACCCTTTCGTCACCGATCCGGAGATCGATCCGGTGGATACCTGGGGCCTGCGCAGCTATGCCAGTCCGCCGGATGCCCCCCGGGCCGGCGCAGATGTCTTCGATGTGCATTCCCGGGCCCCGGGGCGGGGGCTCAACGGGGTTCCCTACCAGGAGTGGTGATGACCCGTCGTCCCTGCCGGGGGTTTACCCTGCTCGAACTGCTGGTGGTGATGGCCATTGTGGCCCTGCTGCTGTCCATCGCCGCGCCCCGTTACTTCGTCCACCTGGAGCGGGCCCGCGAGGCCGCCCTGCGGGAAACCCTGGCGGTGACCCGGGATGCCATCGATCGGTTTTACGGGGATACCGGCCGTTACCCCCGGGATCTGGACGAACTGGTCTCGGCCCGCTACCTGCGTAGCCTGCCGGTGGATCCGGTACTGGAGCGCCGGGATGGGTGGACCCTGCTGGCGCCTCCGGACGGGCGCAGCGAGGGCGTCTGGGATCTGCGCAGCGCTGCGCCCGGTACGGCCCGCGACGGTCAGCCCCTGGGGGAGTTATGAGAGTTGGCGGGCGCCAGCGGGGCGCAAGCTACCTGCTCACCTTGTTTGTGGTGGCGGCCATGGGGTTCGGTCTGGCCCACTTCGGTACGCTCTGGTCCACTGCGGCCCGCAAGGAGCGGGAGACGGAGTTGCTGTTCGTGGGGGGGGAGTTTGCCCGCGCCCTGGCCAGCTACCGCAGCGCCGTACCCGGGGAGACGGTGCCCGGACCGCGGCGCCTCGAAGAGCTCCTGGAGGATCCGCGTTTCCCCTTTCCCCGGCGTCATCTGCGCCGTCTCTACCGGGACCCCGTGACCGGAGCGGCCGACTGGGTGCTGGAGCGCCGTGAGGGATACATCGTGGGCCTGCGCAGCCGCTCCGCTGCTCCCGCCCTGCAGAGCGCGGGACTTCCTCCCTGGGTGGTGGCCCCCGCCGGCCCGCTGCGCCATCGGGACTGGCTGTTCCAGCCGGTGACCCCATGAACGACTTTGCGGCGGGAACCCTGGGTGCCCGGGATCTGGAGCGCCTCCTGGGGACCCTCGAGGGGGCTGTCCAGGTGCGCCGCCGGAGCGATTTCTACCTGTGGTCCCAGGGGGCGCTGCAGAGCTTCCTGCCCCACGAAACCCTGCTCTGCCTGAGCGGCCGCGGGGGGGGCGTGGAGGTGTTTTCGCGGGGGGTGGTCGCTCCGGAATGGGAGGGTTACCGCCCGGGCCAGGAACTGGAGTGGGCGGTCGCCCTGCGTCGTCACTGGCAGCACGGAGGTGGCCGTCCCTGTCGGGAGTTGCCGTCGCTGCTGCGCCTCGCCCTGGCCTGCCTGCCAGGCGCCGGGGGGCCTGCGCTGGTGCATGGCCACGGGGATTCCGGCGCCCGGGCGGGGGTGCTGTTCGTCTTCCTGGGGCTGCCCCGGGAAGGGGGGGCCCGGGAGTGTTATTTCGCAGAGCTGCTGCTGCCCCATCTGCGTCATGCCCTGGAACGGATCCAGGGTGCGCAGGAGACAGTGGATAACCGGATCCGCCTGTCCGCCCGTCAGGCGGAGATCCTGGCGGGCATCCGCAGCGGCAAGACCAATGTCCAGATCGCTGACGACCTGGGCCTCAGCCCCCTGACCGTGAAGCATCACGTCCAGGAGTTGCTGCGCAAACTGAAGGTGAGCAACCGCACCGAGGCCGCCTTGAGCCGTGTGGGCTGAAGGCCGGATGCGCGCAGGCCGGCATCTGCCGGGTTTCAAAACCAACAGTATGGCGTCACGGCTGTAGGGAATGCAGCAGCCGGTACTCCCGTGCCGGCGCCAGGGACACCCCCGGGGAGGTCCGCCAGGCTGGACTGGATGGGTCGAATCCTCTTGCAAATCAGGGACTTTTCAGCCTGCCGCCGCTCCTCCATGAGAACGGCGCCTGAAGGTGGCACGGGGCATGCTGCAGGGGAAGGGAAAACCTGCACTGGATCCGAACACTCTTTCCCATCGAACCCCATGCCCCCTATCAAAATTGCGCCCTGCGCCCTGAGCCTCGTCGCCGCATCCCTCCTCGGCTCCTGGAGTCTGGCCCACGCCCAGCAAGCGGTGACCCCCGGGATTGCTGGCGTCGTCCAGGCCGGTACCCCTATCGAACTGATTCAGGAGGGTTTCAAGGGCACCGAAGGCCCCATCGCCGCGCCGGATGGCGGCTTGTTGTTCACCGAAAACCAGAACGACCGGATCATTCACATTGCCCCCGATGGCCGCAGCTCCGTTTACCTGGAAGGGGCCAACGGTTCCAACGCCCTGGCCTTTGCCCCCAATGGGGAGCTGATCAGCGTCCAGACCCGGGAACCCAGGGTCGGCGTGATCCAGCCCAAGGGCCATGCCCGCACCCTGGTGGGCAAGGTGGATGGCAAGTTCAACCTGGGCCGCCCCAATGATCTGGTGGTGGATCGCAAGGGGACGGTCTATTTCACCGACTCGGGTGTCAATCCCGCCGCCACGCCCCAGCCGGATCCGGCCATCACCGCGAAACCGGCGGTCTACCGGGTGTCGCCGGAATATGCCATCGAGCGCCTGGCCGCTGACATTACCCGGCCCAACGGCATCCAGCTGAGCCCCGACGAAAAGACCCTGTACGTGGCCAATACCGCCGGCGAGCACGTGCTGGCCTACGACATCGCCGCCAATGGCAAGCTGGGGCCGAAGCGCGAGTTTGCCCGGCTGGAGGGCTTCCGCCAGACTGACAACGGCCCGACCAGTGGCGCGGATGGCCTGGCCGTGGATGCGGAAGGGCGCCTGTATGTGGCTTCCAATGCGGGGGTCCAGGTGTTCTCCAGCCAGGGCCAGGCCCTGGGCATCATCCCGTTGCCCAAGCGGCCTCAGAACCTGGCCTTCGCCGGCCCCGGCAAGAAGACCCTGTATGTGGTGGGAAGCGGCTCTGCCTGGCATTTCCCCGTCCTGACCGCCGGCCACCCTGGCCGCGTTAAATAACCACGGAGATACCCATCATGCCCCGCCAGACGGCCGCCGACTTCCAGCCGGAAGTCCTCAAGCTCTTCGATCAGTTCGTCCATGGCCTGATCCCACGCCGGGAGTTCCTGAAGAGCGCTGCCCGCTATGCCGCCGCAGGCATCACCGCCGAAGGGCTCCTGAACGCCCTGAGCCCACGTTTCGCCGAGGCCCAGGAGCTTGCCCCCGGTGACGCCCGAATCCAGGGGCGCTACCTGGAAATACCTTCGCCCCAGGGCTACGGCACCCTCCGCGGCTATCTGGTCGGTCCGGCCTCCGCCCGCGGCAAACTCCCGACGGTGCTGGTCGTCCATGAGAACCGCGGCCTCAATCCCCACATCGAGGACATCGCCCGCCGTCTGGCCCTGGAGGGGTTCGTGGCCTTTGCGCCGGATGCGCTGTTTCCCCTGGGCGGTTATCCGGGGGATGAGGACAAGGCCCGGGAGCTCTTCCCCAAGCTGGACCAGGGTAAGACCCGCGAGGATTTCGTGACTGCCGCAGCCTTTCTGAAGGGTTTGCCCGAAGGCAACGGCAAGGTCGGGGTCACCGGCTTCTGCTACGGAGGCAGCATTTCCAACCTGCTGGCCACCCGCATCCCCGATCTGGCGGCTGCGGTCCCCTTTTACGGCAGTCAACCTCCCGTCGAGGACGTGGCCCGGATCAAGGCGCCGCTGCTGATCCACTATGCCGAGAACGACGAACGCATCAACGCCGGCTGGCCCAGGTACGAGGAGGCCCTCAAGGCTGCGGGGGTGAAGTACGAAGCCCATATCTACCCGGGCACCCAGCACGGCTTCAACAACACCACCACGCCCCGCTATGACGCCCAGGCCGCCCAACTGGCCTGGCAACGCACCGTGGCCTTTTTCAAGACCCATCTCAAGGCCTGACCGCCTTCGAACCCGCCACTTTCCTACGGAGAAAACATGCATAAAATCCTCAAAACCTTGCTTGCCGCCCTGATTGTGTCGGCCACCAGCTCCGCCGCCCTGGCCCAGCAGGCCCCCAAGCCGGAGCAGATCATCAAGTGGCGCCAGTCGGCCTATCAGGTGCTGGCCTGGAACACCGGGCGTATCAAGAACAACGTGGAAGGCACCTACAACAAGGATGAGGTGATCCGTGCGGCCAACACCATCGCGGCCATTGCCAATTCCGGCCTCGGTGCGCTCTACCCTGCCGGTACCGAAACCGGCAAGGGCTGGCGCGAAACCACCGTCAGGCCCGAGCTGTTCACCGACGGCGCCAGGGCGGGCGAAGCGGCCCGCAAGTTCAACGTCGAGGCCAACGAACTGGCGAAGCTTGCCGCCAGTGGTGATGCCGCCGCGGTGAAGACCCAGTTTGGCAAACTCAACCAGACCTGCAAGGGCTGCCACGACGACTTCCGCAAGAAGGACTGAAGGGGAGTCGGCCACGCCTGTGCGGATGCGCCGCCGCCAGGGGAGGGAGGGGCGCCGGGAGTGATCCTGGCGCCCCTCCGCGCTTTGTCATGGGTCCAGGCGGATCTCAAGGCTGGGGGGCGGAGTAGCGCTCACGGGCACCTCGAAGGACCCGGTCTCCGCTCTGCAGCAGAGGGGCATGGTTTCAATTGGCGGCCGCGCGGGGTGCGGGCGGGGTGATGCGGGCCACCTTGCCGCCCTGGTCCTCGTAATCCAGGGAGCCCGCCGCCCCGGCCACCTTGAAGCCGCGGGCGGTCAGTTTGTCGCCTACGGCGCCGGCACGGTGGGCACGGTTGGACACGGTGATGAGGGTGCGCTCCTTGGGGATGTATTCCGCCAGCTTGTCCACGTCGGCGGTCTGGACGCTCAGGAAGACTGGAAAGCTGCCCTTGGTGATGAGTTCATCCGGCCGGCGCACGTCCAGCACCAGCACCTGGCCTGGCTTGGCCAGCAGGGCATCGATTTCGGCACGGTTGAGCTGCTTGGTCTTGTAGGTCCAGGGGGGCGCCACATAGGGCTTGGCCGGTTCGGCCTGCTGGGCCAGGGCGACAGGGCTGCCCGCAATCAGGGCAAGGGCAAGGATCAGGGGTGTTTTCATGGTCTGTTGCGTTAACTTCAGGGAGAGGGAAAAATCAGGTACCGCAGGCTGACCGGCGGCCATGATGGGGCCGGGAGGGCAGAAGGGTTGTCAGCAAAAGCTGCCAATACTGCTTGAGCAGGAGACGCGGAGCCCGCGCGGGCGGAGGAAAGGGCATGGGGTAGGCATCCTGGATGTTGAAAAAGGGGCTGCCGTGCAGCACGGGAGATCCATTGCAAATCCGGGGCCAGCCGTCGCTCCCCCCAGGAAAAAATAAAATTCATATAAATCAGTATTTTGCGGATTTGATTTGAGCTGTCTGGGGTGGCCTTCCTGCCTGCGCTGCTGGATTTCACACAGCCCGGCAACGCAAGATTGTCATTTTCAACATCAGGGCCTGCGGCCCATGGACAGGCAGCCCCCTACAGGAACAGGCAATGAAACCCATAAAATCCGGCCTGCTGGCCCTCCTCCTTGTCCTGCTGGGACTTTGGCTGCACGCCGATACGCTGCTGCCACACCCTTTCACCTACTTCTCGTTCCGCTCCGCCTTCGTCCAGCTCACCGGCGTCATCGCGATCGGTGCCATGAGCGTGGCCCTGTTGCTGGCAGTGCGTCCGCAGTGGCTGGAGCGACCCCTCGACGGACTCGACAAGATGTACCGCCTCCACAAGTGGCTGGGCATCGTGGCCCTGGTTGCCGGCGTACTGCACTGGTGGTGGGCCCAGGGTACGAAGTGGATGGTTGGCTGGGGCTGGCTGACCAAGCCTGCCCGCCGGCCAGCGGCGGAAGAGACCCTGGGAATGCTGGAGGGCTGGTTGCGCGGGCAGCGGGGAAGCGCCGAATTCCTTGGCGAATGGGCCTTCTATGGGGTGGTAATCCTGCTGCTGCTGGCCCTGATCAAGCGCTTTCCTTACCACCTGTTCGCGCGCACCCATGGGTGGCTGGCAGGGCTCTACCTCGTCCTGGTCTACCATTCGGTGGTGCTGACCCGAACCGCTTACTGGTCCCAGCCCATCGGCTGGACCAGCGGAGTCCTCATGGGCATTGGCGTGTGGGCGGCACTGGTCGCCCTCTCCGGGCGGATCGGAGCCCACCGGCGCACCCGGGCGCAGATTGAAAGCCTGACCTACTACCCGGAGCTTCGGGTGCTCGAGGCCGGGCTTCGCCTGGCGCCAGGGTGGGCCGGCCACCGGGCCGGGCAATTTGCCTTCGTTACTTCCGATCCCCGCGAAGGTGCCCACCCCTACACCATCGCGTCGGCCTGGGATCCTCTGGATCGGCGCATGGTGTTCATCGCCAAAGCCCTCGGTGACCATACCCGCCGGCTGCGTGAGCGGCTGCAAACGGGGATGGAGGTGACGGTAGAGGGGCCCTACGGCTGCTTCGATTTCGAGGATGGCGCACCCCGTCAGATCTGGATCGGTGCTGGAATCGGCATCACGCCCTTCGTCGCACGCATGAAACAGCTTGCCCAAACGCCGGGCGCGCCCCAGGTGGACCTGTTCCATCCCACCGCTGATTATGAGCAGGCAGCCATCGACAGGCTGACGGCTGACGCAGGGGCTGCACAGGTCCGGCTGCATCTGCACGTCTCCGGCAGGGATGGCCGTCTGGATGGAGCCTACATCCGTTCCGTCGTCCCGGAGTGGGCCTCCGCCAGCATCTGGTTCTGCGGCCCCGCCAGCTTCGGGGATGTGCTGAGGAGGGACTTCGTTGCCCACGGGCTGGCGCCCGGACGTTTCCATCAGGAATTGTTCGCGATGAGGTGACCCGCGTCAGCGGGGCCGGTGTGCCTGGGGCGCCCGGGGCCCACTGTCCTGCTTGCAACACTCCTGTAATGCGGCGTACCTACTCTCGCGGCCAGTTTCCACTCCCGATGAGCAGGCCATGACCTCCACGCGTTTTACTCCCCTTGCCCTGGCCTTTGCGGCCCTGGTCCCCGCCATTGCCGCCGCCGACCAGACGTTCAACGCCACGCTGGCGGGCCATGCCCTGCTGCCGGCGGCGAGTTTCATTGCTCCGCCCAAGGACGCGCCCGCCAGCCTGGGCACGTCGGGCAAATACACCGGGCCGGACAGTCGCCGGGTGGACACCCTGGGCAGCCTCCCCGGGCACTCCTACCTCTCCGACAAGGCCGCCCCGCGTCCGACCCAGGTCTCCCTGCCCTTCCGCAACCAGCCCATTCAAGGTTTTTCGGGCATCAAGCACCTGGGCAAGGGGCAGTACTGGGTGCTGCAGGACAACGGCTACGGAGCTCGCAACAACAGTGCCGATGCCTTGCTGATGGCCCACCGGATCAAGCCGGACTGGCAGAAGGGTGGAGTCAGGCTGGAGCAGACCGCCTTCCTCCATGATCCCGACCGCAAGGTGCCCTTCCTGATCGTCCATGAAGGTACCCAGAAACGTTACCTCACCGGGGCCGATTTCGACATCGAATCGATCCAGCCCATCGGTGACGCCCTCTGGTTTGGCGACGAACTGGGCCCCTATCTGATCAAGACGGATCTGAAAGGCAGGGTCCTGGCCGTGTTCGACACCAAAGTGGACGGCAAGACCCTGAAGTCGCCGGATCACTACAGTGTGACCACCCCGTCCACTTCCGGCACCTTCTCCACCATTGCCCGCCGCTCGCGTGGCTACGAAGGGATGGCCGCCTCCAGGGACGGCCAGTTCCTGTATCCGGTGCTGGAGGGGCCCCTGTGGAATCCCGAGGAGAAGAAATGGGAGCACAAGGACGGTCGGGAGTATCTGCGGATCCTGGAGTTCAGCGTGGCCAAGGGTGAATGGACCGGCCGCTCGTGGAAATACGCCCTGGAGCAGAATGGCAACAACATCGGCGACTTCAACATGATCGACGCCGATACCGGGCTCATGATCGAGCGTGACAATGGCGAAGGCCTCCCGGAACATGCCTGTAACGGCCCGGCCCGGCCCGATTGCCAGAACGTACCGGCCAGGTTCAAGCGGGTTTACAAGATCAGCCTGAAGGACACTGACAGCGAGGGTTTCGTGAAGAAGGTGGGCCACATCGACCTGCTCAACATTCAGGACCCGAAAGCCCTGGCGCGTCGTGGTGGCAAGGATGGCACGTTCACCTTCCCCTTTGTGACCATCGAGGATGTGGATGTGGTGGACGATGAACACATCATCGTCGCCAACGACAACAACCTCCCTTATTCGGCTGCCCGCCAGCCCAACCTGCAGGATGACAACGAATTCATCCTGCTCCATGTGCCCGAACTGCTCAAGGCCCGCTGAGGAGATGTCATCCATGGTCCGAACGCTGCTCACCCTGGCCGGCGCCCTCACCCTGGCGACCGGCAGCCTGACTGCCCAGGCTGCCGACGCCGTGCTGGACATCTACCTGGCCCGTCACGGCCAGACCGCCTGGAATCTGGAAAAGCGCCTTCAGGGCGCGACGGATAACGTTCTCAACGACACCGGTAAAAGCCAGGCCAGGCAGCTGGGTGACACCCTGAAGGGGGTCCGCTTCACCGCGGTATATACCAGCAGCCTGGTCCGCGCCCGGGAAACCGCTGCCATCGCCTTGCCCAAGGTCCCCGCCAAAGCGCTGCCGGCGCTGGCGGAACGCAGCTTTGGCAAGTTTGAAGGGATGTTCGAAGATGAACGCAGCGGCGAACTTGGCCCCGAGTTCAAGGCCCGTGCCACCACTCCGGCCGACAGCCTGGATGGCGGCGAATCCCTCGACAGCCAGGCTCAGCGGGTCGCTCAGGCGGTGGATCAGATCCGCACCCGTCATTCCGCTGGTAACGTCCTGGTCGTCAGCCACGGCGGCGTCACGCCCTTGATCCTCGCTCGTCTGCTGCAGCTCCCCACCCTGGAGGCCGTCAGCCGCATCAAGCAGGCCAACGACGAGGTTTACCTGGTCCGCCTGCGAAGCGGACAGGCACCGGCGCTCTGGAAGCTGATCGGCCAGGAGAATCTGGAGCAGCTCTGATGACCGGCCGCCCGGGGCAGGGGGCACTGCCCGTGCCGGACCCTGCGCCGCGCCGGGCGGCTGACTTACCAGCCCGGTGAGGCGGCCGGCGGGGTTTGCGCGGGGGGCGGGGGCGGGTTCAGGCCTCCGGCCGCGGCATAGGCGACGCCCGCCGACAGGGCTACGGTCACCAGGAAGGCCACCACACCGCCGCCGCGCCGGGTTTCGCTGGGCGGAGCGGGGTGGCTAGGGGTGTGGCTCCACCCGGTGATCATGGGCTTGACGAGGTTCTCCTTCCTTACGTGGGCGTAGAACAGGATGGCAGCAACGTGCACTGCCACCAGTACCAGCAGGCCGTTCTGGATCCAGGCGTGCCAGCTGTGGAAGCGGTCGGAGAGTGTCTTGCCCACCCAGGCGGCCAGGGGGCCTTCAAAGGCGATGTCGTCGTTGGTGAACAGGCCGGTGGCCGCCTGGAGGGCCACCAGGCCCAGCAGGGCCAGCACCGAGAGGGCCCCAAGCGGGTTGTGGCCGATGCCTCGCCATTCGCCCCGCAGGTAGGCGGCAATGGCCGTCGGGCCGCGCACGAAGCTGGCGAAGCGGGCAGTGGGTGTGCCCACGAGGCCCCACAGGAGGCGGAACACCACCAGGCCGACAATGAAGTAGCCGGTCCGGGCGTGCCATTCGATCAGGTTGCCGCCGAGCTGGCCGGATGCGTAGGCAAAGACGATGCTGGCGACGAGCAGCCAGTGGAAGAGGCGGATGGGCAGGTCCCAGACCCGTTGGCGTTGCATGATGGCTCCTGGAAAGGTCAATGGAAAGGAGGGGCGCTCCGGGCTCACGACGGGTTGCCGCCGACGGCCTTGAACAGAGCCACGCTGCCGGTCAGGCGGCGCACCAGGATGTCGAGGCGGGCCCGTTCGGCGTTGAGGGCGACGGTCTGCGCGTTGGTGACGTTGAGGTAGCTCACCGTGCCGGCCAGGTACTGATTGTTCACCAGCGCCAGGGTTTCGGTGGCCGCGGCCAGGGCTTCGGCCTGGGCCTGGGCCTCAGCCTCCAGGATGCGCAGGGCGGCCAGGTTGTCTTCGACCTCCTGAAAGGCGGTGAGCACGGTCTGGCGGTAGGCGGCCACGCTCTCGTCCCAGGCGGCGATGGCCTGGGCCTTGCGGGCCGAGCGGGCGCCGGCATCGAACACGCTGAGGGCCAGGTTGGGGCCGAGGGACCAGAACTGATTGGGCAGGGACAGCACCCGGGCCAGGGCGCTGGCCTGGGTGCCTGCGGTGGCGCCCAGGGTCAGGGTCGGGAAGAAGGCGGCCTGGGCCACGCCGATCTGGGCATTGGCGGCGGCCACCCGGCGTTCGGCTGCGGCGATGTCGGGGCGCCGTTCCAGCAGCGTCGAGGGCAGCAGGCCGGGCACCGCCGGCAGGGCGGGCAGGGTGCTGGCCGGGGCCAGGGCCAGGTCAGCGGGTGGCCGGCCGGTGAGCACGGCGATGGCGTGCTCCAGCTGGCGGCGCTGGATGCCCAGGTCGATGAGCTGGGCCTGGGCCGTTTTCAGCTGGGCCTGGGCCTGGGTGACGTCGGCACGGGCGGCGACGCCGGCATCGAAGCGGTTGCGGGTGATCTCGGCCGAGCGCGTGTAGGCGTCCACCGTGCGCGCCAAGAGGGCGTGCTGGGCATCGTTGATGCGCAGCTGGAGATAGGCCTGGGTAACGGCGGCCTGGGCCGACAGGCGGGCCGCCTGCAGGTCGGCACCCACGGCGGCGGCGCTGGCGCCGGCCGCTTCGCTGCTGCGGGCGATGCGGCCCCACAGGTCGGGCTCCCAGCTGGCGGTGAGGGACAGGCGGCTGGTGTTGCGGATGGGGGCGCCGGCGCTGGCGGTGGTGCCGCCGGTGGTGGTGGTGGTGACCCCCTGGTTGCGGGTGACCCCTGCGGTGGCGTTGAGGGTCGGGAAGTAGGCGGCCTGGGCGGCATCGAGCAGCGCGCTGGCCTGGCGATAGCGAGCCTCTGCCCCGCGGATGTTCTGGTTGGACAGCTCCACCTGTTCCACCAGGCTGTCCAGCTGCGGGTCGGCGAAGTGTTTCCACCAGGCGTTGCTGGCCTGGGCATCGGTGGTGTGAGTGGCCGCGGTGGTGGCAGATGCATCGGCGGCGGCCAGCTTCCCGCCGTCGGCCTCGCGGAACTGGGTGGGGACCGGCGCTTCCGGGCGGCGGTAGTCGGGGCCGACGGCACAGCCCGCGAGAAGCAGGGCGGCCGAGAGCAGGGCAAGGCGAGGTTTCATGGCGTCGATTGAGTGAATGGCGTGAGGCGTCATGGGGCCAGCGCCGGAGGCTCTGCCGGGGTACGGCGGCTGCGCAGGCGGACGAGGCTAAGGCGCAGGCGATCCAGCTGCAGATAGACCACCGGCGTGGTGTACAGGGTGAGGATCTGGCTGAGGATCAGGCCACCGACGATGGTGATCCCCAGGGGCTGACGCAGCTCGGCGCCGTCACCCACGCCGAAGGCCAGGGGCAGGGCTGCGAACAGGGCTGCCACGGTGGTCATCATGATCGGGCGGAAGCGCAGCAGGCAGGCTTCGAAGATGGCGTCCCGGGGGGACAGGCCGCGGCTGCGTTCGGCCGCGATGGCGAAGTCGATCATCATGATGGCGTTCTTCATGACGATGCCGATGAGCAGGATCACCCCGATCAGGGCGATCACCCCGAACTCGGTCTTGAACAGCAGCAGCGCCAGGATCGCTCCGACCCCGGCCGAGGGCAGCGTGGACAGGATGGTGATGGGGTGGGTCAGGTTCTCGTAGAGCATGCCCAGGATCAGGTACACCGCGACGATGGCGGCCAGGATCAGCAGGGGCTGGCTCTTCAGGGAGGCCTGGAAGGCCTTGGCGTTGCCTTCGAAGCTGCCGTGCACCGAGCTGGGCACCCCGATCCGGGCCATCTCCAGGCGCACCGCATCGGTGGCTTCCGACAGGGATACGCCCAGAGCCAGGTTGAAGGAAATGGTGGTGGCCACGCTGCCGCCCTGGTGCTGTACCGACAGGGGCATGGTGCCGGACTCCCAGCGGGCAAAGGCGCCCAGGGGCACCCGGTTGCCGTCCGGCCCGACGATGAACAGGTCGTTGAGGGATTCGGGGCTCTGCAGGTAGCGCTGCCCGGCTTCCAGTACCACCCGGTACTGGTTGAGGGGGCCGTAGATGGTGGACACCAGGCGCTGGCCGAAGAGGTCGTTGAGGGTGGCGTTGATCAGGCGCTGGTTGAGGCCGAGGCGTGCTACCGCGTCCCGGTCCACCGACAGGTAGGTCTGCTCGCCCTTGTCCTGGCGGTCGGAGCTGACATCCTCCAGCTGGGGCAGCTTGCGCATGACATCGCGGATGCGCGGCTCCCAGGTCTTCAGCTCCTGCAGGGAGTCCGATTGCAGGGTGAACTCGTACTGGGCGCCAGACATCCGCCCACCGATGCGGATGTCCTGGGCGGCGACGAGGAACAGGCTGGCGCCGGGCTCCCGGGAGACCTTTCCGCGCAGGCGGGCGATCACCTGGTCGGCGCTCACGTCGCGCTCGGAGAGGGGCTTGAGGGTGACGAACATCATGCCGCCCCCTCCCCGCGGGCCGCCGCCTCCCCCTCCGCCGGCGTAGCCGACCACGTTGTCCACGGCGGGGTCGCTCTGCACGATGGAGACGAAGCGGCTCAGCTTGGCCTGCATGGACTGGAAGGAGGTGCGCTGGTCGGCGTCGATGAAGCCCATGATGCGGCCGGTGTCCTGCTGGGGGAAGAAGCCCTTGGGGACGATGCCGTACAGGTGGATGTTGAAGGCGATGGTGCCCAGCAGCAGCGCCAGAGTCACCCACGGGTGGCGCAGCACCAGGGCCAGGCTGCGGCCGTAGCCGGCAATCAGCGCATCGAGGGCGCGGGTGGAGAGGGCCGGACGGCGCCGGCCAGTGTCGGGCGGCGGGGGGCGCAGCAGGTGGGCGCACATCATCGGGGTGAGGGTCAGGGACACCACCAGGGACACCAGGATGGCCGCCGACAGGGTGATGGCGAACTCCCGGAACAGGCGCCCGACGATGCCCCCCATCATCAGGATGGGGATGAACACGGCGATCAGCGACAGGCTCATGGAGAGCACGGTGAAGCCGACTTCCCGTGCGCCCTGGATGGCGGCATCGAAGGGGCGCATGCCGGCCTCCATGTGGCGGGAGACGTTCTCCAGCACCACCACCGCGTCATCCACCACGAAGCCGGTGACGATGACCAGGGCCATCAGGGAGAAGTTGTTGAGGGAGAAGCCGCACAGATACATCACCCCGAAGGTGCCGAGCAGGGACACCGGTACGGCCACGCTGGGGATGAGGGCGGCCCGCGCGTTGCGCAGGAACAGGAAGACCACCATGATCACCAGGGCCACCGACAGCAGCAGGGTGTGCTGTACCTCGCGCAGGGAGGCGCGGATGGTGACGGTGCGGTCGGCCACCACCTCGAGCGTGATGCCCGGCGGCAGTTCCTCGCGCAGCATGGGCAGGATGGCCATGGTGCGGTCGACGGTGTCGATCACGTTGGCGTCGGGCTGGCGGTTGATCAGCAGGATCACCGCCGGCTTGCCGTTGGCGAGGCCGATGTTGCGGGTGTCCTGCTCGCCGTCGACAACCCGGGCCACGTCGCCCAGGCGCACGGCGGCGTTGTTCTTCCAGGAGACGATGGTGGGCACGTAGTCGGCGGCCTTGCTGGCCTCGTCGCTGGCGCCCAGTTGCCAGTGGCGCTCGCCGTTCGCCAGGCTGCCCTTGGGGCGGCTGACATTGGCGGCGTCGATGGCCTTGCGCACCTCCTCCACGCCGATACCGGCGGCAGCCAGGGTGGCCGGCTCCACTTCCACCCGCACCGCGGGCAGGGAACCGCCCCCCAGGTTCACCTGGCCGACGCCCTTCACCTGGGCCAGGCGCTGGGCCAGCACCGTCGAGGCGAAGTCGTACATCTCGGCCCGGGAGAGGGTGTCGGAGGTCAGTGACAGGATCAGCACCGGCATGTCGGAGGGGTTGATCTTGCGGTAGCTGGGGTTGCCGGCCATGCCGCTGGGCAGCTGGGCGCGGGTGGCATTGATGGCCGCCTGCACGCTCTTGGCGGCGCTCTCGATGTTCTGGTCCAGGTCGAGCTGAAGGGTGATGCGGGTGCTGCCCAGGGAGCTGGAGGAGGTCAGCTCGGTGACCCCGGCGATGGTGCCGAGGGCCCGCTCAAGGGGCGTCGCCACCGTCGCCGCCATGGTCTCCGGGCTGGCCCCGGGGAGGCTGGCCGAGACGGTGAGGGTCGGGAAGTCCACCTGGGGCAGGGCCGCCACCGGCAACAGCCGGTAAGCCACCAGCCCCACCAGGGCCAGTGCCAGGGCCAGCAGGGAGGTGGCTACCGGGCGGCGGATGAAGAGGGCCGACAGATTCATGGCCGCAGCCCTTTCCCCGGGCAGAGGCCGGATGAACTGGACCCCGCGGGATGGGGACGGCAGGGTTGGGCTGGGGGCGCTCATGCGAAGGCCGTCTTCCAGCGCCGGGCTGTCCGGTCGAAGGCCAGATAGATCACCGGGGTGGTGAAGATGGTGAGCACCTGGCTGACCAGCAGGCCGCCGACCATGGTGATGCCCAGGGGCTGGCGCAGCTCGGAACCGACGCCGCTGCCCAGCATCAGGGGGAGGGCGCCCAGCAGGGCGGCCAGGGTGGTCATCAGGATGGGCCGGAAGCGCAGCAGGCAGGCTTCGCGGATCGCCTCGTGGGGTGACTTGCCCTGCTCCCGCTCCGCCTCCAGGGCGAAGTCGATCATCATGATGGCGTTCTTCTTGACGATGCCGATGAGCAGGATGATCCCGATGATGCCGATCATGCCCAGCTCATGGCCCGACACCAGCAGGGCCAGCAGGGCGCCGACCCCGGCCGAGGGCAGGGTGGACAGGATGGTGACCGGATGGACGGTGCTCTCGTAGAGCACTCCCAGCACGATGTACATGGTCACCACTGCAGCGAGGATCAGCAGCAGGGTGTTGTCCAGGGAGGCCTGGAAGGCCAGGGCGGCGCCCTGGAAGCTGCTGCGCATGCCCCGGGGCAGACCGAGCCCGGCTTCGGCGGCGCGGATGGCCTTGACCGCATCGCCCAGGGCCACGCCCGGCGCCAGGTTGAAGGACAGGGTGACCGCCGGAAACTGGCCGATGTGCTGGATGGCCAGGGTGCTGCGCCGCTCGCTGATGCGCGCCACCGACGACAGGGGCACGCTGCGCCCGCCCGCAGCGGGGACGTGGATGTGCTCCAGCGCCGCCGGGCTGGTCTGGAACTCGGGGGCCACTTCCAGCACCACCCGGTAGAGGGCCGACTGGGTGAAGATGTTGGACACCTGGCGCTGGCCGAAGGCGCTGTAGAGGGCGTTGTCGATGGCCGCCGGGGTGATGCCCAGGCGGCCGGCGCTGTCCCGGTCGATGTCGATGTAGGCCAGGGCGCCCTGGTCCTGCAGGTCGCTGGCCACGTCGGCCAGCTCCGGCGCGCTGCGCAGCCGTTCGAGCAGGCGGCCCGTCCACTCGGCGAGCTGGGCCGCGTTGGCGCTCTCCACGCTGAACTGGTACTGGGTGCGGCTGGCCCGGGCCTCGATGGAGAGGTCCTGCACCGGCTGCATGTACAGCCGGGTGTCGAAGCGCCGCTCGGCCAGGCGGGCCTGCAGGCGCCGGATGACCTCGGTGGCGTCGGCGTCCCGTTCATCATGGGGCTTGAGCTTTATGAGCATGCGCCCGCTGTTGAGGGTGGTGTTGGTGCCGTCCACGCCGATGAAGGAGGACAGGCTGTCCACCGCCGGGTCTTCCAGCACCACGTCGGCCAGGGCGCGCTGGCGTCCCACCATGGCGTTGAAGGAGATGTCCTGGGGGGCGTCGGAGATGGCCTGGATGAGGCCGGTGTCCTGTACCGGGAAGAAGCCCTTGGGAATCAGCACATACAGCAGCGCGGTGAGGGCCAGGGTGCCGATGGAGACCAGCAGGGTCAGGCGCTGGCGCGCCAGCACCCAGTCGAGCATCACCGCGTAGCGGTCCACGATGGCCTGGAAGAAGGCGCCGTTGTGGTCGTGATGCCGGCCGGTGGGCTTGAGCAGGCGGGCCGACATCATCGGGGTAAGGGTCAGGGACACCAGCGCCGAGATCAGGATGGACACCGCCAGGGTGATGGCGAACTCCCGGAACAGGCGTCCCACCACGTCCTGCATGAAGATCAGCGGGATCAGCACGGCGATCAGCGAGACGGTGAGGGAGATGATGGTGAAGCCGATCTGCTTCGCCCCCTTGAGGGCGGCCTCCAGGGGCGTTTCGCCGTCCTCCACGTGACGGCTGATGTTCTCGATCATCACGATGGCGTCGTCCACCACGAAGCCGGTGGCGATGGTGAGGGCCATCAGGGTGAGGTTGTTGATGGAGAAACCGGCGGCGTACATGACGGCAAAGGTGCCCACCAGGGACAGGGGCACGGCCACCGCCGGGATGAGGGTGGCGGTGAAGCTGCGCAGGAACAGGAAGATCACCCCCACCACCAGGGCCACCGCCAGCACCAGCTCGAACTGCACGTCGCGCACCGAGGCACGGATCGAGAGGGTGCGGTCGGTGAGGAGGCGCAGGTCCACCGAGGTGGGCAGGTCGTCTTCGAGCTGGGGGAGCAGGGCGCGTACCCGCTCGGCGGTGTCGATGACGTTGGCACCGGGCTGGCGATGGATGTTGATGATGACCGCCGGGCTCTTGTCGGCCCAGGCGGCGAGGCGGGTGTTCTCGACCCCTTCCACCGCCTCGGCCACGTCGCCCAGGCGGATGGGGGCGCCGTTGCGCCAGGCGATGGTGAGGCGGCGGTAGTCCTCGGCGGATTTGAGCTGGTCGTTGGAATCCAGGGTGGTGGCCTTCACCGGGCCGTCGAAGCTGCCTTTGGCCATGTTCACGTTGGCGTTGGCAATGGCCGTGCGCACGTCCTCCAGGCTGAGGCCGGCCGAGGCCAGGGCCTGGGGATTGACCTGCACCCGTACGGCCGGACGCAGCCCGCCACCGATGGTGACCAGCCCGATGCCCGGCAGCTGGGAGATCTTCATGGCGATGCGCGTATCCACCAGGTCGGCCAGGCGGGCCATGGGCAGGCTGCCGGAGCTGACCGCCAGGGTCAGGATGGGGGCGTCGGCGGGGTTGATCTTGCTGTACACCGGCGGCATCGGCAGGTCCTGGGGCAGGAAGCTGCCGGTGGTACTGATGGCCGCCTGCACCTGCTGCTCGGCCACGTCCATCTTCAGGCTCAGATCGAACTGCAGGGTGATGACGGAGATGCCCTCGCCGCTGGTGGACGACATGCGCTTGAGGCCGGGCATCTGGCCGAACTGGCGCTCCAGCGGGGCGGTGATGGCCGAGGTGGTGACGTCCGGGCTGGCCCCCGGGTAGCGGGTGGCGATCTGGATGGTGGGGTATTCGACCTCCGGCAGGGCGGAGACGGGCAGCAGGCGCAGGGCGATCAGACCGACGAGGAGGATCGCCAGCATCAGCAGCGAGGTCGCCACCGGCCGCAGGATGAAGGGGCGGGAGGGGTTCATGCCGGCTTCTTGCGCTCGCGGCGCTCACCCTCCGGACCACCCGCGCCCTGGGGACGGGGCGCCGGCGCGCTGATGTCCACGGGAGCCCCATCCCGCAGGCGGTCCACCCCTTCAATGACCACTTTCTCTCCGGCCTTGAGGCCGGATTCGATGGACACCGTCTCCGCCGTGGAGGGCCCCAGCACCACCGGACGCATGCTGGCCTTCTGCGCAGTCTCATCCACCACATAGACAAAATTGCCCTGGGCTCCCTTCAGGATGGCCGCGGACGGCACCAGCACCTGTGCGTCACGGGTTTCCAGGCGCAGCCGGGTGCTCACGAACTGGTTGGGGAAGAGGCTGCCGTCCGGATTGTCGAACTGGGCCTTGAGGCGGACGGTGCCGGTGCTGGTGTCGATCAGGTTGTCGGTGCTGAGCAGCCGGCCGGTGGCCAGCCGGCGCCGTCCGTCCCGGTCCCAGGCTTCCACGGCCAGGGGCTTGCCGGCCCGGGCCTGGAGAGCCGGCAGATGGGTGGCGGGAACGGCGAACAGCACCGAGATGGGCTGGGTCTGGGTCAGTACCACCAAGCCCGTGGCGTCGGCAGCCCGCACCATGTTGCCCGCATCCACCTGGCGCAGCCCCAGGGTGCCGGCCAGCGGCGCGGTCACCCGGGTGAAGCTCAGGTTGAGGCGTGCCGTTTCCACCTGGGCCCGATCGGTCTCGACCGTTCCTTCCAGTTGCCGCACCTGGGCTTCCTGGGCGTCCACCTGCTGGTGGGCGATGGAGTCCTTGGCCAGCAGGCCTCGGTAGCGTTCCAGGTCCAGGCGGGCATGGGCCAGCAGGGCTTCATCGCGGGTGAGCTGTCCCGAGGCCTGGGCCAGCGTGGCGGCGTAAGGGCGTGGATCTATCTCGGCCAGCAGCGCGCCTGCCTGGACCATCTGGCCCTCCCGGAACGCGACGCGTACCAGTTGCCCGTCTACCCGGGGTTTGATGACCACCGTATTGAAGGCCGTCACAGTCCCGATGGCATTGACCGAGATCTCGATCTCACCAGTCCGGCTCGCTGCCGTGCGGACGGGCACCGGCCGGTTGGCCGTGTCCCGGTTGCGTCCCCCCGGGCCTGGCTTCGCTGCGCTCACCACGGGCTCCTTGCCAACGGCACTCTGCTGCTGCCACAGACCTGCAGCACCGGCTGCACTCAACAGGACGACAGCTGTCCAGATATGACTCTTCTTCATGGGATGGGGAGAAAGGAATGCGTCAGATGTACGGCGGAGCAGACCCGGAGCGGGGCCGCTCCCTTTGAGCGCTGAATAGCAGGAACCATGCCGCCCTGCTGGAAGAAGGCCAGGTCATTGATCTGATACGATTTTTTTCCGGAATGGAGCAGTTTCTCCGGGGGTTCCTGGTGGCGCCGCTGCAACATCGGTGCTGAGCTTCTGCTGCATGGGCAGCACAAGCTGCTGGTCAGGCCTCGGGGCGGAAACTCCATTTAGGGTTCAGGAGCAGTACCAGGACGGATCCCAGGCTCAAGACCAGGGCCAGTCCCAGGATCGGGGTATGGGCTCCGATCCTCTCGGGATAGATGCTGAGTCCGGCCGCCAGCCCAAGACCATTGCCGCCGATGACCAGGACGGCTGCTGCAAAATCGTGAAACCGCCGCGCCTGGTTGGCTCCGGCGGCCCAGTGGGGATCGGTGTTGTAGCTGGGCAGACCATGAACTTCCTTGTCCAGTCTTTCCAGGGTGGACAGGAAGCGACGCAGATTGGTGATGGCCCGCTCGGCCTTGTAATTGAGAAAGGCCAGGCAGGTGGACGCTACGGGAAAGCCCAGCACCAGCCATTCGGCAGGGATCTGGCCGCCTGTGGCGCCCGGCTTGAGCGCCACCAGTGCGGCGAGAATGCTGACCACCAGCGTCACATACAGGCCCAGCGCCTGCTGGCGCTGGGCAATCCGTGCATTGATTTCCTGATAGGCCGCAATGAAACGGTAATTGGCATCAACCCAGGATTTGCCGGCCATGCTGGTCTCAGTCGATCAACTGCATGCGCTTCAGGTGGGTACGCAGCACATTGCGCGAAACGCCCAGCAAGCGGGCCGTGCGCACCTGGTTCAGATGTTCCCATTGATAGGCGGTGTGGATGGTGTGATCGACGATGTGGTCGAAAATGCCTTCCTTGCCCTCTTCGAAAAGCTGCTTGAGATAGCGGGTGAGGCAATCCCCCAGCTCCGCCTGTGCCGGTTCATCGTCCTTGGCTTCGGGATGGATGCGGGTGGGGAGCAGGTGCAGATCCCCGACCTCGATCTGGCGGCCGTGATAAACCAGCAGGGCCCGGTGCAATACGTTTTCCAGCTCGCGGATATTCCCTGGCCAGGGATAGTCCAGCAAGGCCCGCTCTGCCGCGGTGGAAAGGGAGGGTTCGATGATGTCGAGACGCTGGGCATATTTGTTGATGAAATGCCGGGCCAGCGGCAGGATATCCCTCGGGCGATCCCGCAAGATAGGCAGGTCGAGGGCCACCACTTTCAGGCGGTAATACAGATCTTCCCGGAAACGCCCTTCCGCCACGGCCTTTTCCAGGTCCACGTTGGTGGCTGCAATCAGGCGGACATCCACCTTCACCGGCCGGCGTGCTCCGATCCGGACCACTTCTCCTTCCTGCAGGACGCGCAGCAGCTTGACCTGCATGGGCAGGGGCAGGTCGCCGATCTCATCCAGAAAAAGGGTGCCGCCATTGGCGGCTTCAAACCAGCCCGCCTTGGAATTGAGGGCGCCAGTAAACGCGCCCTTTTCAAAACCGAACAGCTCGCTTTCGAATAGCGTTTCCGAGAATGCGCCGCAATTGATGGCCAGAAAGGGTTGGGCCGCCCGCAGGCTGGACAGGTGCACCTGCCGGGCCACCAGCTCCTTGCCGGTGCCGGTTTCCCCGATGATCAGGATGTTGGCATTGCTGGGGGCGACCCGGTCAATCAGGGACAGTAATTGAAGTGATTTGGGATCGGCAAATACGACCGCACTGGCCCGGATTGAAAGGGAGACCGATCTTGGATCGGGGAACGTAATCAGATGGGGCGAGTGATTCATTTTCAGTCATTCCGGGACGCTCAGTGAGCGAATACTATTTGCAACGTTCCCGCGGTCGAACCAAGAATTTCTGATTAACTTATCTCGTGTTCTGTCCTGCCCTCATCAGCGCTGTTGAAAAATCACCATATTTGATGCATTCAAAGCATCAAGAGCGCCGCTTCTCTTCCCGCAGAAAAAATCATCCTCCTGTTTTATAAAAGATTTTCCTGTCTGGCACGGGCCATGCGTAGGCAATGCCACGAGCGCAAGGGAATACCCTGGTGCGCCGGCATTCACGCCCCTCTGTGTTTTCCGGGTCGTCCTGCCGGTTCTGCCGGCAGTTTCCTTTTCGCGTGCAGGTCGATCATTTCAAGAAATCCTCAATCAATTGGAGAAGCAAGCATGTTCCATTTCAACCCAGGCCGGCAGCGTTCCCGTCTTTCTTCCCTGCTGTCCTATGTGGCTGCAGGGGTAGTCGGCATGGCCCAGGTAGGCAGCAGTTTTGCCCAGGCGGCGGCGACCACCGTGGTGGAGAACCCCTACGGCATCGAAGCCCTGTGGAAGGGCAGTGATGCGGTGGCCAAGACCGTGCTGCTGCTCCTGCTGATCATGAGCGTGGGCAGCTGGTACGTGATCATCGTCAAGCTGCTGGAGCAGTCCAAGATCGCCCGCCAGTCCAAGAAGACCGCCACCCAGTTCTGGGCCGCCAGCTCCGTCCAGCAGGGCACCGAAAACCTGGAAGGCTCCAGCCCCTTCCGCTTCATCGCCGAGGCCGGCATCGAGGCCACCAAGAAGCATGACGGCCTGCTCCAGCATGTGGGCTTCAACGAATGGGTGACCCTCTCGATCCAGCGCGCCATCGAGCGCATCCAGAGCCGCCTCCAGGGCGGGCTGGCCTTCCTGGCGACGGTCGGCTCCACGGCGCCCTTCGTTGGCCTGTTCGGCACCGTGTGGGGGATCTACCACGCCCTCACCGCGATCGGCGTGGCCGGTCAGGCCTCCATCGACAAGGTAGCCGGTCCCGTGGGTGAGGCCTTGATCATGACCGCCATCGGGCTGGCCGTCGCGGTGCCTGCCGTGCTCGGTTACAACTGGCTGGTCCGCCGCAACAAGGGTGTGCTGGACGAAGTTCGCGCCTTCGGCTCCGACCTGCATTCGGTGATCCTGGCCTCCGCCAGCAAAGCCTGACCTGCCGGAGCAACCATCATGGCCATCAGCGCAGCGCCCGCCGAGGGCGATGACGAGGTGATGTCGGCGATCAACACCACCCCTCTGGTGGATGTGATGCTGGTTCTCCTGATCATTTTCCTCATCACCATTCCCGTGGTGAACACCTCGGTGCAGGTGGAACTGCCCAAGGAAACCGTAGAGGTCCGTGAGTCCAAACCCGAGAACCTGGTGATCTCGGTGGACAGCGACAACGGGATCTATCTCCAGGATGCCCGGGTGGCCAGCACCCGGGCCCTGGTGGAGCACCTCAAGAAGGTCTCCGTGAAGGAGCCGCAACCTGAAGTACAGATCCGGGGCGATCTCACGGCCCGGTATGAGGGGGTCGGCAAGATCCTCTACGCGTGCCAGCTCGCCGGGATCGGCAAGGTGGCCTTCATCACCGAACCGCCGGCCCGCGGCGGTTAAGGGGAGAGCAGTCATGGGTATGAACGTGGGGAGCGGCACTGCCAGCTCCGAACCGGAAGTGATGATGGACATCAACACCACGCCGCTGATCGACGTGATGCTGGTGCTGCTGGTGATGCTCATCATCACCATCCCGATCCAGCTTCACTCGGTCAACCTCAACCTGCCGGTCGGCACGCCGCCGCCCAGTACGGTTCAGCCGGAGGTGGTGAAGATCGACGTGGACGCCAACAGCGTCGTGCACTGGCAGGGCGTGCCCGTGGCCGGCGGCGCCGAGCTGGAGCAGAAGATGAAGGACGTGGCGGCCTTGGCCGAGCAGCCGGAGGTGCACCTGCGCCCTGACCGGCAGGCTCGTTACGAAGTGGTGGCGAGTATCCTGGCGGCAACCAAGCGCTCGGGGCTCACCAAGATTGGCGTCATTGGAAGCGAGCAATTCATAGAATGAGCACAATTACCGCAAACTACCATTTCCAGCCCAAGGACCCGTCCCGCAGCGCCACCGGACTGATCGTGGTGGTCGGGCTCCACGTCGTGATCGGCTATGCGCTGGTGTCGGGCCTGGCCCGGGATATCGTCAAGGTCATCAAGAAGCCGCTGGATGCGGCGGTGATCCAGGAGGTCAAGCTGCCTCCGCCGCCGCCTCCCCCGCCCAAGGTGGCCAAGCTGGAGCAGGCGCCCAAGCCCAAGGCGCCGCCGCCCCCCGCCTACGTGCCGCCCCCCGAGATTGCGCCCCCCGCAGCGGCCCCGGTGATCGCTGCCTCAAGCCCGACCCCGCCGCCCGAGCCGGCTCGGATCGAGCCGCCTGCGCCCCCTGCGCCTCCGGCAGCGGCGCCCAGGCCCGTTCGTCAGGACATCGCGGCAAGCTGCCCCGGGCAGGTCCGTCCTGAAGTGCCCCGGGGGGCCGAAGGCGTCGGTGGCGTGATCCGTGCCCAGGCCCTCATCCGGGAAGGGGCCGTGCGGGAGGTCACCATCCTGTCCGGGCCCAAGGTCTTCCACTCCGCCGTACGCAGCGCCATGCTGCAGTACAAGTGCGTCTCCGGCGACAATGAAATCGTCGCCACCCAGCAGTTCGTCTTCGAGGCGGGCTGATCCCCGCGGCAGCTGCCGCTCCCCCCGCGCCGGTGGCCATCCTGTCTGCCGGGCCACCGGCGCACCCTGACCCATCGTCGAGTCCGCTTAGCATTTAATCTGCAATCTATTGCAGGTGTCGTCTGCAAGGCTTCTGAATTCTTCTTGGTTCATCCTGTCCAGTCCCCTCGGTAATGTTCTCCCATCGGTTGCGCATACGGCGCGCAGCTCCACCTTTCCGGGAGAACCTCCATGCTCGATTCCAGCCTCGCCTCTGCTGCCAACGCGATCCCGCCGGCGGGCGGTAGTGCGGATATCGCCGAAACGATTCTCGAGAACGCCCGCGAGCGTGCCCGCGGCGAGGGCCTGGCTTATGCCGGCGGGCTGTCTCCCGGTGATGCCTGGGCCCTCGTCAGTCACGGTCGCGCCACCCTGGTGGATGTGCGTACCGCCGAGGAGCGCAAGTTCGTCGGCCAGGTGCCGGCTGGCCTGCATGTGGCCTGGGCCACCGGCACGGCCATGACGCGCAACCCGCGCTTCGTCAAGGAACTGGACGCCAAGCTCGCCAAGGATCAGGTCATCGTCTTCCTGTGCCGTAGCGGCAAGCGCTCGGTCCTGGCCGCCGAAGCCGCTGCCAGGGCAGGCTTTACCAGCGCCTTCAACATTCTCGAAGGGTTTGAAGGCGAGATCGACGCGCAGCAGCGCCGCGGCAGCCTGGGAGGCTGGCGTCACCACGGCCTGCCCTGGATCCAGGACTGAGCCGGCGCGGCCCCATTTCCCCCGCCATACCGGGTTGAGCAGCAGTCGGCCCGGCACGACACTTGTATATTCAATTTATTCATAACGTTTTTACTTTAAGCGATAAGGAATTTCCATGGCCGAGCATCATGACGTCCCGACTGCCCTTGGCGACAACGCCGCACGGCAGCTGGCCAACGCCACCAAGACCGTTCCCCAGCTGTCCACCATTTCGCCGCGCTGGCTGGTGCACCTGCTCCAGTGGTTGCCCGTCGAGGCCGGCATCTACCGTCTGAACCAGGTCAAGAACCCCCGTGACGTGCGTGTGGCCTGCTCCCAGCGCGACGAGTCCGAGCTGCCCCAGACCTATGTGGACTACGACGAGCAGCCCCGGGAGTACTTCCTCAACGCGGTCACCACCATCCTCGACGTGCACACCCGCGTCTCGGATCTCTACAGCAGCCCCCACGACCAGATCAAGGAACAGCTCCGTCTCACCATCGAGATCATCAAGGAGCGCCAGGAAAGCGAGCTCATCAACAACCCGGACTATGGCCTGCTCGCCAACGTCCACGATGACCAGCGCATTTCCACGCTCACCGGTGCGCCGACTCCGGACGACTTGGATGACCTGATCACCAAGGTCTGGAAGGAGCCGGGTTTCTTCCTCACCCATCCCCTTGCCATCGCCGCCTTCGGCCGTGAGTGCACCCGCCGCGGCGTGCCGCCCCCCACCGTCAGCCTGTTCGGCTCCCAGTTCCTTACCTGGCGCGGCATCCCGCTGATCCCGTCGGACAAGGTGCCGATCGAGGATGGCAAGACCAAGATCATCCTGCTGCGCACCGGCGAGAAGCGTCAGGGCGTAGTGGGGCTGTTCCAGCCCGGGGTGGCCGGCGAGCAGAGCCCGGGCCTCTCCGTGCGCTTCATGGGCATCAACCGCAACGCCATCGCGTCCTACCTGATTTCCCTTTACTGCTCCCTGGCCGTGCTGACCGACGATGCACTGGCTGTCCTTGATGATGTGGAGATCGGCAAGTACCATGAGTATCCCGACACCTACAAGTGAGGGTGTGGCCGGACTGAGCGCCGCGCCTGCGGGACTGCCGGATGAACTGACCCTGGCCCGCCTGGCCGGGGAGTTCTTCGCGGCACTTCCCAACGGCGCCGGCGCCGGCGCTTACCCCGTCCCGGCCGCGCTCCCCGCAGACCCTGAGATCCGCCTCGGCGAGCCCGGGCCGCGGATTGCCCCCGTGCAGGCCCCGCCGCGTCCGTCTCCGTCCGTCTCCGCAGATCCCGCAGGCCTCTCCAGCCAGGCCGGCGCCCCGGCGCCAGGCGTGCCGGAGGCCTATGCTGCGGCCCTGCCTACCCTCAGCCCGCCAGCTTCATCGCCGCAGCTGGCCCCGTCCACGCCCTATTATTTTCTCGGGGAGGCCAGCGCCTATCCGTCGTCGGCAGGCAACGCCCTGCCACTGGCGGAAAACCGGGTGGTGCCCCAGAGCTTTGGCCTGCCCGGCGAAGGGGAGCTGCACGCCCTGCTGGCTGAAATCGCCAGTGACCGGCGTGCCGCCACGGCCCCTGCCACCCCGCAGGCGGGGCACTTCTACTTTCTGGACAGCGCCAGCGTGCCCGACCGGAAAGCCGACCTGCCCCTGGCCCAGCCCTCGGCCTCTCCCGTTTTCGACGTGAATGCGGTGCGGCGGGATTTCCCGATCCTGCAGGAGCGGGTCAATGGCAAGCCGCTGATCTGGTTCGACAATGCGGCCACCACCCACAAGCCCCAGGCAGTCATTGACCGGCTGGCGTGGTTCTACCAGCACGAAAACTCCAACATCCACCGGGCCGCCCACGAGCTGGCAGCGCGGGCCACGGATGCCTACGAAGGCGCGCGCAGCAAGGTCGCCCGCTTCTTGGGCGCCAGTTCGGTGGATGAGATCATCTTCGTGCGCGGGGCTACCGAAGGCATCAACCTGATCGCCAAGACCTGGGGTTGGCAGAATGTGGGAGAGGGGGACGAGATCATCGTCTCCCACCTGGAGCACCACGCCAACATCGTGCCCTGGCAGCAGCTCGCCGCTGCCAAGGGCGCCCGGATCAAGGTGATCCCGGTGGACGACACGGGCCAGGTGATTCTGGAGGAATACCGCAGGCTGCTCACCGCCCGCACCCGGATCGTCTCGGTGACCCAGGTCTCCAACGCCCTCGGCACCGTGGTGCCGGTGAAGGAGATCGTGGCCCTGGCCCACCAGGCCGGCGCGGTGGCGGTGGTGGACGGCGCCCAGTCGGTCTCCCACATGCGGGTCAACGTCCAGGAAATCGGCGCAGACTTCTTCGTCTTCTCCGGCCACAAGGTGTTCGCGCCCACCGGCATCGGTGCGGTGTACGGCAGGAAGGCCCTCCTCGACGACATGCCTCCCTGGCAGGGCGGCGGCAACATGATTGCCGACGTCACCTTCGAGAAGACCCTCTACCACGGCGCCCCCACTCGCTTCGAGGCGGGCACCGGCAACATCGCCGACGCCGTTGGCCTGGGTGCGGCCATCGACTACGTGGAACGGCTCGGCATGGACAACATCGCCCGCTACGAGCATGACCTGCTGGTCTATGCTACCCGCGGGGTGCTCAGCGTGCCCGGCCTCAAGCTGATCGGCACCGCCCGGGACAAGGCCAGCGTGCTGTCCTTCGTGCTGGACGGCTACCGTCCGGAAGAAGTGGGCCGCGCCCTCAACGAGGAAGGCATCGCGGTGCGCTCCGGCCACCACTGCGCCCAGCCCATCCTGCGCCGCTTCGGCCAGGAGGCCACGGTCCGCCCGTCTCTGGCCTTCTACAACACCTGTGAAGAGATCGACCATCTCGTCGCGGTGCTCCACCGGCTGGCCCGGGGCAAGGGCCGGATTGGCCGCTGAAGTGCAATGCCTGTCAGGAGTTACGCCCGGATACGCCCGTGTCCGGGCGTTTTTTTACCTTGATGGCCAGGGCGGTCCTGCTGCTCCACCGCATCCAGCGGGGGAAGCTGCATGAATTTGCGCGTCCTCCTGTCCATGTACGTGTCGATATCGCGGGCGATGAGGTTACCGCCCCAGGGCTGATCGTGGTACCTGTCGATTTCAGGACAGACAAGCCACAGGAGGTTGAGCTTGCACTCGTCAAACTGATAACTCGTCAGCGTCCAGAGCGTCGGCTCCTTGAAGGGGTAGAACTTGTAGTCGGTATCGATGCGGGTCAGTCGGGTCGTCATTCTTTCTCCTGGAGAAACGGACCGGCCCTACCGTGAGCTTTCCGAGTTCCAGCGGAACCAGGGGCATGTGCCTTTTCGGGCATGTCATGATGATCCATGCTGTCCATGAATGCTTCGCGCAAGCCCTCCGGCGGGCCTGATTGTCAACCCTATCCACAAGGCGTCACCCCATGCATCCGCTCACTCCAGACTCCGCTGCCGGTCCCGTCCGCTCACCGCCCGCGGCGGTGGGTTTCTGGGAGGCGTTCCGTTTCTGGCTCAAGCTCGGTTTCATCAGCTTCGGGGGGCCGGCCGGGCAGATCGCCATCATGCACCAGGAGCTGGTGGACAAGCGGCGCTGGATCTCGGAGCGGCGCTTTCTCCATGCGCTCAACTACTGCATGGTCCTGCCCGGACCGGAGGCCCAGCAGCTGGCCACCTACATGGGCTGGCTGATGCACCGGACCTGGGGGGGCATCGTGGCAGGGACGCTGTTCGTATTGCCTTCCCTGCTGATCCTGATCGGGCTCTCCTGGGTCTACCTCGCCTGGGGCGAAAAGCCTCTGGTGGCGGGCCTGTTTTACGGCATCAAGCCGGCGGTCACCGCCATCGTGCTCCAGGCTACCCACCGCATCGGCTCCCGGGCCTTGAAGAACCCTGCCCTGTGGGCGGTGGCCGCCGCGTCCTTCCTGGCGATCTTTGCCCTGGACCTGCCCTTTCCGGCCATCGTGCTGGGCGCGGCCCTGATCGGCTATCTGGGCGGCCGCTGGGCCCCAGACCGCTTCAGCAGCGGCGGTGGCCACGCTCAGGCCAGCTCATCCCTCCCTGCCCTGATCGATGACCACACGCCCCTGCCGGAACACGCACGTTTCCGGCCCCGGCGCCTGGCCGCCATCCTGCTGGCGGGCAGCCTGCTGTGGCTGGTGCCCATGGGCTTGCTGACGGCGCTGGGCGGGTGGGACCACACCCTCACCCGGATGGGCTGGTTCTTCACCAAGGCGGCCCTGCTCACCTTCGGGGGGGCCTATGCGGTGCTGCCTTATGTGTATCAGGGCGCGGTGGAGCACTTTGGCTGGCTGACCGGGACCCAGATGATCGACGGGCTGGCCCTGGGGGAGACCACGCCGGGGCCGCTGATCATGGTGGTGAGTTTCGTGGGCTTCGTGGGGGGCTACGGGCAGGCGCTGCTGGGGCCGGACCACCTGCTCCTGGCGGGAGTGGCGGCGGCCGTCCTGGTGACCTGGTTTACCTTCCTGCCGTCCTTCCTGTTCATTCTGGCGGGGGGGCCGCTGATCGAGCGCACCCACGGGGACCTCAAGTTCACCGCTCCCCTCACGGCCATTACCGCGGCGGTGGTGGGGGTGATCCTCAATCTGGCCCTGTTCTTTGCCTACCATGTCCTGTGGCCCCAGGGCTTCGGGGGGCACTTCGACGGGGGCGCGGCGCTCATCGCCCTGGGGGCCGCCCTTGCGCTGTTCGGCTTCCGCCTGAATGTCATCCCGGTCATCGGGGCGAGCGCCGTCGTGGGACTGCTGGGTACAACCCTGTTTTGAGCTTGCCGGCCCGGACAGGTGTCCGGGCCGGGTGCAGCGCTGGCGCTGGCTCAGAACGGGCTGCCGAAGCCGCCACCGTGGTGATCCGAGGGGGGGCTGGCCGGTTTGTCTTCCGGCAATTCGGCCACGATCGCGTCGGTGCTCAGGATCAGGGAGGCGACCGAGGCGGCATTCTGGAGGGCCGAGCGGGTGACCTTGGCCGGGTCCAGCACACCCTGTTCCACCAGGTCACCGTAGCTGCCGTTGGCCGCGTTGTAGCCGAAGTTGCCTTCGCCTTCGATGACCCGGTTCACCACCACCGAGGCTTCATCGCCGGCATTGGTGACGATCTGGCGCAGGGGCTCCTCGATGGCCCGCAGCACGATCCTGATCCCGGCATCCTGGTCGTGGTTGTCGCCCTTCAGGTGGACGATCGCCTTGCGGGCCCGCAGCAGGGCCACGCCGCCGCCCGGGACGATGCCTTCTTCCACCGCGGCGCGGGTGGCGTGGAGGGCATCATCCACCCGGTCCTTCTTTTCCTTCAGTTCCACCTCGGTGGCGGCGCCCACCTTGATCACCGCCACGCCTCCGGCCAGCTTGGCCTTGCGCTCCTGGAGCTTTTCCCGGTCGTAGTCGGAGGTGGTCTCGGCCAGCTGGGCGTCGATGGTGGCCACCCGGGCCCGGATGGCGTCGGCGCTGCCCAGGCCATCCACCACCGTGGTGCTTTCCTTGCCCACCTCGATGCGCTTGGCCTGACCCAGGTCTTCCAAGGTGACCTTCTCCAGGCTGAGGCCTACTTCCTCTGCCACCACCTGGCCGCCGGTGAGCACGGCGATGTCCTCGAGGATGGCCTTGCGCCGGTCGCCGAAGCCGGGGGCCTTCACCGCCACCACCTTGAGGATGCCGCGGAGGGTGTTGACCACCAGGGTCGCCAGGGCTTCGCCTTCCACGTCTTCGGCGATGATCAGCAGCGGGCGGTTGGCCTTGGCCACCTGCTCCAGCACCGGCAGCAGGTCGCGGATGCTGGAAATTTTCCTGTCGAAGAGCAGGATGAAGGGATCGTCCAGCACTGCGATCTGCTTGTCCGGGTTGTTGATGAAGTAGGGGGACAGATAGCCCCGGTCGAACTGCAGGCCTTCCACCACTTCCAGTTCGTTGTGCAGGGACTTGCCGTCTTCCACGGTGATCACCCCGGACTTGCCGACCCGGTCGATGGCGTCGGCGATGATCTGACCCACATCCGCGTCGGAGTTGGCGGAGAGGGCACCCACCTGGGCGATTTCCCTGCTGGTGGTGGTGGGGCGGGCGATGCGGCGGATCTCGTCCACCAGCGCGGCCACCGCCTTGTCGATGCCGCGCTTGAGGTCGGTGGGGTTGTAGCCGGCGGCCACATACTTGAAGCCTTCACGCACGATGGCCTGGGCCAGCACGGTGGCGGTGGTGGTGCCGTCGCCGGCATTGTCGGAGGTCCTGGAGGCGACTTCCTTGACGAGCTGGGCGCCAATGTTCTCGTACTTGTCCTGGAGTTCGATCTCCTTGGCCACGGAGACGCCATCCTTGGTCACGGAGGGGGTGCCGAAGCTGCGTTCCAGCACCACGTTGCGGCCTTTCGGGCCGAGGGTCACCTTGACCGCGTCGGCCAGGATGTTCACGCCTTTCACAATGCGGACGCGGGCGTCGTCACCAAACAGCACTTTCTTGGCAGGGCGCGCTCTAGACTGAAGTGCAACACCCCGATTTGTTAGGGTGTAGGCATGGGAAATCACTACAGTCAGTTGTCGATGGACGAACGTAATCAGATTCATCGGTGCAGCAATGAGGGATTGAG
>NZ_JAQUVG010000102.1 GCF_028693495.1 Zoogloea sp. | reverse complement strand
ACCACCAGCACGCAGTCGGGCCGGGCCTTCTGGCAGATCTCCTCGAAGGCCACCATGATCTTTGCAGTCTGGGTGGCATGGCTACCGCCACCGGCTTCCAGGTGGTAATCCGGCTTGGGGATGCCCAGCTCATCGAAGAAAACGTCGCTCATCTCCCGGTCGTAGTGCTGACCGGTGTGGATGATCCGGAACTCGAAGCGGTCAGCCCGCGCCTGCAGGGCACGCACGATCGGCGCGATCTTCATGAAGTTGGGCCGGGCGCCGGCGACCAGGTAAATCAGGGAACGGGACATGGGGGAAAAACTCCAGGAGGAAGACGGGACAGCCCGGGAACATCCCGCGCCATCCCCTTTCAGGATGATGAAACAAGGGGCGTACCGGCGCGCGGCGAAGAGCCGCCCGCCAGCAGTTCAGGCAAAGGTTTCACACTCCGCCAGGGGCTGGCCCGCCACATCCTTGGCCGACAGCAGCGGCGCGCCCGGCAACAGGTGCAGCGGCCACTCGACGCCCACCGCCGGGTCATTCCACAGCAGGCTGCGCTCGAACTGGGGGGCGTAGTAGTCGGTGGTCTTGTACACGAAGTCTGCCGAGTCGCTGGTCACCAGGAAACCATGCGCAAACCCCGGCGGCACCCAGAGCTGGCGGTGGTTCTCTTCGGAGAGCTCCACCCCGGCCCACTGACCGAAGGTCGGAGAGGCCCTGCGCAGATCCACCGCCACGTCGAAGACACTGCCCCGCACCACGCGCACCAGCTTGCCCTGAGCTTGCTGGATCTGATAGTGCAGACCCCGCAGCACGCCCTGGCCCGAGCGGGAATGGTTGTCCTGCACGAAATCCACGTCGAGCCCGGTGGCTGCGGCGAAGGCCTTGGCGTTGAAGCTCTCCATGAAAAAGCCGCGAGCGTCGCCGAACACCCTGGGTTCGAGGATCAGGAGGCCCGGGATGGCGGTTTCGATGACCTTCATCAGAACACCTTCTCTTCAATGATGCGCTGCAGGTACTGGCCGTAGCCGTTCTTGGCCAGCGGAGCAGCAAGCCTGTGCAGCTGCTCGGTGGTGATCCACCCGGCGCGCCAGGCGATTTCCTCGGGGCAGGCGATCTTGAGGCCCTGGCGCTTCTCGATGGTCTGGATGAAGAGGCTGGCTTCGAGCAGGCTCTCGTGGGTGCCGGTGTCGAGCCAGGCATGGCCACGGCCCATGACCTGGACGTCGAGGGCACCCCACTCCAGGTACTGGCGGTTCACGTCGGTGATCTCCAGCTCGCCGCGCACGCCGGGCTTGAGGTTTTTGGCGACCTCGACGACACGGTTGTCGTAGAAGTAGAGGCCGGTGACGGCGTAGCGGCTCTTGGGCTGGGTGGGCTTTTCTTCGAGGCTGATGGCGCGGCCATCCTTGTCGAACTCGACGACGCCATAGCGCTCGGGGTCGTGCACCGGGTAAGCGAAGACGGTGGCCCCCCCGGTCTGCTTGCTGGCGGCCCGCAGGCCGCTGGCGAAGTCGTGGCCGTAGAAGAGGTTGTCGCCGAGCACGAGGGCGCTGGGGCCGTTGCCGACGAAGTCCTCGCCGATGATGAAGGCCTGGGCGAGGCCGTCCGGGCTGGGCTGGACGGCATACTGGAGGTTGAGGCCCCACTGGCTGCCGTCACCCAGGAGCTGCTCGAAGCGCGGGGTGTCCTGGGGGGTGGAGATGATCAGGATGTCGCGGATGCCCGCCAGCATGAGGGTGCTGAGGGGGTAGTAGATCATCGGCTTGTCGTACACCGGGATGAGCTGCTTGGAGACGGCCAGGGTGGCCGGGTGGAGCCGGGTGCCGGAGCCGCCGGCGAGGATGATGCCCTTGCGTTGCATGATGGGAGCCTTCTTCAGTTCGGGAGGATTTCGGTGAGCATGCGCTCGACCCCCTGCTGCCAGGGGGGCAGGATGAGGCCGAAGGCCTGCTGGAGCGCGTCCGTGGCCAGCCGGGAGTTGGCCGGACGCCGCGCGGGGGTCGGGAACGCGCTGGTCGCGACGGGTTCGATGGCGTCCAGGGCGACCCGGATCGGTACCCCCCGGGCGCGGGCGAATTCGATGACGTGACGGGCGTAGTCGTACCAGGTGGTTTCACCGCCGGCGACCAGATGATACAGACCGCCCAGCGCCGGATCGGCGAGGGTGGCGCGCAGGGCGTGGGCGGTGACGTCGGCAAGCAGGTCGGCGCCGGTGGGTGCCCCATGCTGGTCGTGGATGATGGTGAGGCGCTCCCGCTCGGCGGCGAGCTTGAGCATGGTCTTGGCAAAGTTGCCGCCGCGGGCAGCATAGACCCAGCTGGTGCGGAAGATGAGGTGACGGCAGCCGCTCTGACGGATCAGCGCCTCACCTTCGAGCTTGGTGGCGCCATAGACCGACAGGGGGCCGGTGGGGTCATCCTCGGTGCGGGGGGTGCTGCCACTGCCGTCGAAGACGTAGTCAGTGGAGTAATGGACCAGCAGGGTGCCGCGCCGGGCCGCTTCCCGGGCGAGGACGCCGGGAGCCAGCGCATTGAGGGCACGGGCAAGCTCCGGTTCGCTCTCGGCCTTGTCCACGGCGGTGTGGGCGGCGGCATTGACGATGATGTCGGGGGCAACGGCATCGAGGGTGGCGATCAGGCTGTCCGGGCGGGAAAAGTCGCCGGAGAGGCCGGGGGCACCGTCGTGATCAAGGGCGATCAGCGCCCCCAGCGGTGCGAGGCTGCGCTGGAGCTCCCAGCCCACCTGGCCGTTCTTGCCGAAAAGAAGGATCTTCATGGTGGGGCTCAGCGCTGGGCGTAGTTGGTTTCGACCCACTCGCGGTAGGCGCCGCTCAGGACGTTGGCAACCCAGTCCTGATTGGCCAGATACCACTCGACGGTCTTGCGGATGCCGGTCTCGAAGGTCTCGGCAGGACGCCAGCCGAGTTCCCGCTCGATCTTGCGGGCATCGATGGCGTAGCGGCGGTCATGGCCGGGGCGGTCGGTGACGAAGGTGATCAGGCGGCTGTAGCTGCCGGCCGGATCGGGCTTGAGCTCGTCCAGGAGGGCGCACAGGGTGTTCACGATCTCGATGTTGGGCTTCTCGTTCCAGCCGCCCACGTTGTACACCTCGCCGGGAACCCCCTTGTCGAGGATGGCGCGGATGGCGCTGCAGTGGTCGGTGACGTAGAGCCAGTCGCGGACCTGCATGCCGTCGCCGTACACCGGCAGAGGCTTGCCGGCCAGGGCGTTGGCGATGATCAGGGGGATCAGCTTCTCGGGGAAATGGTAGGGGCCGTAGTTGTTGGAGCAGTTGCTGGTGGTCACCGGCAGCCCGTAGGTGTGGTGCCAGGCCCGCACCAGGTGATCGGAGGCGGCCTTGCTGGCCGAGTACGGGCTGTTGGGCTCGTAGGTCTTGGTCTCGGTGAAGGCCGGATCGTTGGGCCCCAGGGAGCCATAGACCTCGTCGGTGCTCACATGGTGAAAGCGGAATCCCTCCCGGGCTGCGCCGGACAATCCCGTCCAGTACGCCCGGGCCGCCTCCAGCAGGGTAAAGGTGCCATTGACGTTGGTGCGGATGAACTCCCCCGGACCGTGGATGGACCGGTCCACATGGCTCTCGGCGGCGAAGTGCACAATGGCACGGGGCGGGTGCTCGACGAGCAGGCGGTCGATGAGTTCGCGGTCACAGATGTCGCCCTGCACAAAGATATGCCGGGGGTCATCCTTTAGGGAGGCCAGATTCTCCCGGTTGCCTGCATAGGTCAGGGCATCGAGGGTGAGCACCGGCTCGTCGCAGGAGCGCAGCCAGTCGAGAACAAAATTGGCGCCAATGAAGCCAGCGCCGCCAGTGACGAGAATCATGAGAGATGCACCTGAAGAGTATCGAACCTGTCGTGCCACGGGCCTGCCGCATCGGCATCCCAACCAGTGTGCAATTATGACAGGGCCGCCCTCCCGATGCGCCGTGAAGTGCACCCGCAGCATCCGGCATCCGGGATCTGGCATGACGGAATCCACAGGCACCTGCCGCTCATCACAAAGATGGACCACAATACCCGGCGCGCGCACGTGTCCGTCGCGCCCCGGGCTGGACGCAACACGATCAACACCAAGGAGGCATCCTCTCCATGAAGGCTGCTGGCAGCTGGACGTCTGGCTACATCCTGAAACGCATCGCGCTGCCGACGCTGCTCTCCGCCGTATGCGCCGGGTTGGTCGGCGGGCTGACCCTGGACCGCCTGGAGCAGGCCCACGCCGAGGCAGAACGAGGGGCGTTCACCCTCGAGACCCGGGAAATGGCCCTCCGGATCAACGAACGGGTCAAAGCGTACAGACAGGTCCTGCGGGGTGCCCGGGCCCTCATCCTCGCCTCGTCGGTAGTGACCCGGGAAGAGTGGCGTGACTATGTGGTCGGCCTGCTCCTGGATGCCGACTACCCGGGAATACAGGGGGTCGGCATGGCGGTTCCGATCGCGCCCCAGGACCTGGCCCGCCACGAGCAGCAGATCCGTACGGAAGGCTTCCCCGACTACCGTGTCACCCCCCCGGGGCCGCGGGAACACTACTCCGCGATCGTCCTCCTGGAACCCTTCGACTGGCGCAACCAGCGGGCCTTCGGCTACGACATGTACTCGGAGCCGACTCGCCGCGAGGCCATGGAGCGCGCCCTTGCCCTGGGCACTCCAGCCCTCACCGGCAAGGTCAGCCTGGTTCAGGAAACGGCCACCGACCGGCAAGCCGGTGTCCTGCTGTACCTGCCTGTCTTCAAACCCGAAATGCCCCTGGGCACCCAGGCAGAGCGGGAGCGAGCCTTCATCGGCTGGGTATACAGCCCCTTCCGGATGAACGACCTGATTACCGGCACCCTGGGGGACTCGGAACCCCGGATCCGCGTCCGGATCTATGACGGGCGCACCCCGACGCCCGACCAGTTGCTCTTTGACAGCCACACCGATGGGGAACCGCCCGGCGCCCTGTTCACCCAGAGTCTTCTCGAGCTCGACAGCCGGGTCTGGACCCTGCGCTTCGACAGCATCGGCACGCTCGCCATCGACCAGCAGGCCCGGGACATGGAGCGCATCGCGGTGATCCTGATCGGCAGTCTCTTCGTCCTCCTCACCGCCTCCTTACTTGTCACCCGGGAACGGGCGCGGGCACTGGCCCTGACAGGCGCCTCCCTGCAGGCCAGCGAGGCGCGCTACAGCACCCTGGTGAACCTGTCCCAGGACGGTATTGCGGCGCTGGATGCAGAGCTGCGCTTCACCTTCCTGAACCCGCGCCTGATCGCCCTGCTCGGCTATCCGGAACAGGAGATCCTGGGCAAGCGTCTTGACCGGATCTGGGCCGAGCAGGACAAGAGCCGCAGCGCGGCGGTACGGCAACGCCTGCGACGGGGGGTGGCCGCCAGCGCCGAACAGACCCTGCGCAAAGCCAGCGGCGAACTCCTCACCGCCATCATCACTGACGCTCCCCTCCTGAACGCGGATGGCCACCTGCAGGGGGTGATCCTCACCGTCACCGACATTTCCGAACGCAAGGAATCCGAGGAACGCATCCACTATCTGGCCACCCACGACCCCCTGACCGGGCTGGCCAACCGGGCCATGTTCCTGGACCTGATGGATACCAGCCTGCTGATTGCCCGGCGCAACCATAGCCGTGTCGCCCTGCTCTACCTGGATCTGGATCACTTCAAGGAAGTCAATGACCGCCTGGGGCATGCCTCCGGCGATGCGCTGCTGATCGAAGTGGCCAGGCGCATGCGCTGCTGCCTGCGGGCCAGCGACCTGCTGGCCCGCCAGGGCGGCGACGAATTCATGGCCCTGCTCCAGGACGTGGGCGGCATGCAGGAAGCCCTGGCCGTCGCCGAAAAAATCCGCGCGGCCATCGACGCCCCCTACCACCTCGAGAACGGCATCTGTCGCGTCTCCGTGTGCATCGGCATTGCCCTCTATCCGGACCACGGGGAAGACCTGGACAGCCTCAGCCGCCGGGCCGATGAAGCCATGTACCGGGCCAAGGACGGCGGCCGCAATGGCGTCGCCCAGGCCACCCTCGCGTCCCCCTCCGTCGCCGGTCCCAGCAACACCGTGGATGCCCTAGAATCCTGACCGACCCTGGCCAACCCGGCCAGCTTCCAGCCGGCCCTTCCTGGAGACCCCATGTCCCGCCACACCAAGATCGTTGCCACCCTTGGCCCCGCCTCCTCCGACCTCACCACCCTCGAACGCCTGGTCCAGGCCGGCGTGGATGTAGTGCGCCTCAACTTCTCCCATGGCAGCGCCGACGACCACATCACCCGGGCCCGGCAGATCCGCGAAGCCGCCCAGTTGGCGGGCCGGCCGGTCGGCATCCTGGCCGACATGCAGGGCCCCAAGATCCGCGTCGGCAAGTTCGAGGAAGGCCGGGTCACCCTGGTCAAGGACGCCCCCTTCATCCTGGACGCCAGGCTGACCGACCCCGGCAACGTCCACAAGGTGGGACTGGACTACAAGGATCTGCCCCGCGACGTTAAACCCGGCGACGTGCTGCTGCTGGACGACGGCCGCCTCAAGCTCAGCGTCGAGCGGGTCGTCGGCCATGAAATTCATACCCGGGTCCTGGTGGGCGGCGAGCTTTCCAACAACAAGGGCATCAACCGTCAGGGCGGTGGTCTCACCGCCCCGGCCCTGACCGCCAAGGACATGGACGACATCAAGACCGCTGCCCTGATCGGCGTGGACTTCGTGGCGATCTCCTTTCCGAAAGGGGCTGCCGACATGTACATGGCCCGCCAGCTGCTCCGAGCCGCCGGCAGCAGCGCCCTGCTCATCGCCAAGATCGAACGCACCGAGGCGGTGGCCAATCTCGAAGAAATCCTCGATGCCTCTGACGGCATCATGGTGGCCCGGGGCGACCTGGCCGTGGAAGTGGGCGAAGCCGCCGTGCCGGCCCTGCAGAAGCGGATGATCCGCGCCGCCCGGGAGATGAACAAGCTCGCCATCACCGCGACCCAGATGATGGAATCCATGATCCACAGCCCGGTCCCCACCCGGGCCGAAGTCTCCGACGTGGCCAATGCCGTGCTCGACGGCACCGATGCGGTGATGCTGTCCGCCGAGACCGCCTCCGGCAAGTTCCCGGTCGAGGTGGTGGAGTCCATGGCCCGGATCTGCCTGGAAGCCGAGAAATCTGCCGAAGTCACCATGGACCGGGACTTCCTCGACCGGATCTTCACCCGCATCGACCAGTCCATCGCCATGGCCGCCATGTGGACCGCCTACCACCTGAAGGTCAAGGCCATCGCCTCCCTCACCCAGACCGGCTCCACCGCCCTGTGGATGAGTCGCCTCAACAGCGGCGTGCCCATCTACGCCCTGACCCCGGAAACCTCGGCCCGCAACCAGATGACCCTCTACCGGGAGGTCTACCCCCTGCTCATGTCCCGGATCCACGGCGACCGGGACGTGATGCTGTGGGAAGCCGAGCAGATCCTGCTGGAGCAGGGCGTGGTCACCTACGGCGACCTCATCGTGCTGACCATCGGCGAGCCCATTGGAGCCCCCGGCGGCACCAACACCATGAAGATCGTCCGGGTTGGCGAGACCCCGCGCCCCGGTCCCCTGTAAGCAGACCCGTCCATCGGAGCACGGGAAGCCTGCCGGCCGCGCAGGCTTCATGCCGGCTTGGTAGAATGCCTGCTTTATTGTTTACCCGGCCGGACCCCGGCCCACCGGAGATAAAACCATGTCCCTCGTTTCCATGCGTCAGCTGCTCGACCATGCCGCCGAATTTGGCTACGCCCTGCCCGCGTTCAACGTCAATAACCTCGAACAGGTCCAGGCCATCATGGAAGCCGCCGCGGAAACCGACAGCCCGGTGATCATGCAGGCCTCCGCCGGTGCCCGCAAATACGCCGGCGAGGCCTTCCTGCGCCACCTCATCGACGCTGCCGTCGAAGCCTACCCCCACATCCCGGTGGTGATGCACCAGGATCACGGCCAGTCCCCGGCCATCTGCCTGGGGGCCATCCGCTCCGGCTTCTCGTCGGTGATGATGGACGGTTCCCTGCACGAAGACGGCAAGACCCCGTCCTCCTACGAGTACAACGTGGACGTGACCCGCAAGGTCGTCGAGATGTCCCACGCCATCGGCGTCAGCGTCGAAGGCGAGCTGGGCTGCCTGGGCTCCCTCGAAACCGGCCAGGCCGGCGAAGAAGACGGCGTCGGCGCCGAAGGCACCCTCGACCACGCCCAGATGCTCACCGACCCCGACCAGGCCGCTGACTTCGTCAAACAGACCAACGTGGACGCCCTCGCCATCGCCATCGGCACCAGCCACGGCGCTTACAAGTTCACCCGCAAGCCCACCGGCGACATCCTGGCCATCGAGCGCATCAAGGAAATCAACGCCCGCATCCCCAACACCCACCTGGTGATGCACGGCTCCTCGTCGGTGCCGCAAGAACTCCTCGAGATCATCCGCAATTACGGCGGCGACATGAAGGAGACCTACGGCGTACCCGTCGAGGAGATCGTCCGCGGCATCCAGTACGGCGTGCGCAAGATCAACATCGACACCGACATCCGCCTCGCCATGACTGGCGCGATCCGCAAGTTCTTCGTGGAGAACCCCTCCAAGTTCGACCCGCGGGAGTTCCTCAAGCCCGCCCGCGAAGCCGCCAAGCTGGTCTGCAAGGCCCGCTTCGAAGCCTTCGGCACCGCCGGCAACGCCAGCAAGATCAAGCCCGTCAGCCTGGAGAAGATTGCCGCGGGCTACAAGAGCGGCGCCCTGAACCAGATCGTGCGCTAACCGAACGCAGGGCATGTCAGAATCGGGGCCGGCTTGCCGGCCCTTTTTCGTTTCAGGAGACTCTCATGGCACTCCCCTGGTCCACCCTCGTCAAGGCGATTCCCTGGTCGGACGTGATCGCCAAGGCCCCGGACATTGCCCAGGGCGCAAGGAAGCTCTGGCAAAAAGCCGCCCAGCGCACCGACACCACCCACCCCGAAGACATGCCCGCCCCGGAAACGGCCTCGGGCCTTGCGGACATGCGCCTGGCCGAGCTGGAAGGACGCCTGGCCCAACTGAACGCCCGCCAGCAGGAAACCGCCGAATTGCTGGCGGCCCTGGCCGCCCAGAATGCAGAGCTGGTCCGGCTGGGCGACAACATGCGTGCCCGCCTGGGGCGGCTCACCTTCGCGTGCGCCTTCCTCACCGCAGGCCTGCTGGGTCTGGGACTTCTGCTGATCCTCCGCCCCTGAATTGCGGCACCACCACAACGGCGCAGGACCGACAGCACCGCGCTTGCACAATCCCGCCTTGCCAGCCCACCTGCCGTAGCGGCAGGATGATCCCCCGGATTCATTCCGGTACGCGAGCCTCCACACCCCCATGACCCTGCCCGACCACTTTGCCGAGCATGACCTGCGCCAGGCCCTCAACGAGGAATTCCACGCCCGTCCGCCGGTCCCCCTGGAAAGCCCCACCCTGGTCAGCTACCTCGCCATGCACCACGAGGGCGGCGAGGCCGGGGCTGCCCAGACACACCTGATCTCCCTGGGAGAACACCTGGGGCAGGTCATTGACGCCGAGGGCCGCCACCGCCTCATCGACTGCGGGCATTTCCAGCTCAAGTGGGAGCTCCACAGCGAGTTCTCCAGCTACACCTTCTTCCGTCCCGTCGGCGTAGGCGAAGGGCTCGACGGCAGCACCACCGCCCTGGCGGCCGTGCCCCGGGCCTGGCTGGCCAGCATGCCCGGCAAGCTGATCGTCGCCACCCACCTGGAACTGCGCAGCGCCGCCGAGATCCCCCCCGCCAGCGTGATGAGCCGGCTCTCCCCCATCGGCAAGCAGATGGTCGGCGCCCAGGTGGCCGACGGAGCGGCCTGGGTGTTCACCGACTTCCTGTTCGAAGAGGGATTTTCACGCTTCCTGATCATCGATGTCGCGCTGACCCGTCGCCAGGCCGGCCGGACCATCCAGCGCCTGGTGGAGATCGAGACCTACCGGCTGATGGCCCTGCTGGCCTTCCCGGTGGCCAAGGACGTGGGCCGCCTGCTGGGCCGCGCCGAGCATCACCTGGCCACCCTGATGGACCGCACCGGCTCGGCCCGCAGCACCGAAGACGAACACAGCGTCCTGGCCGACCTGACCACCCTGGCCGCCGAAGTGGAACACTCGGTGGCCCGCACCACCTTCCGCTTCGGCGCGGCCCAGGCCTATCACAGCCTGGTCATGCAGCGGATAGCCGAACTGCGGGAGCAGCGCATCTCCGGCCTGCCGACCTTTCACGAATTCATGGAACGCCGCCTGCGGCCCGCCATGAACACCTGCGTCACCATGGCCCGCCGCCAGGAAGACCTCTCCAGCCGCGTCGCCCGCAACAGCCAGCTGCTGCGGACCCGGGTCGAAGTGGAGCTGGAACGCCAGAACCAGGCGCTCCTCGCCCAGATGAACCGCCGCGCCAAGCTCCAGCTCCACCTGCAGGAAACGGTCGAAGGCCTGTCGGTGGTGGCCATCACCTACTACGCCTCCCAACTGGTCAATTACATGGCCAAGGGCGTCAAATACCAGATCGCCCCCCTCACCCCCGAGACCATCACGGCCATCGCCATCCCCATGATCGCCGCCCTCGTCTACACCGGCCTCCGGCGCATGCGGAAAAACCTGGCCCTCAACCACTAACCCTTCACCCTTCACCCCTCCCCCCCTATAATCCCCCCTTTGCCCAACGGACCCAGCACCCGTGACCACTCCGCTCTTCGAATCCACCCTCCGCAGCCTGCCCCTGCTGGGCCGCGGCAAGGTGCGTGACATCTACGCCATCGACGCAGACAAGCTACTCATCGTCACCTCCGACCGCCTGTCCGCCTTCGACGTGGTCCTGCCCGACCCGATCCCCCGCAAGGGCGAGGTCCTCACCGCCATGGCGAGCTTCTGGTTTGCCAGGCTCGGGCACATCGTCCCCAACCAGCTCACCGGCATCGACCCCGAAAGCGTGGTGGCCGCCGACGAGCGGGATCAGGTGCGTGGGCGTGCCCTGGTCGTCAAGCGCCTGACCCCGCTGCCCATCGAGGCCGTGGTCCGTGGCTATGTGATCGGCTCCGGCTGGAAGGATTACCAGGACACCGGCGCCATCTGCGGGATTGCCCTGCCCCCCGGCCTCCAGCAGGCCCAGAAGCTGCCCGCACCCATCTTCACCCCCGCCTCCAAGGCCGACGTGGGCGACCACGACGAGAACATCAGCTTCGAACAGGCCCAGGCTCGCACCGACGCCCTGCTGGCAGACGCCCTCAAAGGCACCGGCAAGACCGGTGCGCAACTGGTGACCGAGGCCCGGGATGCCGCCATCGCGCTGTACACCCAGGCCGCCGACTTTGCCGCCACCCGCGGCATCCTCATCGCCGACACCAAGTTCGAGTTCGGCATCGACGCCGCCGGCACCCTGCATCTGATCGACGAAGCCCTGACTCCGGACTCCTCCCGCTTCTGGCCCGCCGACAGCTACGCCGTGGGCATCAGCCCCCCGAGCTACGACAAGCAGTATGTGCGCGACTACCTGGAAACCCTGGACTGGGGCAAGGTTGCCCCGGGCCCCAGGCTGCCGGCGGACGTGATCGCCCGCACCGCCGCCAAGTACGTGGAAGCCTACGAGCACCTGACCGGTCAGACCCTCTGACCCCACGCACCACCAAAAAGACACCTCGCCGCGGCGAGGTGTCTTTTTGAGTGGGCGGCGCAGGATCAGCCGACCTGGAACAGATCGATGAGCGCCTGGCGCTCGGCGGCGGACTCGGCCAGCAGATCCTCCAGCAGGGCGTCATCCAGCCCCAGGGTGGCGGCCTTGGCCAGACCGTGGCGGTAATCCTCACGCTCCGGGGAAAACGGATTGCGGGTCTCCGCCACCAGATTGGCAATGAAAACCAGGTCTGGCAGGGTCCGCGGCGGCCATTCACCGCCGTAGATTTCCGGATCGTCCACCGCATCCACCAGTTCCCGGGGCATGTTCATGGAAGCCAGCACCGCCCGCCCGATGGGGGCGTGCCAGACCTTGACCAGATCCGACAGGGGGCTGTCCTCGCTCAGCAGCTCCGGATATTCCCAGACCCGGGCCAGCAGAAAGAACTGCCCGATGTCGTGGACCATCCCGGCAAAGAAGACCGCATCCGGATCCAAGGCCGTACGCCGGCGGGCCAGCACGCAGCCAGTTGCCGCCACATCCACACTGTGGGCCCACAGCTTGCGGATCAGCGGCTGATAAGGGCCGAGCATCTCCTTGTTGATCAGCTGTTCCGCCGAGAC
>NZ_JAQUVG010000009.1 GCF_028693495.1 Zoogloea sp. | reverse complement strand
TTCGAGGCACTGGAAAATCTGGAGGTTGAACTGGCGGCCTTTTGCACGATCCTCGAGACCCAGGCGGAGCGTTCGGAAGGGTTGGCCAACTGTCTGCGCCGGACTCAGGAACTACAGCAGCTCCTGGTCCGCTGGCAGAATCCGGAGGGGGCGGACTGGGTGCGCTGGGTGGAGGTGTTCAGCCAATCGCTGGCCCTCCACGCCACTCCCTTGTCCATTGCTGCCATTTTCAAGCGCCAGATGGATGGGCATCCGCGAGCCTGGGTCTTCACTTCGGCTACCCTGGCGGTCGGGCGCAACTTTGATCATTACTGTCGGGAACTGGGGCTGCACTGGGTGGAGCCTCCCATCGAGACGGCAGTCTGGGGAAGTCCCTTCGATTACGCCCAGCAGGCGGTGCTGTACGCTCCCCAGAACATGCCGGAGCCCAACAGCCCCGAGTATCCGGACGCGGTGGCAGAGGTGGCCTTTCCCCTGATCCGTGCAGCCCAGGGGCGCACCTTCGTGTTGTGCACTTCCCTGCGGGCCATGCGCCGGATCCACGAGCTCATCGAGGAGAAGCTGGAGCGGGAAAAGCTCAAGCTTCCACTACTGATCCAGGGGGAGGGTTCCCGCTCCGAACTGCTGGATCGTTTCCGCCGCCTGGGCAACGCGGTCCTGGTGGCCAGCCAGAGTTTCTGGGAAGGGGTGGATGTGCCGGGAGATGCCCTCTCGGTGGTGGTCATCGACAAGCTGCCCTTTGCCCCCCCAGATGATCCGGTGCTCGCTGCCCGGATCGAGTACCTGCAGAAATCGGGTCGAAGTCCCTTCATGGAATACCAGCTGCCGCGGGCGGTGATCAACGTCAAGCAGGGCGCAGGGCGCCTGATCCGCACGGAGCGGGACAAGGGCGTGCTGGCCATCTGTGATCCCCGCATGCTCACCAAGCCCTATGGGCGCCGGGTCTGGCAAAGCCTGCCTCCCATGCGTCGCAGCAAGGTGGAGGCCGAGGTGGTGAACTTCCTGGAGCAATTGCCTCCTCCGGCCGCGCCCCGGTGAGCCCTTCGCCCCCGGGGCTTGCTACAATCCCTCCTTGTTCGTTTGTCGAGGCTGTCCGTGACCGCGTTCAAGTCTGTCTCCGGTTCTTCCCCCGCCATGGGTTCCGTGCTGGAGGCGCTGCGGACGGGTGACTGCAGGAGCACGGCGGAAGCCCTCAATGCCGGCTGCCAGTGTGTTTCCCTGGATCGCCAGGCCCTGCGGGGCGCGTTGGCAGCGGATCCCCGCGATGGTGCGCTCCAGGCGATGCTGGCAGAGTCCCGTCCCCATCTTTTTGCCGAATCCATGGCCTTTGTGGCGGCCCGTCACGTGCAGGCCATGGCCGATGCGATCGCTGCCATCGAGCGGGTGCTTGCTTCGCCCGCCTGGCAATCCGAAGTGCTGTCCTGGGCGCCAGCGACAGCCCGGCGGCCTGCCCGGGCGGCGGGGGCATTCCTGGGCTACGACTTCCATTTGGGAGAAGCGGGGCCCCAGCTCATCGAGATCAACACCAATGCCGGCGGCGCGCTGCTCAACGCCGTTCTGGGGAAAGCCCAGCGGGCCTGCTGTCCGGAAGTTGCCCAGGTCATGGAGGAGCTCCCCGGCCAGGCGGCCGATCTGGAGGCCCGCTTCGTGGAGATGTTCCGCAACGAGTGGCGGCTGGAGCGGGGGGAGGAAACACTCCGGACCATCGCCATCGTGGATCAGGCCCCCCGGGAGCAATACCTGTTGCCCGAGTTCCTGCTGTTTCAGCGGCTGTTTGAGCTCCACGGGCTGTCCGCGTGGATCTGTGACCCCGCCGAACTTGCGTATCGGGATGAACGCCTCTGGCTGGGGGACCGTCCGGTGGATCTGGTTTACAACCGCCTGACCGATTTTGCCTTTGACATGCCTGCCTGCGCCGCCCTCAAGGCCGCCTGGGAGGCAGAATCTGCCGTGATCACGCCTCATCCCAGAGCCCATGCCCTGTATGCGGACAAGCGCAACCTGGTGCTCCTTGCCGATCCTCTGGCCCTGGCCCGGTTGGGCGTGGATCCGGCGGACATGGCCCTGATCCAGGCGTGCGTCCCGCGGACCGAAGTTGTCCGGCCGGAGGAGGGGCCGTCCCTCTGGGCGCGACGACGGGAACTCTTCTTCAAACCCGCATCGGGCTTTGGAAGCCGGGGCGCCTATCGGGGCGACAAGCTGACCCGCAGGGTGTTCGATGAGATCCTGGAGGGTGACTATATCGCCCAGGCTTTCGTTCCGCCTTCTGCGCGCCGGCTGGCGGTGGGGGGAGAGGCGGTGGACCTGAAAATGGATCTGCGCAATTACGTCTATCAGGGGCAGGTCCAGCTGGTCACCGCCCGCTTGTACCGGGGGCAAACCACCAATTTCCGGACTCCCGGGGGCGGTTTTGCCCCGGTGCTGACGGTGCCTTGCGACCGGGAGGCAACCCTGTATTCCCACACGGCGGGAGGTAGCTGATTTAATGAAGGTATTCGGATTCGCAGGGTGGTCTGGCTCGGGCAAGACCACCCTGATCGAGAAACTCATCCCATGCATCACGGCTCGCGGCCTGCGAGTGTCCGTAATCAAGCATGCTCACCACGGTTTCGATGTGGACAGGCCGGGCAAGGACTCCTGGCGCCATCGGGAGGCGGGCGCCACCGAAGTGTTGCTGATGTCCGACCAGCGCTGGGTGCTGATGCATGAACGGCGCGATGAGCCGGAGCCCGACCTTGCTGGGCAGCTGGCCATTTTATCCCCCTGTGATCTGGTGCTGGTGGAGGGCTTCAAGACCGTGCCGGTTCCCAAGATCGAGATCTATCGGCCCAGCCATGGTCGTCCCCTGATGTATCCGGACAATCCTGCCATCGTGGCGATTGCCACCGATGGGGATTTATCCGCACCCTTGACCTGTCTCAATCTCAACGATGCGGCCGGTGTGGCCGAATTCATCCTTCAACATCAAGGGCTCCTATGAATCCAAGCAACCCAAGCATGCGCTCCTTCGAGGAGGCGCGGGTGGCCTTGCTGGCTGCCGCCGTGCCCCTTGCCACCATTGAAAACGTGCCCACGGCCGAGGCTCTGGGGCGAGTCCTGGCAGTGGACCAGGTGTCGGGCCTCAACGTGCCACCCCTTGATAATTCCCAGATGGATGGCTATGCGGTCCGGTGCACCGACGTGGCCGCTGTCGGTGTCCGCTTGGCCGTGGCCCAGCGGATCCCTGCAGGCAGTGTCGGCCATACGCTGGTACCGGGGAGCGCTGCCCGGATCTTTACGGGTGCCCCGATCCCTGCTGGGGCCGATGCTGTCGTGATGCAGGAGCTGTGCGCCCATGACGGGGACCATGTGCTCGTGAACCACGTGCCCCGCGTCGGAGAATGGATCCGTCGGGCTGGAGAGGACATTGCCCTGGGTTCGGTGGTGCTGCGCGCCGGCCTTCGTCTCAACCCGCAGATGCTCGGTCTGGCAGCTTCCGTGGGGTGTGCCACCCTGCCTGTCATCCGGAGGCTGCGGGTCGCCCTTTTCTCCACGGGGGACGAGCTGGTGATGCCCGGAGAGCCCTTGCCGCCCGGGGCCATCTACAATTCCAACCGCTATGTGCTGAGGGGATTGCTGGAGGCTCTGGGTTGCCAGGTCTCTGATCTGGGCATTGTTCCCGACAACCTTGAGGCGACCCGGGCCGTACTGCGGGAAGCCGCTCTTCAGCATGACCTCATCCTGACCAGCGGCGGAGTGTCGGTAGGGGAAGAGGATCACATCAAGCCCGCGGTCAGTGCCGAAGGGCGTCTGGATTCCTGGCTTGTGGCGATGAAGCCCGGCAAGCCCGTGGCCGTTGGCCGGATCCGGGATCCTGCGGGCCGGGCGGGGGCAGCCTTCATCGGGCTGCCAGGCAATCCGGTCTCGAGCTTCGTCACCTTCATCATGCTGGTTCGCCCCTTCGTGCTCAGCAGCCAGGGGGTGACGGACTGCCTGCCTCAGGCGATTCCCCTGCAGGCTGCCTTTGACTGGCGTCGGCCTGATCGCCGCAGGGAGTTCCTGCGTGCCCGCATCGGACCGGATGGGCGGGTCGAGCTTTTTCCCCACCAGGGGCCGGGGATCCTCCGCTCCACGGTGTGGGCCGACGGTCTCGTCGATAATCCTCCGGGCCAGGCCATCACGGCTGGGGACCGGGTGTCCTTCATTCCTTATTCCGAGTTGCTGTCATGAGTGTCAAGGTCCTTTATTTCGCCAGCCTGCGGGAATCCCTCGGCTATTCCCACGAAACCCTCACCCTGCCGCCGACCATTGCCACCCTGGGTGACCTGCGCGCCCATCTGGCCAGGCGAGGGGGGGTCTGGGAGGCACTGGGGGATGGGCACAACGTGCGCGCGGCCATCAACCAGGAAATGGCGGGTCCCGATGCGCTGGTCCAGCCCAGGGATGAGATTGCCTTCTTTCCACCGGTCACCGGAGGCTGACATGACTTCTGATGCGCCCCTTGCTGCAGCCTCCCTTGAGGCATGCGTATCCGTTCAGGCCGCAGATTTTGACCCGGGGGCGGAGACGCTGGCCCTTTCCGCCGGCCGGCGCGACGTGGGTGCGGTGGCCACCTTTGTCGGCCTTGTACGGGCAGACAAGGGGGCAGCTGAGGCGAGCGAGATTTCGGTCATGACCCTGGAGCACTATCCTGGCATGACCGAAAGGTCCCTGCAGGCCATCGTTCGCGAGGCGTGGGAACGCTGGTCCCTGCAGGGCGTCCGGGTGATCCACCGTTTCGGGCCCCTGGTGCCCGGCGAGCGCATCGTTTTCGTGGGTGTGGCCAGCGCCCACCGGGGGGATGCCTTTGCCGCCTGTGAGTTCATCATGGATTACCTCAAGACCCGTGCCCCTTTCTGGAAAAGGGAGGACACGCCCGAGGGTGGTCGCTGGGTCGATGCCCGGGAGACGGACGATGCGGCTGCAGCCCGCTGGGGCAGCCCAAAGGTTCAGGGCTGATAAGCCCCAAACGCGACCGGCAGGGCGGTAGCCAGCCAGGGCAGGGCCGAAATGCTCAGGGCGCCGAGGAAGATTGCCAGCAGGGCAGGCAGTACTGACACGGCGATTTCCTTGATGGGTTTGGCGAACATGGCGGATGCAAAGAAAATGTTCATGCCTGCCGGCGGGCACAGGAAGCCCATCTCCATCACGGCCAGGAACAGGATGCCGAAATGTACCGGGTCGATGCCGTAGCTGACGGCCACTGGCAGCAGCAGGGGCACCAGCACGACGATGGCCGCGTAGATTTCCATCAGGGCCCCCGCCATGAACAGGAACACATTAAGTGCCACCAGAAACGCCAGTTTGTTGGGAAGGGCCTGCTGCACCCACTCCACGGCCGCGTCCGGGATGCCTGCATCGACCAGGTAGTTGGTGAGACCGAGGGCCATGCCCAGGATCACCATCACGCCACCAATCACCTGGGCGCAGTCGGCAAGGCAGCGGCGCAGCAGTGGCCCGTCCAGCTCCCGGTGGGCCAGCCACTGGGTCAGCAGTGCATAGGTGGCGGTGAGGGCCGCACTTTCGGTGGGGGTGGCGATGCCGCTGATCAGGGAGCCAATAGCCACGACAGGCGCCAGGATCTCCCAGCGGGCATTCCAGGCGGCCCGCAGTACGGCTTGCCAACCGGTCCCGCCTCGGGGCGATGATGTTTCCGGCGTGTCCGGGCCTCGCAGGTAGCCCCCCACTACCAGCAGGAAGGCCACCATCACCAGGGCTGGCAGCAAACCTGCCAGGAACATCGTATTGATCGGGACCCGGGCGATGATTGCGTACATGATCAGGGGTACCGATGGGGCCAGTAGCACCCCCAGGGCGCTGGCACTGGTGATCAGGCTGATTCCCCGCCGTTCGGGATAGCCTGCATCCTTCAGCAGCGGCAGGAGCAACCCTCCCAGGGCCAGGATGGTGACGCCGCTTCCCCCGGTGAAGGCCGTGAAAAAAGAGCACAACAATGCCGCAGCGATCACGGTGCCTAGGGGGCCACCGCCGAAACTGGCGGTGAACAGGGCGCCCAGTCTGGTGGCTGCGCCGCTGCGGGCGAAGACCAGCCCGGCCAGGGTGAACAGGGGCAGGGCCGGCAAGGAGGGATTGACGGTAATCTGGTAGTGGGAGAGGGAAACCGAGGCCAGGGGCTGCCCTTCCGACCAGAACAGGGCGAGGGCCAGGCCTCCAAGCACGGCAAAGACCGGTGCACCGACCAGCAGTATCCCCAGCAGCCAGAGGGCCAGGGGCAGCAGGGGCAGGGTCTCGCCATCGAAGGTGTGAGCGAACAGGAAACCCGAGGCCGTCAGGGCGAGGCCCAGGGGTAGACGCAGGGCGGGCACCTGGCTGCAGCGGCTGCCCAGCTGGAGTCCCAGCAGCAGGAAGCCTGCCGGCATCAGAGCCTGGACGCTCCAGGTGGGTATTCCGTAGGCCAGGTCCCGGCCACCCTCCAGTTCGCTGGCCACGAAGTGCCAGCTCGCTGCCGCCAGCATGCCGCTGAGGATGGCTGAGCTGCCCTTGCCGAAGAGATGGGCCAGCTGGCGGACGTGTGGGTCTGGGTGGCCCGCGAAGCCGTTGCCGAGGGTGGTCAGGTGACCGCTCCGTTCGGCTACCACAGCGCCGAACATGGCGAGGGCCAGCCCCAGATGCTGGACCAGCAGCGGGGCATTGTCGATGCCCTTGCCATGGAAAGGTCGCAGGGCAATCTCGATGACCGGGATCAGGACCATCAGGGCCAGCGCAAGGGATGCGATGGCTTCGTCGAGGGCAGGCAGGCGGCGCATCGGGAATTACCGTTTGCCTGCCCGGTAGGCTTTCAGAAGTCCCGTCACCTCGTCGAAGGTGTCCGCCGGGACCATCCGGCCACGGATCCGGGGATAGAGCCGCTCAGCCAGCTCGTTCCACTCCTTCAGCTGTTCCGGCGTCGGTGTGTTCACCTTCAGGCCACGCTTTTTCATGGCCTCCACGGCTTCATCCACTTCCTGGCGGGCGCGGGCGCGCATCTGGGCTCCGGCCTTCTCGCCCGCTGCCCGCAGGGCGTCCCGGGCGGTGGGGCTCATCTCATCCCAGCTCTTGCGGGTGACCACAAGCGCGCCCACGATGGGGGCCCAGTTGATGTCGAGCATGTGCGGTGCAGTGTTGTATATCTGAGTGGCGAGGGCAAAGTAGGGGGTGGCGGGAACAGCGTTGATCATGCCGGTCTGGATGGAAGGCAGAATGTCGCTGGTTTCCAGGGGAACAGGGGTGTAGCCCAGGCTTTTCATGATTTCCTGCTGTTCGCTCTCGCCGGCCCAGGCAAAGAACTTCATCTTCTTATAGTCCTCGGGGCGCAGGGCGGGCTCCTTCGAGAAGAAACGGACCCACCCAGCGTCACCCCAGGCCAGCACCACAAAGCCCTTTTCCAGAAATTTCCGTTCCATGCCAGGGCGGATCTTCTCCCGGACGTAATCCACTTCGTCCCAGCTCCTGAACAGCAGGGGCATGTTCTGAAGGGCTGCGATCGAGGGTTCGATCTCCCGCAGGCCGACCACCGAGAGGAGGGCGCCCTGCAACTGGCCGATGCGCATGCGCCGGGCCATGTCGGTCTCGCCCCCCTGGCTGCCATCCGGATACACCAGGTACTTCGCGCCATCGCCCTGGGCGGTGCGCCAGGCTTCCCCCACTTCCAGCAACTGGCGGTGATAAAGGGAGTTTTTCGGGGCGAGGGTGCCCATGCGCAGCTGTGGTGCGGCCAGGGCAGTGCCCCCCAGGAGCAGACCAAGAATCACTGCGGCAAGACGGGAAAGCTTGAGCATTGGAGGGTTTCCGGGAAGGGTCAGAACAGGTCGTCAGCGGATTCTTTCAGCCACAGGGCGCGGCGCCGCATCACTTCATTGACCAGGGCGCGGGGGCTGCCGGGGGCGTCTTCGATGGCCAGGGCCTTGTCCAGCAGTGCCAGGAAGCCGGACTTGTCGCCGGCCGGCTGGGCGATGGATTCCGCTTTGGCCAGATAGGTGCCGGCGCTCAAACCCCCGGAGAGGCGGATCGCCTCATCGAACCACGCGGCTGCCTGACGGAGGTTTCCATTCGGGCGGGCGGCCTCGAAGGTGGCCATCAGGCCCATCAGTTCCCCCTGTCCGAAGGAGGGATCCTGCTCGAAGGCCAGCCGGGCCAGCCGCAAGGCCACAGGCAGGTCTGCGACCAGGTCCGGTTTGTCCTTGGACAGGGAGATGGCTCCACCCCAGGCTGCTGCTGCCCAGTAGGCCAGAGCTACCTGGTGAGCTTCAAGTCGGGGCCAGTCGCCTGGCGCGGTGCTTTCCAGGGCCTGACGGAAGCCCGGGCGGGTCTTTTCGAGGGCGTTCAGGGCATGGTTGCGGGCCCGCAAGTACAGCCGGGCAGCCCGTTCCCGCAGACGCTGGGCAGCGCGGGCATCCGTGGTTTCGATGCGATCGGCTTCGAAGGCCACGAAAGCATAGGCATATTGGGTGAAGCCTCCGGCCACCGCAGTGGCCAGACCGGTGTGTTCCGGCTGCCCCCGGAGGACTGATTCGGAGAGCTTGAGGTAGAAGGCGCTGGCCTCCCGGGCCAGATCCAGGTCGTCCTCGGCGTTCTGGGCCTGGGCGGCGAGCTGGTCGGCGACGCCCCGCATCATCATCTGCTGGGGAGAGCAGGCGGCCAGGCCAAGGGCAAGAAGAGGCAGGAAGAGGCGGGTGGGAGAGGCGAGCAGGGAAGGCAGGGCCATGACCGGAGGGGGCGCCGACGGCGGGCCGGCAAAACAAGGTCGCACCATGCTACGGGAGGGTTGTTGCCGGCGAGTGACCATCCTGTTGCGAAACGGGGACGTCTAAAGAAGTGTGATTTCAAGCTCCCGGCACAGCACCCGTGTACCATCGCGCTCTATCCGATAACTTTACTTTCGAGCGAGTCTTGTCATGCCCCAATCCGAATCAACCCGCAACGTGCTTGGTACTGACGACCTGCTGGTCAGCCTGTGTCGATCCGTGAGCAAGGTATTGACCGCGGCAAGCCAGAGCGAGATCCAGTATTCCGCCATGGTTCAGCGGATTACCAAGACCTGCCTTAAGCCGGACATTGGTTGTTTCGTGCTGTTCGATGGCGGCTTTTCCGGACTGGTCATCCTCAATTTCTCGGCGTCTGCCGCCATGGAGCTGTATGCCCGCTACATGTTGAGCATGGGCATGGCGAAGGATGATCTGGCAGGATCCTTCACCTCGGATGAGGTGGCCAATGTGATGGGCGAGTTGATGAATCAGATTGTCGGCGACTTTACTGGCAAGGTGCGTCAGGAGTTTCAGACCCACATCACCCAGAATCAGCCCAAGATGCTTGCCCTCAACAAGCAGGTGATGCTGAGTGTGGACACTCACATGGACCAGCCAGAGGCCCGGCGGGTCACCTTTTACACCGGCGCAGGCAACGTTTTTTACCTGGAACTGGCAGTGGACCGCACCGAATTCATCAAGCTGCATGATTTTGACGCTGACGAGGTGACCGATCCCGACGCCGTCTTTGCCCAGGCTGGACAGCAAAGGGACGCTGCTCCGGCAGGCAAGAACCCGCCGCCGGACAGTGACACTGATGCCTTCCTGGAGTCCCTCGGACTGTGAAGGGCTTGGGTTGCCGGGTTCAGCTGCGGGCCTGGCGACGCACCGAGGCGGAACTGTCCACCGTGCCGTCGCTGGTGAAGGCTTCCAGGTTGGTTTCGATCCGGTCGGGATCATAGAGATAATTCACCATGATGCCCATGGACTGGGCAAAGCCCTTGCTTGAAGTGTCGGCCAGCCAGTTGAGGCGCTCCACCCGGGCGCCGTTGCCCAGATGGAAGCGGGCCACCGGGTCCAGAGGCTTGCCTTCCCGCTTCACATGCAGCAGATAGTGGGCTGCCAGCCGCATCAGGGGCTCCTTGAGGGCTCGCGGGAGCCTCTTCTCGCTGGCCCACTCCCCATGGCCGGTGAGGGCGTTCATCAGCAAGGGGGAAGCCGGGCCATCGATGCCTGCCGCAGCCAGTTTCTTCCAGTCGGTACTGCCCAGCACTCCGGCCACCTCGTCCGGCTTGCGCCGGATCCAGCCTGTCAGGCCGGGAATGGGGGAGAGGGTCGAAAACATCTTGAGCTTGGGGAAGTCCCGCTTGAGATCGTCCACCACCCGTTTCAGGAGGAAGTTCCCGAAGGAGACACCCCTGAGACCATCCTGGGTGTTGCTGATGGAGTAGAAGATTGCGGTATTGGCGTGCTCAGCGTCGGCCAGCGGCGCATGAATGTCCAGGAGCTTCTGGACGTTGTCCGCAAGCTCGTCCACCAGGGCCACCTGCACGAAAATCAGGGGTTCCAGGGGCATTCGCGGATGGAAAAAGGCATAGCACCGGCGGTCCGAGTCAAGGCGGTTCTTGAGGTCGTCCCAGGAGCGGATCTCGTGCACCGCTTCATATTTGACCAGCTTTTCCAGGAGGGCGGCCGGCGACTGCCAGGTGATCCGCTGGAGTTCCAGAAAACCCACGTCGAACCAGGCGGACAGCCGGTTTTCCAGCTCCCGGTCGAGGGGCTTGAGGAGGGGTTCTTCCGGCAGGTAGCGCAGGAGGTCGGCACGCAGGTCCACCAGGAACTTGACGCCCTGAGGGATGGCGTTGAACTGGGTCAGGATGCGCAGGCGACGGGAGCGCATGGCCACGCGCAAGCGGGCTTCCGCATCCCACTGGGCATCGCTGCCCACGGCGGCCTGGTAGGCTTCGTGGGCCTTGCCCACCTGGGCCGGATCCGGACCGAATTCCAGGGCAATCATCATCAGGAAGCGTCGCCGGCCGGCGTCATCGAGACGCAGGTAGGTTTCAGCCAGGCGGGCTGCCCGCTGGCGGGTGGACACCTCGCCCCCTAGGCTCTCGGCACATTCCTGGAGCTGCTGGTGAATGCGTTCCATATCCCGCTCAGATGGGGCGCGAGGCCGGCGTTCCCCTGCATTGACCAGGGCACGGACCTTTGAAAGGCTGCGGCTAAAGAGATCGGTGGCGGACACAGCGTAGGGCTCCTTGACGAACTGACTCCTGAATCATAATCAGCCTCACGCCACAAAAGACGGCGTCTCCCCCGAAACTCCCCTTAAAGGGTATCGGGGTGTTGTATTCATTGACCGCTCAGACGTTTTCCGAGGGAAATGGCATAGACCGGTGAGCGCATCCGGAGGATGGGATCATCGCTCGCGGCAAAACCCGGGCTCAGGATGTTGGGATCAAAATTGATGCCGCTGCAGGCATTGCCGCCCGCCTGGGTGATGCGCAGCGTACCTGCCCGGATCTGCTTCCGCCCTGCAGGCCACGCTACGCTGGGATCGTGGAGGGGGTCGTCCGGATCGGCGAAGGTGATGATCCAGTCGAAATGAACGGGACCCTGGGCCAGTCGCTCTTCCAGACGGCGGTTCAGGAAGTCGGCCGGCCTGGCTGCGATTTCGGCATCGCTCAGCCCCTGGACGCCATCCCGGGGTTCCAGATGCCAGCGGATGGGCGCCGCCTTGCCCATCCTGCGGTCTGCAAGGAAGGTGTGCAGGCCGTGGTACGCCACGCTGGCGTAGCTGCGGGGAGGTGCGTTGTGTGACAGCCATTCGGCCTGGGCGCGGGTGTCGGGGTGGGCCTCCCGGTAGGCCTGGATCCGTACCGGGTCCGGTTTGCCGTCGGAGCCTGGAAGGGATGCACGCAACAGGCCGAGAAACGATTCCGGATCCCGGGCGCCGAATACGGGGGTGCTCAGGGCCGCGATATTGTGCACGCTCCCGTCGGGCAGTGTGAACTGGGCTGCCAGCCCGCGGGGGGAGCGGGTGTAGTCCGGAACGGCGGGGTTACCCCCTGCCATCGAGAAGCGGATCCGGGCGGGAATCACCCGGCCCGAGTAGAGGGGCGTCCTGAAGTGGGCCTTCGCCGCCGGGCTGGCCGTGAAGTCTCCGGCAGCGCAAATCCCTTTGGCGTGGCCTTTCCGCTCTCCCGGGTGTTCGCCAAACTGACCTTGAAACGCTTCGATGAAGTCTCCGGGCTGGGCGGGCGCTGCGCGCAGGGTAAAGGCAGGGAAGATCAGGAGGGTGCTCAGGAGCAAGGGGCGAGGGGACATGCGGTTCTCCGGCGTGAGGAATAGCCATGCATTCAAGACCGCGCGCCACCGACTTGGTTTCCCGGGAGGGGCTGTTCTGGTGGTTTGCCGGGTTGTCATGCGTTTGTAACGAACCTGCAACCTCGTCCGGTTAGCCTCTCGCCCGGTCTGAATTTGTTGCACTGCAATCCTCCCCGGAAGGGGGTGGGAACGGATCTTTCGGGGTTCGGGTGCCGGTTCAAACAGGTGAAATGGTCCATTGCCAACTTGCCGGTGATGGCCAGCCCTCAATCAATTGGAGAAGAAGATGCACAAGAAACTGATCGCCCTGGCTGTTGCCGGCCTGGCCTCCTCGGGTGCGTTTGCCCAGGCCAACGTCACCATCTATGGTATTGCCGATGCTTCCTTTGATCTGGTCAAGATCAGTGGCGATGCCAACAATGAGCTGGGCAACACCACCCGCGTGTCCACCAACTCTTCCTACATTGGTTTCAAGGGTAAGGAATCCCTGGGCAACGGCATGGAAGCCCTGTTCCAGTTCGAAAGCGGTGTGAGCTTCGACAACGCTGGCACCCTCAGCACCAACCGCGACAGCTACGTGGGCATCAAGGGTGCCTTCGGTACCGTCATGCTCGGTACCATGACCGGTCCGACCCGCGCCCTGGGCACCACCCTGGACATCAACCCCGGTGCCACCGGCATTGGCGCCAACAACTCCCTGATCGGCAAGCTGGGCAACCGCGCCCTGGGCAGCACCAACACCGGCACCTGGGATTACTCCCCGTCCTCTTCCTGTGCCCGCTCCTCCAGCTGCCAGTCCGTGTTTGACAACCGCTGGAAGAACGCCATCGCTTACGTTTCTCCGACCTTTGCCGGCGTCAATGCAACCGTCCTCTACGCTGCCAACGAGAACAAGGCCCTCAACGGTCTGAACGCTGCCGATACCTCCGCCTACGACCTGGGCCTGAAGTACGCCAATGGCCCCGTGATGGCTGCCGTCACCTACAACGCGGTGTCCCGTGGCAATTCTGCTGATAACAAGTTCTCCGACCTGCGTATCGGCGGCAGCTACAAGTTCGGTGCTGCCAGCATCCGTGCGATGTTCGATCTGGCCCGTGCTGACAACCTGGGCGGCGCCAAGTACACCCAGGCGGTCTATGGCGTGGGTGCCACTTATGACGTGACCCCGGCTTCCAAGCTGATCGGTCAGTTCTACATGGCCCGTGATGAGAAGATGAACGGCTCCAGCCGCGACGACACCGGCGCCAAGCTGTTCGAGATCGGGGTGCTGCACAGCCTGTCCAAGCGCACCACCCTGAAGGCGGCCTACGCGATGATCAACAACGACCAGCGTGCCAGCTACGACTTCGGCATCAACGCGGTGGGGATCAACGCCGGTAGCCTGCCCGCTGGTGCCAGCACTGTGGGTGGTACTGTGCAGGGCCTGTCGCTGGGCGTCCGCCACTCCTTCTAATAGACCGAAATACAATTCATTGGCAGAAACGGGCGACCTGCGGGTCGCCCGTTTTTTTGGTGCGCCCAGCATGGGCGCACTCTTGCTGTCACCTTGCCGTGTCCTTTGAACTTTTGAACTGCTTCACGTACTGAAGCGACAGGTCGCCTGTGTGATGCGCTGCAAGACTTGCAGCAGGGCTTGCTGGATCAGCCGATCCGTCACCGTCTTGGATTTGACGTGTTTCCACGCCGCCCCCATGTTCGCGCTCGCGAGCGCCTGCGCAAGCAGGCCGTCTCGCCCTGGGCTGGCGGCTTCACCTCGCCCTCCCGCGTTGCGCCCCGGCCCACCGGGCTTCTGATGCACTGCGCGTCCGAGCGACATGGCCTTCGGCCTTTCCTCGTCGGCCTTCGACCTCAGCGGTCCCGCTTCCGAGTACTACGGCCTCTGCTGACTTCTCGCTCCGGCTCACCACCGTCGCCCTTTCAGGCACAAGGCGAGATCTCCCCGGCTAAGATCGCACTCCTTCTCTGCACAACCGCCGGATCTACGCCACTTCGCCTTGATCACGAGAGCTTTGTGGTTATCGGCCCACTCGCCCTGTTCAGCAGCGCCTTCTATCCGGTTCTTGTCCATCGGCTCGCAGATGACGATCCACGCTTCCTCCCCACACTCGGTCACCCTCATGCAGTTGCGCTTCACTTCGTTCGCTGCGATCAACGCACAAAGGGACTTACACCCGCAGGAGTGCGCCCATGCTAGGCGCACCAAAAAAAGGCCTCCCGCAGGAAGCGGGAGGCCGGAAGGGACAACTGACAGAAGAGGATGAGACGCTTTAGACCGCGATCTCGCCGCCGTTGCTGCGGGTGATCACCACCGTGGCGGAGCGGGGGCGGGCGCCGCTCTGGCCAGCAGGCCAGGTACTGGTGGGTGCGGACAGGCTGCCGTCTTCACCCGGGTGCTGGATGTTGACAAACATGGTCTTGCGATCAGGCGTCATGGCGATGCCGGTGACTTCGCAGTCCTTCGGCCCCACCAGGAAGCGGCGCACGGTGGCGTTGGTGGCGTTGGCCCCCTTCAGGGTGGGGGTACCGCCAGCGGCGACCACGGCGGTGCCGTCACCCACCTTGCCAGGGACCGCTGCGAGCATCATGCAGTTGGTCACATCGGTGTAGGCGCCGTCGTCGGTCTGGATCCACAGCATGCCGTTCTTGTCGAACCACAGGCCGTCGGGGCTGGAGAAATCATTCACGTCGGTCAGGCCGGAGAGGTTCACATCGGCGGCCGCGCCAGCTTCCGCGCCGAACAGGTAGATGTCCCAGGTGAAGGTGGTGGCGGCGGGATCGCTGCCGGCTTCCCGCCAGCGGATGATGTGGCCGTTGGGGTTGCCCTTCTGGCTGGTGCTGCCGTCCTTGATGTCCTCGTAGTAACGGGGGTTGGCGGTGTCGGGCTTGAGCTGGCTGCCGGTGGGGGTGGCGGTGGGGGCCACGCGGTAGCTGTTGTTGGTGAGGGTCATGTAGATCTCGCCATTGGTGGGGTGCACCGCGCCCCACTCGGGACGGTCCATCTTGGTGGCGCCCACCGCGTCACCCGCGAGACGGGCGTGGGTGACCACGTCGGCCTGATCGGCGAAGGCGTAGGTGGCGTTGCTGGCATCCAGCCCGTTCTTGCCGTGGGTCAGCTCGATCCACTGGCCGGAGCCGTCGGCATTGAACCTGGCCACGTAGAGGGTTCCTTCGCTCATGTACTTGAGGCCGGCGGTGTGGCCCTTGCCCACGTCCGCGCTGTCCCACAGGGCTTTGGAAACGAACTTGAAGATGTATTCGTTGCGGGAGTCGTCGCCCATGTAGAACACGATGGGCTTGCCGGCAACCGCGTTGCAGGGCCAGCAGCCTTCATGGGCAAAGCGGCCCAGGGCGGAGTGCTTGAGCGGGGTGGAGGTGGGGTCGAAGGGGTCGATCTCGACGATCCAGCCGAAGGTGTTGAAGATGTTGCGGTAGTCCTCGGCGGCGCTGGCGCCGGTGACGGAGGCGCTCCAGCGGGCGAAGAGGTCGTCGGTACCGGCGGTGTCCCACAGGTAGGAGCTCTTCTTGTTCTCGGCGAGGTTGTAGCGCTTGAGGCCGGTGATTTCCTTGGCGCTGCGCTTCGCGTCGTCGCCGGCGGCACGGCTGATCACGTTCGTGAAGTTTTCCTCGCAGGTGAGGTAGGTGCCCCAGGGGGTGTAGCCGTTGCCGCAGTTGTTGTTGGTGCCCCGGGTGGTGGTGCCGTCGGGCGAGTACTTGGTCCTGGCCAGGGTATTGCCCTTCATGGGGCCGCTGAAGGCCATCGGCGTGGCGGAGGTGATGCGACGGTTGAAGCGGGAGCCACGCGTCATGCTCATGGCAGTGCCGGAGGCCGCACGGGTCACTTCACACACGCTGACGCCGTGGGCGTTGATTTCCTTTTCCACTTCGGAGGCCAGGCGGGTGGCGCCCGCCGTGCGGCCGTTGGGGTGGAGGCCGTAGGGGCTGACTACGTATTCGTGGTTAACGCACAGCACGCCCTTGTCGGAACGGTTGGCCTGGAAGCTGCCGTTGTCGGACAGGCCGAAATAGTGCATGCCGTCGTGGCCGCAGCCGATGCGGTTGTTGTACGAGGCCGGCGTTTCGGAGCCGTCGTTGGCCCAGACGGCGTCAGTGGCGGTGAGGGGGTCGCCCAGGGCGTGGAGGACACTCACCTGGTAGCCGGTGGGGACAGTGACCATGTCCAGCTTGTTTTTGGCCACGGCGTCGAAGTTGAGGGCCAGGGGCTTGGCGTCGTTATCGTCGTCACCGCCACAGGCAGTCATGCTGAGGCTGCCGAAGACGGCAGCCGTGGTGGCGGCGATGCCACCCTTGAGCACGCCACGGCGGCTCATGCGGACGGCGATGATGTCGTCGATGTGGGTGTTGGAGGACGGATTTACGTCGGTGCCATCGTTCATCGGGGACAGTTCGGTGGCCTGGCTGGGCTTGAGACTCATGGGTGCGGTACTCCGGTCATTAAACGAAACAGGCCGCGATGGTCGCGGCCTGCTGTGACACGGGTGTTAAGGCTTTATTGCAGCTCGTGCCGCCGTTGCCCCGAACATGACGGAGGGCTGTCGCCCGGGCCGGCGGCAGTGTCTTCCGGGCGGGCGGGGAACCACGCACGGGTGCCATTGACGATGGCGACCAGGGAGAGCATCACCGGTACTTCCACCAGAACGCCCACCACGGTGGCGAGGGCCGCCCCGGAGTTCAGGCCGAACAGGGAGATGGCCACGGCTACGGCCAGCTCGAAGAAGTTGGAGGTGCCGATCAGGCAGGCGGGACCAGCCACGTCATGGGTCAGCCTGAGGGCCTTGGCACCCGCGTAGGCGATCACGAAGATGCCGTAGCTCTGGACGATCAGGGGGACGGCGATCATCCCGATCACCAGGGGTTGGTCCACGAGGGTCCGGGCCTGGAAGCCGAAGAGCAGCACGACGGTGGCAATGAGGCCGATGATCGACCAGGGCTTGAGGTGGCCCACGAAGGCCGCCACTGCGTCGGCGGAACGTTGTTCCAGCATATGGCGCGTGGCCATCCCGGCCGCCAGGGGGAGCACCACGTAGAGGACGGTGGACAGCACCAGCGTTTCCCAAGGCACGGTGATGTTGGTCACGCCCAGCAGGAAGGCGGCAATGGGGGCAAAGGCCACCACCATGATCAGGTCGTTCACCGACACCTGAACCAGGGTGTAGTTGGCGTCCCCTTTGACCAGCTGGCTCCAGACGAACACCATGGCCGTGCAGGGGGCGACGCCCAGAAGAATCATGCCGGCGATGTATTCGCTTGCGGAGTTGGGATCCACCCAGGGGGCAAATACGTACTGGAAGAACAGTACACCCAGGCCCGCCATCGTGAAGGGCTTGATCAGCCAGTTGACCACCAGGGTCAGGAGCAGGCCCCGGGGCTTCTTGCCCACGTCCCGCACGGCGTGCCAGTCGATCTGGATCATCATCGGGTAGATCATGACCCAGATGAAGACGGCCACTACCAGGTTCACGTGGGCGATCTCGATGCCGGCGATGGTCTGGAAGGCTCCCGGTGCGATCAGGCCCAGGCCGATGCCTGCCAGGATGCCCAGGCCGACCCAGACGGTCAGATAGCGTTCGAACAGACCCATGTCAGGACTCCTGGGCCGGGCCAGTGCGGCCGATCTGCTCCAACTCTCTCTTAAGGGCGAGCCCTTCGAGCTTGGCGATGGGCAGGCTGGCGAAGAGGGAGAGGCGGCGGTGCAGCAGCAGGAAGGCCTGGGAGAAGGCCCGGTGGCGTTCGTCGTCCGTGCCGTCCGCCGCCGCGGGATCTTCCAGGCCCCAGTGGGCGGTCATGGGCTGGCCGGGCCAGACAGGACAGGCTTCGCCGGCGGCGTTGTCACAGACGGTGAAGACGAAGTCCAGGTGGGGCGCGTCTGGCGTGGCGAATTCGTCCCAGCGCTTGCTGCGCAGGCCTTCGGTGGGAATCCGGTTGCGCTGGAGCAGTTCCAGGGCGAGGGGATGGACCTGGCCTGCGGGGCGGCTGCCGGCGCTGTAGGCCCGGAAGCGGTCCCGGCCAATCTCGTTGAGGATGGCTTCCGCCAGGATGCTCCGGGTGGAGTTGCCGGTGCACAGGAAGAGGATGGTGTAGGTTTTGTCGGACATGAATGTTCCTGCCAAGGGGGAGAGATTCAGGGGCGGAGGACACAGGTCAGCCCTTCGATCTCGGCATCGCTGCCGCTGGCATGGGCCGGATCCTCCACCCCCCAGTGGCTGCGGAGCACGGAACCCAAGTAGAGGGGCCAGGTTTCCCCTGCTGCACTGGCGCACATGGGAGCAGGATGTTCACGATCGGGGGCTTTCTCCGGGAGGTTCAAGGGGAGGAAGGATTGCGTCGCAGCAGTTGGAAGCGCTGCGCATGCCGGCGCATGTCTCGGGATGACCATTGCAGCATTCCTCCGTGAGGTAGGCGATGAGCTCCAGCATCAGGGGGATGTTGGCCCGATAGCGCTGGAAGCGTCCCTCCTGTTCCACACTGACCAGCCCCGCATGGCTCAGGGCCTTGAGGTGGAAGGACAGGCTGGAAGGGGAGATATCCAGAGCGCTTGCGATGTCGCCGGCAACCATGCCCTGCGGGCCACGCTTGACCAGCAGCCGGAAGGCCTCCAGGCGCCAGCCCGACGCAAGGGACTCGAAGATGGAAGTGGCAGTTTGGATTTTCATTCTTTAACTATACAACTATTGTTGAAATGTTTGATTGAAATTTCACCCTGCTCACAAGCTCGTGTCCTACCCCGCGACGGTAGCGGCTGGGTCGCTGCTGGCGGTCTGCTCCTGCACCATCGTGCCCCTGTTTGCCGGCATTTACAGGAAAGGCGCTGGTCTGGGGCCGGCAATCACCTTCCTGTTCTTTGCTCCGGCAGGCAACATCCTTGCTCTGGTCTATGGCTGGCGGGTACCCTCAAGCTTCAACTCCTGACGGGCAGCTACGTGTCGTGCCACATACCCATTGCCGCGGCAAGCGGCTGGCAGATGGTCCTGGATGCCTGGGTGCCCCATGAGGCGGCCCGGGGTGAGGAAGGGGTTTCCGTTCAGGGCGTGGCGTTGATCCTGTTGCTGTCAGGCATCGGCGCGAGTGCCTGGAAAGGGCTTGAGAACATCATCTAGGGTCCCAATCGGTGGACGTGGGTCAGCCTGTGCCTCCTCCTCCACTGGCTGGGGCGTCAGAGGGTTGCTTCATCTCCTTGCTCACGATGTCATCAAGACTCCGGGCCTGGTGGTGGATGGGAAGCTGCTGTCCTCTGGGCGCATCCCCACCGTGGCCAGCGTCGCGGCGTGGCTCCGCGCGGCGGCCTGCCCGCGCCGGGAAGTGCATAAAAAAAAACGGCGCCCGAGGGCGCCGTTGCTGTTCCGAAGCCGGAGAGGATTACTTCTTCGGGGTCACCTTGGTGAAGGCCTGGAAGGCTTCAGTGGAGGCCTTGGTCATCTGCTCGTAGGCGGCACGGGCGGTGTCCATGGCGCTCTGGATGCTGCCCAGGGCATTGTGGTCGCCGATGGGCAGGCCCTTGAAGAGCTTCTGGAAGGAATCCACTACATCCTGGCCGCCGCCGGTCAGCTGCTCGGTGACCATCTTGCCGACTTCAGCCTGGGTCTTGGAGGTGATCTCGGCGATCTCGCGGGCACAGGACAGCATCTTCTCGGTGGTGGCCTGAGCATAGGCAGTGCGCAGGCTCAGGGCTTCGGCGGGATCCTTGACGGAGGACAGGGCCTTGGCGTTGGCAACACCCTCTTCGAACAGGGACTTGGCGGTGCCGACCTGCAGTTCCATGATGCGCTGGGAGTTTTCAATGCTGAGCTGCGCCAGGCGCATGGCTGCTTCGAGGTTCTTCTTCTGGATCTCGTTGAATTGCTGTTCTTGCTTCGATGCCATAGTTTTCTCCACATTTGTTGTTGAACAGTTAGAGACCCAGAATGACTCCCTCCCCGGCCTCTCGCGGAAAACAATAGCACAGGCCGATGCACCGACAAGGGGCATGGACAAAAAAACGCTTTTCATTTTCTGACTTTGTTGCAGCGCAGCAACAAGTGTGTTGGGAATGCTGCATTTCTGTGGCAGCACGGGTGTTGATGTGCCCGGAATGGGCAGTCCGTCATAGGCTCAGTGGTCCTCTGCGAGTCCTGCCCGGGCTTCCTCGGCCGAGTTGAAAATTCTGGGAGGCAGTTGCCGGGCACTCAAGGCGCCCCCCAGGCGGACGCGCAGGAAGGTGTTGGTGGCATAGCGTGTCACCTTGCTGTAGTGATGCTCCATCAAGTGGCTGATCAGGTTGGCGTAGGGTTCGATCAGCTCGTCCAGGATGTCGAAGCCGTGATAATTGACCACTGCCGGAATTTTCCGGCCCACGGGGCCGAGGATCGCTGCGATATGCTGCCGGATCCGCTCGATGTCTTCCGCCTGGCGTAGCCGCAGATTCTGGAAGTCGATGAAGAAGATGTTCTGTCTCGTGTCGAAATGGAAACGGGATTCCAGCGGCGTGGTGACGATGATGCTGCGCAGCCCCATGGGTTCGTTCTGGAAGACCCGTTCGTCCATCGGACGGGGAGTACCCTTGATGAGCGGTCTGAACTGCATATGGGCCAGGATGTCCCGCTCCAGGTCCACCCCCGGGGCGATCTCCGTCAGGAGTATGCCCCCAGGCGTCAGTTCGAAGACGCACCGCTCGGTGATGTAGAGCACCGGTTGCCGGCGCCGCAGTGCCTCCTGGCCGCTGAAGGTCCGGTGCTCCACCCGGTCCACGAACTTGATCGAGCAGCCTTCGACAAGGATCTTCAACTGGCCGTCCTCGAGTGCCACTTCCAGTCCGCTGGCCGTGAAGGTGCCTACGAAGACCACCTTCTTGGCATTTTGGCTAATGTTGATGAAACCGCCGGCGCCAGTGAGTTTGGGGCCAAACTTGGAAACGTTGAGGTTGCCCTCCTGATCGGCCTGGGCGAGTCCGAGGAAAGCGATGTCCAGTCCGCCACCATCATAGAAATCGAACTGACTGGGCTGGTCCAGGATGGCCGCGGTGTTGATGGCCGCCCCGAAGTTGAGCCCGCCCTGGGGCACGCCACCGATCACGCCCGGTTCTGCGGTGAGGGTCATCAGGTCGATGACCCGTTCCTCGGCGGCCACTGCGGCGATGCCTTCCGGCATCCCGATGCCCAGGTTGACCACGGCGTTGGGGGTGAGCTCCATGGCGGCGCGGCGGGCGATGATCTTGCGCTCGCTCATTTCCATCGGGGCAAGGGACGTGACCGGCACCCGGATCTCGCCGGAGAAGGCGGGGCTGTATTGCTCCAGGAAGGTCTGCATGTGCCACTCGGGCTTTTCTGCCACCACGATGCAGTCCACCAGAATGCCGGGGATCTTTACCTGACGGGGGTTGAGGGAGCCGCATTCGGCGATGCGCTCGACCTGCGCGATGACGATGCCGCCACTGTTCCGGGCAGCCATGGCGATGGCCTGTCCTTCGAGGGTGAGGGCTTCCTTTTCCATGGTGATGTTGCCGTCCGGGTCGGCGGTGGTGCCGCGGATGATGCCAACGCTGATCGGGAATGCCTTGTAGAAGAGGTATTCCTCACCGTCGATTTCCAGTACCCGGACCAGGTCGGCGGTCGTGCGCTCGTTCACCTTGCCTCCACCGAAGCGCGGATCGACAAAGGTGCCGAGGCCGACGCGGGTCAGGGTGCCAGGCTTGCCGGCAGCGATGTCCCGGTACAAGTGGGTGATCACCCCCTGGGGCAGGTTGTAGCCCTCGATACGGTTGGCCACGGCGAGTTCCTGCAGGCGGGGTACCAGCCCCCAATGACCGCCGATGACCCGGGCCACCAGACCCTCATGACCCAGGTGGTTGAGCCCCCTGTCCTTGCCATCCCCTTGGCCGGCGCCATAAACCAGCGTGAGCCCTTCCGGCTTGCCACGGCCTTCCGGATCCTGCTCCCGGGTTTCGAGAAAGCGCTGTTCGAGGGCAATGGCAATGTTCTCCGGGAAGCCAATGCCGACAAAACCGGTGGTGGCCACCGTGTCGCCGGAGCGGATCAGCTTGACGGCGTCGGCGGCGCTCACCACCTTGCCGGTGTTGTGGCCCTGGGGACGCTCGATACGGGGGATGGTGCGGGACATCTCGATTTTCTCCTGTGGCAAGCCGGGTGTCGGCCAGCTTACGTCGGGGACCCTGCTCATGGATGGACTTTTGTGCTGGGGTTTTCCCCGATGGCGCAACCCCTGGTTGCGGGGCGTCCCCGTTTCTTGAGGTGCTCGCCGAACTGGATAGGGCTGATCCCTGACCCAGGTGGGGGATGCCAGGTGGCCTTCCGTGAGGAGAGGGCGGTGGTAGGTCGGCAGGGAAGACCTGACGAAGAATGATATTTAATGCAATTAAGCGTCAATGATTTAATCAAGAACATTACAAAGGGGTAGAAACCCTGGCTATCACAATCCACAAAAGATCAATCAAGGATCAATTTGACTGGATAAAGAATGTTCAGCAAGCGCAGGGTGGTGTCGTGAAGCAAGGTTTCCAGGTCGGAGCTGGCCTGCTCTTGCAAGCTGCTGTTGCGCAGGGCTTTCCAAAGGCCTGGGAGCCGTGGGTTGATGGGTTCGAGCACTCCCTCCAGGGCTTCTTGCCAGTGTCCGGGCGTTCCGGATTGGCGCCACTCACCACGGCCACGGCCGTAGTGGGCGACGCTGAGATAGCGCAGAAGTGTACTGGCCATCAGCCGTTCCAGGCTTTCCGGACTCCATTCCAGACGGCTGTGGTCGGATCGCCGGATCAGATTGACGCCTGTGGCGAGGCCTGCGCTGCCCAGGGCGCCCAGTACCGTACCGCCCACCAGCCCGGCGCCCAGGCTCAGACCGCCCGTGGCGAGATCGGTGGCCAGTCCTGACAGGGCACCGGACACCGCGCCCCCCAGCAAGGCGGCCTTACCCGCATGAAGCCGTTCCCGGGCAGTGAAATCCTCACCGAGTCGGGCCAGTACTTCACTGGCCGCACGCCCTCCGAGACCATGGGTTTCAATCAGCTGGTCGGTGCTGCGGCGGATCGCGGTTTCCAGGCGCTCGGCCAGTCGGGTCATGGCTTCTTCCCGGGGCGAGGGCGCATCCCGGCGGCCGATGCCCATGGCGTGTCCCAGAGTGCGCAGGGTGCCGCCGAGGCCTTCATCGGGCAGGGTTTCCGTATCCTGGGCCGCTTCAGCAAGAAAACGGGTCAGAATCTTCATGGCGATCCCGAACTCGTCCATGCGCCGCTGCTGCCAGGCGGCTCGCAACGGCTTCATGGTGTCCTGCTGTGTGGTGGGCAGGATCCTGGCGATCGCATCCAGGAGTGCCAGCTCCTGAATCCAGCAGCGGGCGAAAGCATCCAGAGGCATGACATGACGGACGAAAGGGTAGGCCGCTAGATGGGCTCGCCAGGCTTCTTCATCGGCCTTGTCCTGGGCGTCCGGGTGCGGTTCGCCAAGCTGGTTGAGGAGAACCAGCACTGGCTTGCCGATCCAGGCCAGGATCTCCATTTCCGGCTTGACGTAGCCGGCATCACCGGGTTTTTCGGTGGCATTGACCAGGTAAAGCACCACATCGGCCACGTCCCGAACATTGCGGAGGGCCTGCTGACTGGACCACAGGGGGCGATCCCGCCAGCGGTCCCAGACTTCGCTCAGGAACCACCCGACTGGATTGCCCTGCAGGGCCAGGCGTCTGGCCAGCCGGGTACTGTCGCCAAAGCCGGGGGTGTCCCACAGGTCGAGGGCCTCATTTCCGGTATCCACCATCCGGTAGCGCTCGGCCACGGCCGTGACATGGGCTTCGTCGCGAATCTCCCCCACATCCCGTCCCAACAGGCTGCGGGCCAGGGTGGTCTTGCCTGTGTTGGTATGGGAGACCAGGCTCAAGTTGATCGTGTTCAACGGGACTTCTCCAGATGGGCCTGTTGATCCAGCAAGCTGGCAAGAGCCAGCGCTGTTTCGTCGGCTGTTCCAGTCTCCAGATTGAGGCAGCCCACGGCGAGCGGATACTTCTCGAGCAGCCGGGTCCAGGCCCGCCGGCGCTCCTCCAGGCGTTCCGGCTGGCTCGCAAAGCGACTCAGGAAGGCTCCTTCCTCGAGGACGACGGCGAGGGGAGCACCGGCAGGAAGTCGTTTTATGATGCTTTCCACGAAGCAGCCGTGGTTTTCTGTTTCGGGTGTGGCACTCAGGCTGAAAAGCATGAGGGTGAGCGCAGAGGGGGGATCGGGCAGCAGGTCGGCACTCAGCTTATCCTCGTCACCGAAGCGGGTGCAAGGTGCAACGCCCAGGCTGGCCTGGGGACCGAAGGTCTTCTGGAGGGCCTCGTGTAGCCGAAGGGTCGCCTGAGGGGAAAGGGTGTAGCTGTAGGGCAGGAGGTGGGTATGGGCGGCCCGGCCCTCGAAGCTGCGCTGCAGGCGCTGGAAGTAGGCCTCACCCAGGGGCAGGGGAAAGTGCCGGTGCAGATGCCCGGCTGCCAGGCCCGCCAGTGCTGCCAGCAGCAGGCGGGGGAGTACGATGCTTAAAAGCAGGGTCAGAGCGATCAGGTGAATCCAGTTTGCAGCATTCTCGCCGCTGCTCTCCGGGAGACGGAGGGTGGCCAGATGCATGGCATCTGGAATCGGGATTTCCGCCAACAGGGAGGCTGGCCCGAGGACCATGCTCAGGGCTTGATGGACCTGCTCCGGATCCAGAAAGGTACTCTCCCAGCCTGCCTGGAAATCCAGTACCAGTCCGCGCACGTAGAGGGCCAGTATGGCGCCCAGGGCAAAGCTTGCCGCCGCCAGATGGAGTGTGCAGCCGACCCGCAGGCCGGTGAGCCTAGCTGATGCCAGAGCCCAGTCCGCACGGAAGCGTTGGCTGGGGGAGTCGATAGCTCCGCTCCCTTCCTGCAAGGCACCCCCCAGCCGGGCCATCAGGCGCGCGAACGGGCCTTGGCGTCGGGGGGTCTGGCGGAAGGGCGAACTGAGCCCATGAGCCAGGAGCAGAAGGTAAATGAGCAGATTCCAGAGGATCAGACCCAGAAGGGGGAAGGCCAGCAGGTTGACATAGCGGACAGGGCCGCTCGCATCCATCAGGATGCCAAGCCCAAAGGCCACCGCCACGACCACGCTGGTCACCCAGGGACGCCAGTCGTGCCCTTCCCCCAGGCGGAGAAACTGGCGATCCCGGTCTCCGAGACGCTCCACGGCCAACTGGGCCCGACGGGCCAGAAAGCGCTCTGCGTCAGCGTCTTCACCGACCACTTCGGCGGCTGCCCGGCTGGCCCAGGCCGTATCACTGTCCTTCCAGGGCGTGCCGGGTGTCGGGCTGCTTTCCAGGGCCCGGACGAGAATCACTCGACGGGCGTCGGCTTCGTTCATGGGGACACCCTCCTGCAGATGGGAAAGGGCACGAGTGTAGTACAGCCCGTGCCTGTCCCGCCGTTCATGTCTCAGCTGCAGCGCATGGGGCCTGGGTGCTGAACTGCAGGATGCTCTGAGGGAACGGCATGAAGCCTGCCCAAGGGGTTAGAACGCGAATCTGACGCCCGCGAACACCTGACGCTGTCGTCCCGCCACCATGCCGTCCACCCGGCTCACCAGGTACTCCTTGTTGGTGAGGTTGTGGCCACTCACGAAGAAGGACGTCTTGCTGCCCGGCGGCGTGTACCGCAGGGAGGCATTGAGCAGGCTGTAGGACGGGATCTCCCCGGACAGCCCCGAGAGCTGGGCATCCACCGGGGGCAGGACCCGGGCGAAGGTGTCTGGCTGCTGGCGGCTCACGTGATCCACGCCGATCCGTCCCTCCAGGCCCACGGGGTGCTGGTAGCCCACGGCCAGCGACGCCAGGTTGCGGGGCGCATAGGGAAGGCGGCCTCCCTTCATGATGCCATCATCCGGATCGATGCCGTCCCGGGTGAATTTGGCATCGAAGAGGTGGGTGAGCGAAGCCAGCACATACACGTTGTGGGGGCTACGGAAGATCTGGCCAAAGTCCACCCGGCCCGACAACTCGACACCGCTCATCCGGGAGCGGCCGCCATTGATGAACGCGCCAGCGCCATTGTTGATCACAATGTCGTCGAAGTCGGTGTGGAAAAGGGTGGCTTCCACGCGGGTTCCCAGAAAATAGCTGGAGCGCAGGCCCAGCTCCCAGTTGGTGCTTTCCTCCGCACGGGTCTTGTGGGCCACAGCCGTGTTGGCGCCGTTGCCTTCATTCACGTCCCGGTCCGGACGGGGCGGAGCGAAGCCCTTGTGCACACCGGCGAACAGGGTGGTCCGGGGCATGCCGTTCCAGGCGATTCCGAAGCCGGGCAGGACCACGGTCTGGCGGTTGTTCTGATTGGATTCGGGGTTGTTCTGGATTTCTCCGTCCGCCCGGCGGATGTCGGTCTTGATGGCGTACCGCTCAATCCGCAGGCCGGGGGTCAGGGACCAGTTGCCCAGGTGGAAGGTGTTCTGGGCATAGGCCGAGAGCGCTTCCGTTTCGATCTGGATGTCTTCCCGATGGGTACCGAAACGCACGGCCCACGCCTGGTTCTGGGCCAGGGGGTCGGCGGAGCGGTACTGATTGCGGCTGATGTCTTCCACATGGTAGCGCAGGCCGAACACGGCATCGCTCGGAAGGCCGAACAGGCTGTGCTGCAGGTCGAGGCGTGGCTCGATGCCCCAGTAGGTGTACTCCCGCGGGCGCCAGCGCCCACCGCAGGCGGCAGCATTGGCCGGCGTCGCCGGCGTGTCGCAGCGGTCGATCAGGGAGTAGCCCGTGGCGTTGTTGCTGGCGTCGTCGAAACCGCCCGGATCGTTGATCTGGCGGAAGGAGGCCCGGTCGGTCTTGACGTGGTAGATCTGGGTGCTCAGCCGGGCTGTATCGGAAACCTCGAACAGATGCTGGAGGTGGAGGGCGGTGCGTTTCTGCTCGAACAGATCCTGTTTGCCGGTCGGGGCCTGGTACTTGTTTTCCGCGTATTCGAGGGTGCCCAGGCCAGTCTCGGAAATGTGGGAGTTTTCAGTGTAGTGGCTCGCCTTGGCCGTCAGGGTATGGCGGGCATCGATCTTGAGGCGTCCCTTGAGGCTGTAGTCCTGGACGTCGAAGTCGTGCTTGTCCCGGACGCCGTCCCCCTTCTTCTGCAGCACATCGAGCATGACCCCGCCCCGCTCGGTGCCATAGCCCACATTGGCATGGGTGCTCAGGTAGGCCTTGTTGCCCGCAGCCACGGAAACGCTGCCTGCCAGACCCTGGGTGGGAATGGGCTGGGTGACGAAGTTGATCATCCCGCCCACAGTCTGGGGGCCGTAGAGGACCTGGCCGGAGCCCTTGACCACCTCGATGCGCTGGATCCGCTCCAGGGGAGTGGCGTAGTGGGCGGAAGGGTCGCCATAGGGCGCCAGGAAGAGGGGCATCCCATCTTCCAGCAGCAGGGTACGGGAGGTGCGCCGGGGGTCCATGCCCCGGATGCCGATGTTCAGGCCCAGACCCAGGCTGTCCTCACCGACCACATGCACTCCGGGCGTGTGGGCAAGGGCTTCGCGGAGGGAGAGGGGATTGCCTTCCCGGAGTTCCTGTTCGGATACCAGGGAGAAGGAGCCTGGAACAGCTTCCAGGCGGTCCGGCAGGATGCCTTTCACAGTGACCGGGTTGATCGTCACGCTGTCCTGGGCCAGGACTGGGCCGCTCAGGCAGACCAGCGCCGATAGCACGGCACTTTCAAGGTGGCGGGGTTTGAACTGCATGGGCTCCTCCTGTTGTCTTGATGGTGTGTCGGGACACGCAGGAAGCCTTGATGCGATGCCGTGGCCAACGTGCGCGATTCACGGGCCGTATTGTCGTGAGCATCGGCGGGGCTGTATCGGGAAGTGATCCTCGTTGACCCGGGAAATTTTCCCGACATGGGCGAGCCGGCTTGAAACCTGCTCCATTCCGTGACGGACAGGGAGAAACGGCACGTGAGTACGCTTGCTGGGTGCCCATGAAAAAGCCCCTCCGGAGAGGGGCTCACGCGATACAGGTGGGTCTGCCGGGTCAGCCGCAGGTGCCCACCGCACCGCAGGCGGTGCAGAAGTCGCAGCCGTCCTTGCGGATCACCGAGTGGTTGCCGCACTCACCGCACAGGGCGCCCTGCATCAGCTTCGGCTCATTGTCGTCGCGGGGCGCTTCGAGGATGCCCATCTCCCGGGTTGGGTAGCCGGCTTCGTCGAGCACACCCAGCATGGCGTAGCGGTGGATGATCAGGGCTGCCAGGTAGGCCACGGTGGAAGGCCAGTTCTGCTGACGGCGGGTGCCGGGCACGAAGGCCATGAAGTCACCCAGGGGCTCGGGATAGTCGATGAGCTTGCGCAGCTTCATGCCGATCCAGGCCGGATCCATTACGCGCATGTCGAGGGACAGGATGCGGGACAGGCCGTCCAGGGCGCGGGGGTAGTTGCCCGACAGCCACATGGAGTAGGGACGGGTTACGCCGTCGGGCAGGGTGATCTCCTTGAGGCCGAGCACGAATTCCTCGCCGGTGGCCGGGTTCTGGATATCCACGGTCCAGGACAGGGTGCCATCGGTGCCGGTTTTGGGCTCGGCCAGGCTGAACACGCTGTCGAGCACCGGGGTCGGCAGGTCGCCGTCCAGGGCGTCGAGCTTTTCGCAGCGATAGCGGACCACCTGGGCGAAGGCAGACACCACACCAGGCATCATCTTCTGCTCGCCATGGGGCGGGAAGCGCATCTCGAAGGATTTTTCACCAACGGTCTTGGCAAGGGTTTCCAGCTTGAGCTTGAGCCAGCCGCGGTCGTTGGCGCGCATGTCCATGGACAGGGTCTTGGCAACGGCACCCAGGCCGCGGGGCTGGTCGGCACCGTTTACCCAAACCTCGAACGGGAAGGCGCCCTTGGCATTGCTCTCCTCGGTCTGGTCCATGTGGCCCACGAAGAGGGCGAAGTTGCCCTGCGGGGTGCTCAGCATGTAGGTCCAGGCGGCATTGCCGTCCGGAAGGTCCGGGCGACCGGGCCAGCGCAGCGAGGACAGCACTGGCGCAGGCAGACTCTTGATGGAGAGGCGGCGGTTGGTGTCGTCGGAGATTTCCACATCATGGGGCTGCTTCTGCTCGGCACTCGGGGTGACCGACAGGACCGAACCCAGCACGCTGTTGGGGCGGTAGGTGGCCAGACCCTTGAGGCCGGACTTCCAGGCGTCGAGGTAGAGGTTCTCGAACTCGGCGTAGGGATAGTCGGCGGGCACGTTCACCGTCTTGGAGATGGAGGTGTCCACATACGGCGCGACGGCGGCAACCATGTCCTTGTGAGCCTTGGCGGAGATCTCCAGGGCGGTCACGAAGTAGTCGGGCAGCTTGGTGACGTCACCGCCCAGGTGCTTGTAGAGACGCCATGCGTAGTCCTCGACGGCGTGCTCCTTGAAGGTGCCATCGGCCATCCGCTTCTTGCGGGTGTAGGTGTAGGAGAACGGGGGCTCGATGCCGTTGGAGGCGTTGTCGGCGAAGGCCAGGCTGATGGTCCCGGTGGGGGCGATGGACAGCAGGTGCGAATTGCGCAGGCCGTGCTTGCGGACCTTGTCCTTCACCTCGGCCGGCAGGCGGGACGCGAAGTTGCCGCCAGACAGGTAGAGATCAGCGTTGAACAGGGGGAAGGCGCCACGCTCCTTGGCCAGCTCGACGGAGGCCAGGTAGGCCTGGTCGCGCATGAACTCGGAAATTCGGGTGGCCATGGCGCGGGCTTCGTCGGTGTCGTAGCGCAGGCGCAGCATGGCGAGGGCATTACCCAGACCGGTGAAGCCCAGGCCGACGCGACGCTTGGACTGGGCTTCGGCATGCTGTTGCTCCAGCGGCCAGTGGGTGGCTTCGAGCACGTTGTCGAGCATCCGGATGGACGTCTCGACGGTTTTGGCAAAGCCGGCGAAATCGAAGCTGGCCTTCTCGGAGAAGGCGTCCTTCACGTAGAGGGTCAGGTTGATGGAGCCCAGGCAGCAGCAGCCGTAGGAGGGCAGGGGCTGCTCGGCACAGGGGTTGGTGGCCTCAATGGTCTCGCAATAGTAAAGGTTGTTGTCCTTGTTCATGCGATCCAGGAACAGGATGCCCGGCTCTGCATGGTCGTAGGTGGAGCGCATGACCTGATCCCACAGATCACGGGCGCGCACCTTGCGGTACACCCACAGACCGTCATCGCGCTTGTAGCCGCCGGCCTCCCGGATTTCGCCGGAAGGCTCGGCCTTGTGAGCCAGTTCCACGTGTCCATCGGCTTCGACGGCCTCCATGAAGGCATCGGTCACCGCGATGGAGACGTTGAAGTTGGAGAGGTCGCCGTGGTCCTTGGCGTGGATGAACTCCTCGATGTCCGGGTGGTCGCAGCGCAGCACGCCCATCTGGGCGCCCCGGCGGGAGCCGGCGGACTCGACCGTCTCGCAGGAGCGGTCGAACACGCGCATGTAGGAAACCGGACCGGAAGCGTTGGACTGGGTGCCGCGCACCAGTGCGCCCTTGGGACGGATGGAGGAAAAGTCGTAACCCACGCCGCCACCGCGGCGCATGGTTTCGGCGGACTGGGCCAGGGCGGTGTAGATGCCGCAGCGGCCGTCGACGGATTCGGTGATGGAGTCGCCCACCGGCTGGACGAAACAGTTGATCAGCGTGGCGGCCAGGTTGGTGCCGGCAGCGGAGTTGATGCGTCCAGCGGGGACAAAGCCCTTTTCCTGGGCTTCCAGGAACCTGGCTTCCCACAAGGCGCGTTTGTCCTCGGATTCGATGGCCGCCAGGGCACGCGCAACGCGCAGGCGAACGTCGGCAATGGTCTTCTCGTTGCCCTTGGCGTACTTTTCGAGCAGAACCTCGCCGGAAATCTCCTGCGGTTCAAGGTTGGCGGCGGTGGCGGGCTGGACTTTGGCGGTCTTGGTCGTGGCGGTCATGGCTCGTTGGTGGCCTTTCGGATGGTTGATCGGTAGTGCTCTAGGTCGGCGCATAGCTTACCCCACGGTCAGCAATCGTCAAAATTTTTATTTTGTTAAAAAACAAATACTTAAAAAAATCAATAGTGTTTATGAAGTTTTTTTTCTACTATATTTAGTAGCCTTTAAAAGTAAGAAAATCAACGGAAAGATCCGTCAACGACGTCCAGCGCCTTGATTTTTCGGGAAATTGAACTGCCGCTGGGGGGGACGACTTCGCTGTCTCTACCGGAAAATTGCCGGAGAAGCGTATCGGCAGTGCAGGCCGTGTCCGCCCCGAGCGTCTGATCGCTCCCTGGCTGGGACCATGCCTGTGGAGGCAGGGCTCTTGCTTCGTTGGTGCCCGGAATTGTGGGTGCGTCTGGCGCGCGTTGAAGGCTCACCGTGCCCGTTTCAGTTCAGGCCTGGTCGGGATCGAGTCCGACGTGCGGAGTGGGCCTGGCGACTGCCGTGCAGATCAGGCGCGGGTTATTTGCCGGCGCTTGAGGATCATCGCTGCCTTCGATCTGCAAACCGGGATCCAGCAGCAGCTTCGGTGTTCCGTCCGACTCAACCACAACGACCGCGTTCTGCCGAAATCTGCGACAGAGTTTCAATGCATCACCCGGCCCTGAATCGAGTACGAGCATGCTTGGCTCCGGGGGCCAGTCACCGGTGGTGCTTGCGCCCTCCCCGGGGAGGACTCTGTATCCAGTCTGGGCAAGTTCTGCCGCCAGCTCCAGCTGATAGCGCTGGTTGGCAGTCTCCACGTGCTGTGCGCCTTGCGGATTACAGGCGGTTATGAACAGGGCGCCCCGTACCCCCTCGTTTTCAAACAGGCGGAGGAGCACAGGATTCTGCTCGCCGATGCGCAGGGTGATGAGGCCCGTGTCAAGGAACACCCGGTAGTCCGTGGCGAGATAGGCTGCAAGGGTCGCCCTCGAGAGCCTCCTCGTGCCTTGCGTAGCCGTTGTGTGGTCTGGCGGGTTCAAGAAAACCTGTCACCGGGTGCCGGTGACTTTTCCGGAACAACCATCTGCGCTTTGATTGCCATGTGAAGCAATTTCAGCCCTGAGCAGGGCAGAACAGGGTAATCACGGCAGCGCTTTCTTCTTCCGCCCGGGCACGGATTTCAGCCAGGTGTTCCAGATCGATCTCCAGCCGGATGGCGCTGAGTGGATCCAGGCGGTCAAGGGTGTCTTCGTCGGGGGCATCCAGGTCGCGGGTTGCCACCATCTGGTTGGCCAGATGGATCAGGGCTGCTTCGGTGGTGTGTGCTCCCCCCAGGGCCGGGGTCAATTGGGCGCCAATGGCAGAGGCAAAGCCTCCAGGCAGCTGCCAGGCGGATACCAGGGCTGCGCCGACTTCGGCAAAATGGCAGCCGATGATTTGCTGTTCCACTTCGTGGAGAGGGCGTTTGCTGAGCCGGGACTGTTGGCGTGCCTGTGCCGCTGCTTCAGGCGTCACCTGGAACATCACCAGATGCCCAATGTCGGCCAGCAGCCCCTCTACGAAGATCCGCTCCGGATTTCCGATCCCCAGACGACGGGCGGCAGCCCGCGCCAGCAATCCCCGGTAGATGCCATCCTTCCAGAACCGCAGCATGTCGGTCTGGGCCGGCCGGATGCCTGAAAATGCGCCGACGACGACACTCCCGAGAACCAGATCGTGCACCTGCTGCATGCCCATCAGGGTGACCGCCCGGGAGACCGTTTCCACTTTGCCGGGAAAACCGTACAGCACACTGTTCACTACCCGCAGTACCCGAGCCGTCATCCCTGCATCGCTGGCCACCGCCTCGGCCATCTGCTGGGTGGAGCTGTCCGGGTCGTCCAGCAGCTGGCGGATCCGGTGATAGGCTGCGGGCAGGCTGACCAGTTTTTCGATGCAGGCGACAAGTTCTTGGGCTGAGCTCATGAAGGATTTGGGTGCATGGCAAGGGAGCGGACGGGCTCCATCTTACGACATCCAGACTCCGCGTTTTAACCTGTCACGGTGATCACCGCAGGCCCGCCGGCGTGCGTTGCCTCACGCTGACCCTGCCAGGATCAGGATCTCCGGCCTGCAACGTGCAATGGGGCACGGTCGATGGGCGGCCTCTCTGGCAGGATGCATGACATTGCAACCGCCTCTTGTGAAGCATGATGCCTGGGGTGTCATGGGGTGAAGTGGCCAATCATGAAAGATGGAGTTTTCTATGCGCCTGCTGAGCTGGAACATTCAGTGGGGTCGTGGTGCCGATGGCGTTGTCAATCTGTCGCGCACGATCGCGGCGATCCGGATGCTGGGTAATTTCGATGTGATCTGTCTGCAGGAAGTGTCTGTAGGCTTTGCCAGTCTCCACGGCGGCGAGCCTGTGGATGAGGTGGCAGTGCTGGCATCGGCCTTTCCGGAGTACAGCGCCCACTATGCTGAAGGGGTGGACGTGCCGGATGGGGAAGGGGGGCGCAGCTGCTTTGGCAATCTCACGCTCTCGCGCTTGCCGGTGGGCCAGGTTTTCCGTCACAGCTTGCCCCGTCCGCCGGATGAGGGGGTGCCCAGCATGCCAAGGGTATGCCTCGAAGTGGTCATAAGCGGGCCAAGAGGGCCGGTGCGCGTGCTCAACACGCATCTGGAGTACTACTCCCGGGTCCAGCGGATGACCCAGGTGGCAGCCTTGTCCGGCCTCCAGTGCGATGTGGTGCGCCTGGCGTCGGCGACCGACGCCAATCATCGGGAGACGTCTCCCGACTCGCCGTTTGCCTGCTGGCCGCGGCCGGTTTCGGCGGTGGTGTGTGGCGATTTCAACTGCGAACCGGGAAGTCCTGAGTACTATCGGATGACGGCTCCGGTTGCTGCAGATGTGCCGGGCTGGGAGGATGCCTGGCGGGTCTGCTACGGGGACATTCCCCATCTGGCCACCGTCGGGCTGAATGGCGCCGAATGGCCTGACCGGCGTTACTGCTGCGACTTTTTTTTCATCAGCGGAGATCTGGTGGACCGTGTTGAGGCTGTCGCCGTCGATCAGGCCACGGGGGCCTCGGATCATCAGCCGGTGATGCTCACCCTGGGTTGAGGCATGGGCCAGGGGACCAAACCCCCTGGCTGAACGGGAAAGCGCGTGCTACAGCTTTTTCAGTTCGTGCTGGTAGCGCTCCGCGTTACCTACATAAGCTTCGGCACTCGCCAGCAGCCGGCTGATTTCATGATCGGTCAGTTCCCGGATGATCCGGCCCGGGGAACCGCAGACCAGGGAGCGATCGGGAATCACCTTGCCTTCAGGAATCAGGGAGTTTGCGCCGATCAGGCAATGCTTGCCGATCACGGCCCGGTTGAGCACGACGGCGTTGATGCCGATCAGGCTGCCTTCCCCGATGGTGCAGCCATGCAGCATGACTTTATGGCCGACGGTGACGTGGTGGCCGATGTCCAGGGGGACTCCGTCATCCGTATGCAGTACGGAGCCATCCTGGATGTTGGTGTTGTCGCCGATGGTGATGGGATCGTTGTCTCCCCTCAGGATGGCGCCGAACCAGATATTGACGTTGCGTCCAAGGCGGACATCGCCGACGACAGTGGCATTCTCCGCAATCCAGACACCCTCCTGAAGCTGGGGACTGCGCTCTCCAAGGCGATATATCGGCATGTTGATCCCTGTTATGTTTGTGTTTTCGGCCGTACCGCCGAATGGCCAGCCAAAGAGCGCGCCATAATAACAGGGTGTTACCCCAGCGCAAGGGGAGAGAATGCCTTTTTTGGCGCTTTCCGCAAGGGAAATAAGGGCTTAGCAGTGCAGTTGCCGTATTACGCAGCACCATTGTCACAACGGAACAATCCTCAGGAGGCGCCATGGCAGTGACGGATTTTGTGGTTTTTGAACAGCACGAGGGGATCGTGACCCTGACCCTCAATGCGCCGGAGGAGCGTAATGCACTCACCGGCCATGCCCAATGGGAGGAGGTGGTGGCCGCCTGTGAGCGGGTGCAGCGGGACCCCTTGGTCAGGGTGGTCATCCTTACCGGGGCCGGCAGTGCCTTCTGTGCCGGTGGCAACGTGAAGGATTTTCGCGATAAGCGCGGCCTGGCTGCGGGCAACGGCATGGCGGTCCGGGAGAACTACCGCAACGGCATCCAGCGGATTCCCCTGGCGTTCTACCGTCTGGATGTGCCGACGATCGCTGCCGTCAATGGGCCGGCCATCGGTGCCGGCTGCGATCTGGCCTGCATGGCGGATATCCGGATTGCGTCGGAAAAGGCGAGCTTTGCCGAGAGCTTTGTGAAGCTGGGATTGATTCCCGGTGACGGCGGGGCCTGGCTGCTGCAGCGGGTGGTGGGCTATTCCCGGGCGGCCGAAATGAGCTTCACTGGCGATCTGCTGGATGCCCGTCAGGCTTTGGAGATTGGCCTGGTTTCCCGGGTGGTTCCCCCGGATCAGCTGATGAGCGAAGCCCGGGCGCTGGCGGAGCGGATCGCCGCCAATCCGGGGCAGGCCCTGCGCATGACCAAGCGCCTGATGCGGGAGGCTCAGACCAGCCGTCTGGACTCCATTCTTGAGCTGTCCGCCGCTTACCAGGCCCTGACCCATACCTCAGCGGAGCACGATGCCGCGGTCGCGGCATTTCTCGAGCGCAAGAGAAGCTGACCATGGCAGTCGACCTGGATGAGCTGACCCGCCGCCTTCTGGCTTTCAGGGATGCCCGCGACTGGGCCCAGTTCCACACCCTGCGCAGCCTGATCGTGTCCCTGAATCTGGAGGCCGGAGAGCTTCTTGAGCTGACCCAGTGGAAGGGGGACGACGAGATTGAGCGCCTGCCGGCGGATCTGCACGGACGGGAGGCGCTGGAGGACGAGTGCGCCGATGTACTGCTTTACCTGCTGCTGATCGCCGAGCGGGCCGGCATTGACCTGGAGGCAGCGGCGCTGGCCAAGCTGGCGAAGAACGAGGTCAAGTATCCTGTGGCCCGTTTCCGGGGGTCGCGTCGCAAGTACGACGCGGCAGAATAAGGCGCGTCCGTCGCGGTGCGTGCAGTCCATCGGGCAAGGGGGCGGGGGAAGGTGATAGCATCCTGCCCCTGAACCCTCGATTTTCGCCCCTTCTCCGGGGTCGCCAGCCATGCTCAGTTATCGTCACGCATTTCATGCCGGCAACCATGCCGACGTGCTCAAGCACTTTGTTCTTGTCCAGTTGCTGGAGTATTTCAATCAGAAGGACAAGCCCTACTGGTACATCGACACCCACGCGGGGGCCGGCTGCTATGCCCTGGACGAGGCCTTTGCCCGCAAGAATGCCGAGTATGAGGACGGTGTCGGCCGCCTCCTCGGTCGCAAGGATGTCCCCAAGGAACTGAAAAGCTATCTCAAGCTGGTGCGGGATCTCAACAGTGCAGGCAAGCTCCGCCTGTATCCGGGGTCTCCGTGCTGTGCGGCACCGCTGCTGCGGGAAGAAGACCGGATGCGCCTGTTCGAACTCCATCCGGCAGACAACAAGCTGCTGCAGAAAACCTTCGAGACTGCGGGCAGCAAGGTGATGGTGCTGCAACAGGACGGTTTCACGGGCATCAACGCCTTCCTGCCTCCGCCGCCGCGCCGTGCCCTGGTCCTGATGGATCCGCCCTATGAGGTGAAGACGGATTACCGCACGGTGGTCTCGTCGCTCAAGGAGTGCCTGCGGCGTTTCCCCACCGGGACGTATGCAGTGTGGTACCCGAAGTTGCACAGCATGGAGTCCCGGGAGTTGCCAGAAAAACTCAAGCGTTTGCCGATCACCAGCTGGCTTCATGTCAGCCTGGACGTCCGCAGTCCATCCAGTGATGGATACGGCATGCATGGCAGCGGTCTCTTCATCATCAACCCGCCCTGGACCCTCAATGAGATCCTGAAAAAGACCCTGCCCTATCTGGTGACGGTCCTTGGTCTGGACACAGGGGCTAGCTATACCCTGGAATCCGAGATTCCCTGATTGCAGGATGTCAACGACACAGCCCCGGCATGGCCGGGGCTGGAATGAATACCGGGCGCTTGCCCCGGTGATCAGAGCAGATTCATCTTTTTCGCGCTTTCGCGCAGCTGCGGACGGAAGTCCGGGTGGGCAATCCCGATCAGGGCTTCACAGCGTTGCTTGGCCGTCTTGCCGCGCAGTTGGGCCACACCGTACTCGGTGACCACATAGTTGACGTCATTTTTGCTGGTGGAGACGTGGGTGCCCGGCGTCAGGGTGGGGACGATCCGGGAGATGGTGTTGTCCTTGGCGGTGGAGGGCAGCACGATGAACGCCTTGCCGCCCTTGGAGCGATTGGCTGCCCGCACGAAGTCTGACTGACCGCCGGTGCCCGAGTAGGGGATCGGACCCAGGCTCTCGGAACCGCATTGCCCCATGAAGTCGCTCTCCAGGGTGGCGTTGATGCACATCAGGTTGTCGTTCTGGCCGGCCAGGTAGGGGTCGTTGGTGTAATCCACCGGGTGCATTTCGATCATCGGATTGCGATCGATGAAACTGTAGAGCTTCTTCGAACCGAGGGCAAAGGTAGCCACCATCTTGCCGGGCAGGTAGTTCTTGCGCCGGTTGGTGACGGCGCCCGACTCCAGGAGCGTCAGGATGCCGTCGCCGATCATTTCGGTGTGGATGCCCAGGTCATGCTTGTGGGTGAGTTGCACTACCACCGCGTCGGGAATGCCGCCGTAGCCGATCTGGAGGGTAGATCCGTCGTCGATCAGGTCTGCCACGTACTTGCCGATGGCTTCCTGTACGGGGCCGATGGTCGGGAGACCCACTTCCAGCACCGGTTCGTCGTTCTCCACCAGGGCGGTGATCTGGGAGATGTGAATGTGACAGTTACCGAAGGCGTAGGGAACGTTGGGGTTCACTTCCACCACGACGGCCCGCGCCTTGCGGATCGCTGCCATGGTGTAGTCCGGCGCCAGGCCCAGGGAGAAGTAGCCGTGCTTGTCCATCGGCGAGACCTGGGTGAACACCACTTCTGCCGGCATCAGGCCCCGGTCGATGAGCTGGGGCATTTCGGAGAAATAGCTGGGAATGAAGTCGCCCACACCCTCCTTGAAGCCCGGGCGGGTGGCGCCACTGAAGAAATAGGCCACATGGCGCACGTTTTCGGCGGTGGCAGGATCCAGGTAACCGAACTTGCGTACCGCCAGGATCTGGGAGACCTTGACATCACGAAAATCGCGGCGGTGCTCGGACAGCGCGTTGAGAAGGGCTGGCGGCTCGGCCACGGCGGTGGGGACGACGATGGTATCGCCGTTGTGGACGTTGCGGATTGCCTCAACGGCAGTGACGCGCTTGGCAACGTATTGCTCCTGGAAGCTCATGGATGTTTCTCCCTTGGTCATTGTTTTATTCCGAATTAAATCATGCCTTGTGGGCACTGACTGTACTGGATTGTAATTCTCGCCCATGCGCAGACGGACGGGTTGTCCGCCGGCCCATGGTCGCAGCACGGGCAGGTTTGACTCGTGTAGTGCGCCGGAGCAGCGATGAGCTGCGCGCCCTTCCAGGCGGGCATGTATTCCAGTTGCCGGCGGAAGGCCCTCCATCCTTGGTCCTGGATGGCGCGCTTCAGTCCATTGCCTTCTGCACATCTCTCCCTTCATTCCCAGCGTGAATGAAGGGTAGTGCTTGTATCCCCCTACGGATTTTTGCAGCCCGAGCCCGCTGTATGCCGCTACCGGATTATACCGAGTTCATTGCAAAGGCAAGGCCGGCTCCGCCGTCTCCGTTATCCTTCCTCGCCCTGAAGGGCGAGATTTGCTGCACGCCGGATCAATAAAAAGTCACTGTTCATGGACCTGAGGAAGCGGTACAGGTTCAGGGGAGTTGGCTCCTGTCCCGGCCCAGGCAGGTCCGGTGACGCCAGTCCACCCGTTCGGCAAACCAGGCGGTGGTCAGCTTGCGCTGAATCTTGGGGCTCTTCAGCTCGATCCGGGGCAAGGCTTCCCTGGGCAGGCGGCCACCCAGGCTTGCCTCGGCCAGCGCGAACACTTTGGTGTAAAGAGGACTCTGGGCGAACTGGGGGGTTTTCTCGAGGCGCAGGTCCCGCTCGAGTTCGTTCTTGCCCAGGCCCAGCTTGCTGGCGATGCGCAGCAGCGCACTCAAGGTTTCGCTTGGCTCGCTGGAAGGGGCCCCGCCGCTATAGCGCAGCAGATCGCCGTCAAGGGCGAGCGCCTGTCCTGTGAGTTGGGCCACTGCGCCCTGGAAGGCCGCATTGCGGCTGCTGTAGCGCCCCGCGTTGAAGTCGGCAAAGCGATAAAGGGGTTTGGTGTAGGGTGCCGGATAGTCCAGCAGAATGGCGATGCCGAAATACAGGCCACCTTTCCGGGTGAATACCTCGTTGCGGATGCTGCCCCTGCGGGTATGGGGATAGGGCTTTCCCCGGATATGCTCTTCGGCAAAGGCAACGCTGACCTGCATCGGACCGCCCGTGCGGACGGGGTTGTAGCCGTCGAGCAGGCTTCTGCCGGCAGGGAGTTCAGAGATCATGTCCTCGAACAGGAGGTTCATTTCCCGTTCAGTGCGCAGGGCGTCGATCCGGGCCTTGTAGCTGCGCCCATCCGGTGAGCTCTTCAGCAGGGCCGTGTCGACAAGCACCTTGGGCAGATGGAGACGTTGGCGGCGGGCCTCGATTTCCTTCCAGACGATCCGGTCCAGCCCCTGGACCACCGGATCAGCCTGGAAGGTGGACTCCTGTTCGATCACCGCGATGGCTGCGCAGATGTTGTCAGGGGTGGGAGGGATGCGGAGTGCAGCAAAGGCGGAGAAGATGTCCGTCGCCCATCCTTCCCGGTCCTTCAACTTTTCAGGCAGGAACCCTGCAACCAGGGTCCGGCCTTCCCGTTCCGAAGGGTAGCTTGCTGTCGGCGGGGGCCGGAGGATGGTGGGCGGTGGGGTGACGATGCCCGGTGGCACTACCACGGCTGGGGGAGCGTTTACCCTGGGAGGCGGGACGCTCTGGGGGGCGGTTTCGCCTCGGACGGGAGGCAGGGGCGGCGAAGGACGGGACTCTAGCGGGCCGGTACTGGCGCAACCTGCGAGCAGGGACAGGCCACCTGACAGGATGGCCAAGGCAATCAGGTGCATCTGCTTCAAGACTGGCCGGTGTTTTTCTCGGCTTCCGCAACACGACTCAGGCTGCGGGTGTAGAACGCCACATAGCCCAGGGCACACAGGGCGACAATGCCAGTCAGCAGTACGCGGCCTTCTGCAGGCTCGCCGGCCAGTACGTTGACAATGAATGAGTAGCCGAGCACGCCGGCCGAGGTCAGGCCGCCGATGATGCGGATCAGGGCAAAGGTTTTCTGTTGCTTGAGGGTGGGAGTAGCCATGGCAAACGGACATGAAAAGCCGGAGTGCCGCGAGAATGGGGCCAGCCTCATTCTGCGTCAAGCACTCCCGGCGACAGGTTCAGAGGATGCCCCGGCCGATCCAGTAGCCACCCGCTGCCATCAGTGCCGAGCAGGGGATCGTCAGCACCCAGGCCCAGACGATATTGCCTGCCACGCCCCAGCGTACGGCGCTGGCACGCCGTACGGATCCCACCCCGACAATAGCGCCCGTGATGGTGTGGGTGGTGGATACCGGGATGCCCAGGGATGTGGCCAGGAACAAGGTGATTGCACCGCCGGTTTCGGCACAGAAGCCGCCTACCGGCTTGAGCTTGGTGATGCGCTGGCCCATGGTTTTGACGATCCGCCAGCCGCCAAACAGGGTGCCCAGGCCAATGGCCAGGTAGCAACTCACCACGACCCAGTAGGGGACCGGATCTCCCTGGGCGGTGACCCCCGCCGCCAGCAGCAGCATCCAGATGATACCGACCGTCTTCTGGGCGTCGTTGCCCCCGTGTCCAAGGCTGTACAGGGCTGCCGAAACCAGCTGGAGACGCCGGAACCACTTGTCTACCCGGCGCTGGGTCTTGTTGCGGCAGACCCAGGCCACAATCACCAGGATCAATGAGCCGAGGATGTATCCGAACAGGGGCGAGATGATGATGAACGCGACTGTTTTTCCGATGCCGCTGCTGATCAGGGGGTCAGTGCCGGCCTTGGCGATCGCTGCACCGACGATCCCGCCGATCAGCGCGTGTGAGGAGCTGGACGGGATGCCGTAGTACCAGGTGATCACGTTCCAGGCGATGGCGCCCAGCAAGGCGCCGAAGATGAGATAGTGGTCCACTACCCCTGGATCGATGATGCCCTTGCCCACGGTGCTGGCCACCTTGAGCTGAAAGATGAAGAGCGCAACGAAGTTGAAGAAGGCTGCCCAGGCCACGGCCTGGTGGGGCTTGAGCACGCCTGTGGAGACGACGGTGGCGATGGCGTTTGCTGCGTCGTGGAAGCCGTTCATGAAGTCGAACACCAAGGCGACGATGACCAGCCCGGCGATGACCCAGAACGTAATCTGTACGGTTTCCATGATGCGTCGCTCAGGCGTTTTCCAGCACGATGCCTTCAACGATCTTGGCGACGTCCTCGCAGCGGTCGGTAATTGATTCGAGCTGCTCGTAAATGGCCTTCAGTTTCATCACTTGCAGGGCATCCCGCTCGTCCCGGAACAGGCGGGACATGGCTCCACGCATGATGCGGTCTGCATCGGTCTCGAGGCGATCGATTTCATTGCAGGTCTGCAGGATGGCGCTGGCGTTGTCCATGTTGGAAATCAGGCCGACGACGATCTTGACCCGGGTGCAGCAGGACAGGCTGACGTTGGCCAGTTGCAGTGCTTCGGGGGTGATGCGCTGGATGTGGTAGAGGGTGGTGCATTCGGCCACGTCCTGGACAGTGTCCAGGATGTCGTCCATGGCATTGATCAGCCCGTGGATCTCGTCCCGGTCCAGGGGGGTGATGAAGCTCTTGTGAAGCTGGGCGACCGTTTCGTGGGTGATCTTGTCGGCAGCCTGTTCGATGGTCTCGATATCGGCAATGTATTTCTCGGCATTGGGAAGATCTTCCATCAATGCGACCAGAGCCTGGCCTCCGAGAACGATTTGCTCCGCATGGGAGTTGAAAAGGTCAAAAAAACGTCCCTCTTGGGGCAGCAGGCGTCCAAACATTGGGTATTTGTTACTGCATGTTTACGGAAATGTTGCAGTCTACCAGAGCCGAAGACACGTAGCTCCGCCTGCGTGCGTGATTGTGTGGTGGGCGCAACGCCCTGAACGGGCGTCTCCATGGCGGAAAGCCGATAAAAAAGCCGCTGGCGTGGTGGGCCAGCGGCTTGGGTTACGGGGTGGCTGCTCTTCAGAACTTGGGCTTGCGGCTCTTGAAGTCCTTGTTGCCCCCCTTGAAGTCATCCCGGAAGCCGTCTTTCTGGAAGGGCTTCTTGCCGGGAACTCCACGGCCACCAGGGCCGGGGCGCCCCCGTTCTCGTGCGGCTTCCTCGGGGCTGGCCAGGCGGATGTTGAGCATCTGCTGGCGGACCCGGGCTTTTTTCAGGATCTGCAGCACGTCGGCGGGCAGGTCGGGGGGAAGCTCAACGGTGCTGTAGTCCTCGAACAGGTTGATCTGGCCGATGAAGCGGCTTTCGATACCTGCTTCGTTGGCGATCGCGCCGACGATGTCCTTCGGGCTGGCCATGTGCTCACGGCCCACGTCGATGCGGTAGCGGGCCAGGCGGCCTTCCGCGTAGTCGCGGCGACGCTCGAGGATTTCACCCCGGTTTTCGCGGGGCTCGCGCGTTTCACGCGGGGCGCGCGGATCCGGCTTGCCGGAGGCAGACATCTGGGCAAAGTCGGGCTTGCCGGAGTCCGGCATCTGCAGCGGGCGATCCTTCTGGGCCAGGTAGGCGAGCGCAGCCGCGATTTCGCGGATGTCCGAGTCGTTGTTCTCTTCCATGCCAGCGATCACATTGAGGAAGAAGCTCAGGTCTTCGGATTCGAGCACTTCGGTAACCTGCTGGCGGAAGGAGGCGACCCGTTTGTCGGCAACGGCTTCCCGCGAGGGCAGCTTGAGGGCTTCGATCGGCTGGCGGGTGGCGCGCTCGATCTGACGCAGCAGGTGGTTTTCGCGCGGGGCGACGAAGAGGATCGCATTGCCGGCGCGGCCCGCACGGCCGGTGCGGCCGATGCGGTGAACGTAGGCTTCGGTGTCGTACGGAATGTCGTAGTTGATCACATGGCTGACGCGGGGCACGTCGATGCCACGAGCCGCCACGTCGGTGGCAACGACGATGTCGAGGGTTTTGTTCTTGAGCTGCTCGATGACACGCTCGCGCAGTTGCTGGGTCATGTCGCCGTTCAGGCAGGCGGCAGCGTAGCCACGGGCTTCGAGTTTCTCGGCGAGTTCTACGGTGGCCGTTTTGGTGCGTACGAATACAATGGCGGCGTCGAACTCGTCTTCCACCTCGAGGATGCGGGTGAGGGCATCCAGCTTGTGCGGGCCGGCAATCTGCAGGTAGCGCTGGTGGATGGTTGAGACGGTGGTCGTCGCAGCCTTGATCTTGACTTCCTTGGGATCCCTCAGGTAACGATGGGCCACCCGGCGGATGGCGTCGGGCATGGTGGCCGAGAAGAGGGCGGTCTGGCGTTCTGCAGGGATGTGCTCGAGAATCCATTCCACGTCGTCGATGAAGCCCATGCGCAGCATTTCGTCGGCTTCGTCGAGCACCAGGGTGGTCAGGCCGTCGAGATTGAGGCTCTTGCGCTCAATGTGGTCCATGACCCGGCCGGGGGTGCCGACCACCACGTGGGCGCCGCGCTGCAGCTGGCGCAGCTGCACCACCATGCTCTGGCCGCCGTAGATCGGCAGTACGTGGAAACCCTGCATCCGGCTGGCATAGCGCTGGAAGGCTTCCGCCACCTGGATGGCCAGTTCCCGGGTGGGAGTAAGGACGAGTACCTGGGGGCTGCGTCGGGACAGGTCTACCCGGTCGAGGGCAGGGAGGGCAAAGGCTGCTGTCTTGCCGGTGCCGGTCTGGGCTTCGCCGAGGATGTCGTGGCCGGCGAGCAGATGTGGGATGCAGGCCGCCTGGATGGGCGACGGGGTTTCGTAACCGATCTCGGTCAGGGCCTCAAGGATGGGCGTGGCAAGATCGAGCTGGTCGAAACGTTCGATGGATGTGGTCATGGGGCGGGACGCACGGGCCGGGTGGAGGGTGAAGCGGTGTCTTCGGCCCGGGAGAAAGAAGCGGCTTCAATTAAGCCGTTGATTTTACCGGAAATGGCTCCGTCCGTCCCGGTGCCCATCACGGTTTTGTGACGGTTCCCGCATCCTGCCCGAAAAGGACCCGTTTCGCAGCCTCGTCCACCGTGGGGGCTGGATTGATTCCGTCCGCCAGGGCGTAAGCCCGGATAGAGGCAGGGCGCTGGTGGATCTCTTCGAACCAGCGCTGCAGGTGAGGAAAATCTTGCAGGTCCTGGCGCTGGCGTGCGTGAGGCACGATCCAGGGGTAGCAGGCCATGTCTGCGATGGAGTAGGACTCCCCGGCAATGAAGGGGCGATCGGCCAGCCGTTTGTTGAGTACTGCGTAGAGGCGGGCGGTTTCCTTGACGTAGCGCTCGATGGCGTAGGGTATGACCTCTGGGGCGTACTGTACGAAGTGGTGATTCTGCCCTGCCATAGGGCCGAGGCCGCCCATTTGCCAGAACAGCCACTGCAGGGTTTCCGTGCGCTCCCGGAGTTCGGAGGAGAGGAACCGGCCGGTCTTTTCTGCCAGATACAGCAAGATGGCCCCCGACTCGAAGACGGAAACCGGTTCGCCCTTGTCAGCGGGGGCGTGGTCCACGATGGCGGGGATCCGGTTGTTGGGGGCGATCCGGAGGAAGTCCGGGGCGAACTGCTCCCCCTTGCCGATGTGGATGGGGACCATCCGGTAGGGCAGGCCGGTTTCTTCCAGGAACAGCGTGATCTTGTGGCCGTTGGGGGTGGTCCAGTAATAGAGGTCGATCATCAATGAGGTCTTTCAGGCGGAAGGGCGGTGTTCTGCGGCCAGTACCCAGCGGGAGTCCAGGTCGCGCAAGGGCTGATGGGGATCCGTTGGAATACGGCCGGCGAGCTGCAACTGCTGATAACGCATGCAACTGACCCTCAGGAAGGACGTGAAGTTCGTGTGCTCATTCAACTGGCCGCTGGCCAGCAGTTCGTCGTGGAGCCGGCTGACGAGCAGTGGAACGCTCAGGCCGTCGCGGGTAGCGATCTCTTCCAGGATGTTCCAGAACAGATTCTCCAGGCGCAGGCTGGTGGCTACGCCGTGAAGACGGATGGATCGGCTGCGGCTGGCGTAGAGCTTCGGGTTGGCATTGATGAAGATCTGGCACATCGTCGCGGTGCTCCAAAGGCGGGGACGTCCCCATGCCCCCATTTTAGGGGGCTGGGACGCTCTGCGGAACCTAGGATGCTTGATGCGCTAGTGAGCGATCGTTGTCCCCAGGACCGCCAGGAACTGGGCGATCCAGGCCGGGTGAGCGGGCCAGGCGGGGGCGGTGACCAGCTTGCCGTCGGTGATGGCCTGGTCCACGGGGATGTCCGCAAAGGTGCCACCCGCCAGTTCGACCTCGGCCCGGCAGGCTGGATAGGCGGAGCAGGTGCGCCCTTGCAGGACCCGGGCGCCGGCCAGCAGCTGGGCGCCATGACAGACGGCCGCCACGGGCTTGTCGGCCTCGAAGAAGTGCCTTACTGCCTCGATCACGGCGGGGTAGAGGCGCAGGTATTCCGGACCCCTGCCGCCGGGAATCACCAGTGCGTCGTATGCTTCAGCCCGGATGTCGGCGAAGGTGGCGTTGAGGGTGAAGTTGTGGCCGCGTTTTTCGGTGTAGGTCTGGTCGCCTTCGAAATCATGGATCGCGGTGGCAATGGTATCGCCTGCCTTGCGCTCCGGGCAGACGGCATGCACCGTGTGCCCGACGGCCTGGAGTGCCTGGAAGGGCACCATGGTTTCGTAGTCTTCGCAAAAATCGCCGCAAATCATCAGGATCTTCTTGGCCATGCCGGTCTCCTTTCGGGTGGTTGAAGGGAGAGAGTCTGGCGGCATGGCGGGTGGCGCAGGTGGTATCCGGTTACCTCGACCGGCTGTCCTGTTCGTCCCGCAGGGCGTCGGCCCAGCAGTTGGGGGTTTCGTAGAGACGGACCCGCGCCAGGCGGAGCTGGTTGCCATAGACGTCCTTGTACAGGGGGTCGAGGATGCGGAAAGCCTCCGCTGCCAGATTTTCCGCGGTGGGAACCACGTCCAGCACGACGGTCTTGTGGCCGGGCATCGAGGTCAGGAACTCCACGACCCGGGTGTCTCCCCGATAGGCGAGGAAGGCGTGATCCCACAGATCCACCAGGTTCTGTTTGGCGATGGCCTTGACGTCGGCAAAATCCATCACCATGCCGTTGACGGGCACTCCATCGGCCTGGATCACCCCCCCCGTCAGGGTGATCTCCAGGGTGTAGCGGTGGCCGTGCAGGTGGCGGCACTGGCTGGCGTGGTCGGGAATGCGATGGCCTGCGTCGAATTCCAGGCGGCGGGTGATGCGCATGGGGTGCACCGATGGCTGTAAAAGCTCACTATTATACGCGACCTCCTTTTGACCCCCGGGCGGCAGCATGAATCAGCAGGGACAGATGCTCACGGTCAGTGACCACAATCGCTGTTTCAGTACCAACACCTACATCTATCCTGTGGTGTCCCGGCGGGCCGGGGGCGTGTCGGTCGGCATCAATCTGAATCCCAACAATGCCTGCAACTGGCATTGTGCCTACTGCCAGGTGCCCGGGCTGGTCCGGGGCAGCGCACCGGACATCGACCTGGAACTGCTGGAGCGGGAGTTGCGATCTTTCCTGCAGGCGCTTCTCCAGGGCACCTTCATGGAGGAGCATGTGCCCGAGGATGCCCGGGTGATTCGTGACATTGCCTTTTCCGGCAATGGAGAGCCCACCAGCTGCAAGGCGTTTGCACGCATCGTCGAGCGTGTGATCGCCATCCGGGACGAATGGGGTTTGGCAGCGGTGCCGGTACGTCTGATCACCAACGGCAGCCTCGTGGATCGCCCCTACGTGCAGGAAGGCTTGCGCCGGCTGGCCCGGGCGGGCGGGGAGGTGTGGTTCAAGGTGGATGCAGGACGTGGGGAAGACATCGCCCGCATCAATGGGGTGGAGATCACCCCCGAGGCTCATGCCCGGCGTCTGGCCCTGTGCGCTCGCCTGTGCCCTACGTGGGTGCAGACCTGCATGTTCCGCTGGGATGGGGCCTTGCCCGACGGCCCGCAACTGGAAGCCTGGCAGGCCTTGCTGGAACAGGCTGGACTGAGCGCGCTGCGGGGAGTGCTGCTGTATGGCGTGGCCCGAGAATCCCATCAGCCGGAGGCCGTTCATCTGGATTCCATGACGTTAGAAGAACTGGAGGCTGCGGCAGTAGCCTTGAAAGCAAAGGGGCTGACCGTACTGGTCAGCCCCTAGCGCGTGGATCCACTCTTTAATGGGCCACGCGTTCCTTCTTCTTTGCGCGAGCTTCCTTCTTGAGGGTCTTGAAGAGCTCAGGGTTGGTGGCTTTCAGGTACTCGACCACTTCCACGTCATCCTTCTTGATCTTGCTGATATCCACCTGCTCAATATGCACGAGGCGCAGCAGGGCCTGCACGGGGCGGGGGATGTTGCGGCCGCTTTCGTAGCGGGAGCCGCCGCTCTGGGTGACACCGATCTTGGACCAGAACTGGGACTGGTTCAGGCCAAGCTTGCGGCGGATTTCGCGGACATCAACTTTTTCGGTCGTTTTCATTTTGCAATCCTCTAGGGGGTCGTCACTCTGTCAGTCTTAACAACAGACTAGCTGCTGTTTTGTATAACTTTCGTTATATGTCGGAAAGTATAGATCAGTACGCTCTACGGATACAACGACATATTTGCATTGATTAGGGTTTTCCACATGTCGTCCCCGTGACATGAAGCACGGACGGCATTTGTCAGTGCGACTTGCTGCACGCAAGACCGTAATCCGATAAGATCATGAGCTTTCCACATCACACCTTCTTAGAAGTCAAGATGGCGCTCATAGTTCAGAAGTACGGCGGCACTTCCGTCGGCAATCCAGAACGGATCAAGAACGTGGCCAAGCGGGTCGCGAAGTTCCACGCCCAAGGGCACAAGATGGTGATCGTCCTGTCCGCGATGAGCGGCGAGACCAACCGTCTGATTGCTCTGGCCAAGGAAATCAGTCCGGCCCCCAGCCCCCGTGAGCTCGACGTGGTGATTTCCACCGGCGAGCAGGTCACCATCGGTCTCCTGTGCATGGCTCTGGAGGAGATGGGCGTCAAGGCGCGCAGCTACACGGGTGGTCAGGTGCGCATCCTCACCGACAACGCCTTCACCAAAGCCCGCATCCTGGACATCGATGGTGCAAACATCCTTCGTGACCTGGATGCGGGTTCCGTTGTCGTTGTGGCGGGTTTCCAGGGTGTCGACGACGCCGGCAACATCACCACACTTGGCCGGGGTGGCTCGGACACCACAGGCGTAGCCCTGGCCGCGGCGATCAAGGCAGATGAGTGCCAGATCTATACCGACGTGGATGGCGTGTACACCACCGACCCCCGGGTTGTTCCGGAAGCCCGCAAGCTGGACACCATCACCTTTGAAGAGATGCTGGAAATGGCCAGCCTCGGCTCCAAGGTGCTGCAGATCCGCTCGGTGGAATTTGCCGGCAAGTACAAAGTGAAGCTTCGTGTTCTCTCCAGCTTCCAGGAGGAAGGTGAGGGCACCCTGATTACCGTAGAGGAAGACAAGAACATGGAACAGCCGATCATCTCCGGCATTGCATTCAACCGCGACGAAGCCAAGATCACCGTGCTGGGCGTTCCCGACAAGCCGGGCATCGCCTATCAGATCCTCGGTCCCGTGGCGGACGCCAACGTCGATGTGGACATGATCATCCAGAACGTCGGCCATGATGGCACCACCGACTTCTCGTTTACCGTCAATCGTCCTGACTACGAGAAGGCCATCAAGATCCTTGAAGGCGTGCAGGGCCACATCGGCGCCCGCGCCATCGAGGGCGACCGCACCATGGCCAAGGTCTCCATCGTCGGCGTCGGCATGCGCTCCCACCCGGGCGTGGCCTCCCGCATGTTCCGGACCCTGGCCGAGGAAGGCATCAACATCCAGATGATCTCCACTTCCGAGATCAAGATCTCCGTTGCCATCGACGAGAAGTACCTGGAGTTGGCCGTCCGTGTTCTGCACCGCGCCTTTGGCCTCGATCAAGCGTAAATTATTTTTGACAATGGGCTGAGCGTTGTCTAAAATGCGCAGCTCTTGCGGAGGAGAGTTGGCCGAGAGGTCGAAGGCACTCCCCTGCTAAGGGAGCATGCGAGCTAAAACTTGCATCGAGGGTTCGAATCCCTCACTCTCCGCCAAGAAAAAACACGAAAGCCCTGATTATTCAGGGCTTTTTTGTTTGTGCGCCCAGCATGGGCGCACGCCTGCGGGTGCAAGTCCCGCCACGAGCTGGTCACAGTGAGTGAAGTGAAGCGCAACTGCGTGAGGGTGGGGGAAGCGTCCGGTGAAGCCGTGCGTGATCTCATCAGCGACGAAGCCAGCGGCCCGCCGAGTGAAGACCCGGACACAGGGTCGGCAAGGCCGAAGGCGGGCACCGGTGGCCTGCTGGAAGCGGCGCTGACGAGACAGAACCTGCAAGCGGCCTGGAAACGGGTCAAGGCCAACAAGGGTGCGGCCGGGGCGGATGGGCTCGACATCGAGCAGACCGCCGATCTGCTGCGCACGCGCTGGCCCGACATTCGTGAGGCGCTGTTGCAGGGGTGCTACCGGCCGAGTCCGGTACGCAAGGTCATGATTCCCAAGCCGGACGGTAGCCAGCGTGAGCTGGGCATCCCGACGGCGCTGGATCGGCTGATCCAGCAGGCACTGTTGCAAGTGCTGCAACCCCTGATCGACCCCACTTTCAGCGAACACAGCCATGGGTTCCGTCCCGGCAGGCGGGCGCACGACGCGGTCAAGGCCGCGCGTAGCTACGTGCAGTCGGGCAAGCGCGTGGTGGTGGACGTGGACCTGGAGAAGTTCTTCGACCGGGTCAACCACGACATCCTGATCGACAGGCTCAAGCGACGCATCGATGACGCCGGAGTGATCCGGCTGGTTCGTGCATACCTGAACGCCGGGATCATGGATGGCGGGGTGGTGATCGAGCGCCACCTGGGAACGCCGCAAGGCGGACCGCTATCCCCGCTGCTGGCCAACGTGCTGCTCGACGAGGTGGACAAGGCGCTTGATACGCGAGGCTACAGCTTCGCGCGCTACGCCGACGACTGCAACGTCTACGTGGTCAGCCGAAAGGCTGGCGAACGGGTGATGGCGCTGCTCAGGACGCTGTACGCCAAGCTGCGGCTTCAGATCAACGAAGCGAAGAGCGCGGTGGCCAGTGCTTTTGGGCGGAAGTTCCTGGGGTATGCGCTGTGGGTGGCCAGGGGCAAAGAAGTCAAATGTGCAGTGGCCCACAAGGCGCTCAGGGGGATGCAGCATGGGGCAAGTCGTAGAGAAAATCCGGCCCTATCTGCTTGGATGGAAGGTGTACTTCGGACTAGCGCAAACGCCCGCAGTTTGGCTGAGGCTGGACGAGTGGCTGCGCCACCGATTGCGGGCCATACAGCTCAAGCACTGGAGACGGCCGGGGACGATCTACCGCGAACTCAAGGCATTAGGTGCGAAGGAAGACGTGGCGCGACAAGTGGCGGCGAACAACCGACGCTGGTGGCGCAACAGTAACCGTCTGCTCAAGATCTCGAACCGCCCGGTGCGGACCCGCATGCCGGCTGCCGTGCCTTATCGCGCATCTGCGATAATCTCCGCGGCTTCCCGTAAGCACTTCTCATAACCAGTCGAATCTGCTGATGCTTCCTTTTGCCCCCGGCTCCCGCGTCGTCATCCGCGACGAAGAATGGCTCGTCCGTCGTATCGACCCCGCCACCGACGGTGGCTGGCTTCTTACCTGCGACGGCATCTCAGAGCTGGTTCGCAGCCAGTCGGCCCTGTTCCTCACCGTCCTAGAGGACGAGATTCACGTCCTCGACCCGGAGAAGACCGAGCTCATCCCCGACGACACCCCCGCCTACAACGCCAGCATCCTGTATCTGGAGAGTCTGCGCCGGCGCAACGTCGCCAACGACGACAAGGTCCATCTGGGCCACCGCGGGGTGATGAACCTGGTGCCCTATCAGCTCGACCCGGCGCTGCAGGCGCTGCGTCAGCCGCGCTCGCGCATCCTGATTGCCGATGCGGTCGGTCTGGGCAAGACGCTGGAAGCGGGCGTGCTCGCGACCGAGCTGATTCAGCGGGGCAGGGGAAAGCGCATCCTGGTGGTCACGCAAAAGGCGATGCTCACGCAGTTCCAGAAGGAGTGGTGGAGCCGCTTCTCCATCCCGCTGGTGCGTTTGGACTCGGTAGGCCTGGCTCGCGTGCGCAACCGCATCCCCGCCAACCATAACCCGTTCAACTACTTCGACCGCAGCATCATCTCCATCGATACCCTCAAGAGCAACCTCGAGTACCGCAACTATCTCGAGAACGCCTGGTGGGACATCATCGTCATCGACGAATGCCACAACGTCGCCGCCCGGTTAGGCGAGTCGGGGCTCTCGCGCCGCGCGCGGCTGGCGAAGCTGCTGGCCACCCGCTCGGACACCCTCATGCTGCTTTCGGCTACGCCGCACGACGGCTCGGCGCGCAGCTTCGCCTCACTGATGAGCCTGCTCGACCCCACGGCCATCTCCGACCCCGACGACTACACGCCTGACGACTTCCGCAGCAAGGGCCTGGTCATCCGCCGCTTCAAGAAGGACATCCGCGACCAGGTTAGCGCCGACTTCCAGGAGCGCGTTACCAACTGCCTGCGCACGCCCGCCACGGCGCAGGAGGAAGCCGCCTACCGCGCGCTGCTGGAGATTCCCTTCACTCAGGGCGGTGAGCACCGGGCCGGCAAGCAGCAGGAGCTCCAGCGTATCGCGATGCAGAAGGCGCTGTTCTCCAGCCCGGCGGCCGCGATGGAATCCACGCGCAAGCGCATGGCCCTGCTGCAGGGCAAGAGCAGTCCGACGCAAGAGGAGGCGACTGAGGTCGAATCCCTGCGCTACTTTGAAGAGACGCTCACCCCTCTCGCCACCGACCCGGCGGCAACCCAGTTCAGCAAGTACCAGCGTCTCAAGCAGCACCTGCAGTCAGCCGAGTTCAGCTGGCAGGTCAAGCACGCCGAAGACCGCCTGGTCATCTTTTCCGAGCGCATCGAGACCCTGCGCTGGCTACGCGAGCACCTCAGCGCCGACCTCAAGCTCAAGCCCAATCAGATTGAGGTGTTGCACGGCCAGATGGCCGACACGGAGCAGCAGGAGCTGGTCGACCGCTTCGGTCGCCTGGACGACCCGCTGCGCATCCTCTTGTGTTCGGACGTCGCCAGCGAAGGCCTCAACCTGCACTACTTCTGCCACCGTCTGGTGCACTTCGACCTGCCCTGGTCGCTGATGGTCTTCCAGCAGCGCAACGGCCGCGTCGACCGCTATGGCCAGAAGCATCAGCCGCACATCGTCTATCTTTTTACCGACGCCGCGAACGAGAAAATCAAGGGCGACCTGCGCATCTTGGAAATCCTCGAACGCAAGGACGAGCAGGCCACCTTGAACCTTGGCGACCCTTCGGCCTTTCTCAACGTCTTCGACCCGGAAAAGGAAGCGGAGAAGGTCGCCGACTTCATGGCCGAAGGCCTCAGCCCCGAACAGGTCGAAGCCACGATGGACGCGGCGGTCGCCTCTGACTCGGACAATGACGGCGACTGGCTGATGACCCTCTTCAGCGGCAACAGCGCAACCGAAGACGAAGAGGCGACGCCCGCCGCCGGTAGCAGCCTCGACAACATCGCCGAGCCCGCCTCTCTCTTCGACAGCGACTTCCACTACGCCAAGACCGCGCTGACCCTGCTCAACCAGGGCCAGACCCTGTGCCAGTGGACCGCCGAGGATGCCGAGCGCGTCATCGCGCTCACCGCGCCGCTTGACCTGCAAGACCGCCTGCGCCAGTTGCCGCGCGAAGCCCAGGCCGACAACGACCACTACGCCCTGTGCGCCGACCCCCGGCGCATGGCCGATGCGATTGAAACTGCCCGCCAGGCCCGCGCTGAGCAGGACACCTGGCCCAAGCTGCACTACCTCTGGCCCCAGCATCCCATCGTCGAATGGCTGGGCGACCGCGTGCTGACGCATTTCGGTCGCCACCGGGCGCCGCTGCTGCAAAGCCACAAGCTCGCGCCCGGCGAGCAGGCCTTCATCCTCATGAGCCTCATCCCCAACCGCAAGGGCCAGCCCATGCTGGTCGAGTGGCAGGTGGCGAGCCGGGTGGGGCAGGGCGCTTCAGCTCCCTTCACGCTGGAGTCCTTCGACGCCTTCATCGCCCGCGCTGGCCTCAAAGCGGGTGGCTTGCCCAACCGTGGGCATACCTCGGAGCTCACTGCGACCACCGAGGTCATGCAGAGCGCCTTGCCCGGCGCGGTGCGCGCGATGCACGCCTACATGCTCAAGCAGCAGGCCGCCTTCTCGGCCGAACTCGCCAAGCGCCTCGAAAGCACGCTGACCGACTTGCAGCGCCTGCAGGGCCGCCAAATCGAACAGCTCAGCCTCGACCTCGAGAAGCAGCTCGAAACCGTCAAGCGCGGTCGCTTCGAGCAGAAGAGCCGCGATATCCACCGCGTTTTTGACGACTACCGGCGCTGGGTGGAAGACACCCTCACCACCGAGCCGCAGCCCTGGATTCAGGTGCTCGCCGCCGTTTGCAACCCCAGCCCTGCCGGAGCCTGACCATGCCCGTACTGGACGCCGTTCAAACCTTCGCCGGCATCACCAACGAAAACGAGTTCTACAGCCACCACTACCTGGCCGAGGTCTTCAAGGGCGACATCAAGGCCCGGCTCGACGCCTGGGAGGCCGCCGAAACATTGGCTCAAGGCAACGAGGTAGATGAGACCGCTCGCGACCGCCACCGCGGGCCCCACAGGCGCCTGCAAGCCTGGGCGCAAAAGTGGTTCGCCCTGCGCAGCCAGATGCAACGGGCTGGCGACGCCGCCGAGCGCTGGCGCCTCTTCACCCAGCTCCAGGCCGGCCTGCTGCAGGCCCTGGGCCACGCCGTGCCGGGCAAGCTACCTCCCGTGCACGAACTGGCTACCGGCAAGGCGCTTCCTTTCTGGCACCTGCAACTGCCACAGCTCGCCATCCTCCCCGCCTACCAGCCTGGCGCCGAAGACCAGGAGCTGCTCGACCACAAGCTGCTCAGCCTGCACTACGGCGGCGAGCCGGTGCCCCAAGCCCTGCGCAATGAGACCTGGGCCGACCTGCTCTCTGGCGTGGTGTTCGGTGCCGATACCCCACCGCGCTACGTGCTGCTGTGCGGGCTGGACGAATGGCTGCTGCTCGACCGCTACAAGTGGCCCAACAACCGCGCGCTACGCTTCAACTGGGCCGACATCCTCGACCGTAAGGACGCCGACACCCTCAAGGCTTGCGCCGCGCTGTTGCACAAGGACTGTCTTGCCCCCGGCGAGGGCAACAGCCTGCTGGAGAGCCTGGACGAGAACGCCCACAAGCACGCTTTCGGTGTCAGCGAAGACCTCAAGTACGCCCTGCGTGAAGCCATCGAACTCCTCGGCAACGAGGCTGCGCGCCAGCTGCGCGAGCAGGCGGCCGACGCCAAGAAGGGCTTTTTCAGTGGAAAGGACCAGCTCGACGCTGGCGACCTCAGTCTCGAATGTCTGCGCCTGGTGTATCGCCTGCTCTTCATGTTCTACATCGAGGCCCGGCCCGAACTCGGCTACGTGCCCATCGCCAAGAGCGATATTTACCTCAAGGGCTACAGCCTCGAGAGCCTGCGCGACCTGGAGATGCAGCCGCTCACCACGCCCCACGCCCGCGACGGCTTCTACTTCGACGCCACCCTGCGCCGTCTCTTCAAGCTCGTTGCCGAAGGCACCGGCCTGGGCGGCCCCACCCAGCACGCCCTCGGCTCGGGCGGCAGCACCGTGGCCGGTGCCCGAGAAACCTTCGCGCTCGCGCCGCTGGACAGCCGCCTGTTCGACGACAGCACCCTGCCGCTGCTGGGCAAGGTGCGCTTCCCCAACCACATCTGGCAGACCATCATCCGCCTCATGTCGCTCACCCGGGGCCAGGGCAGGGGGCGCCGCAGCGGCCGGGTCAGCTACCAGCTGCTGTCCATCAACCAGCTCGGCGCGGTGTATGAGGCGCTGCTGAGTTACCGCGGTTTCTTTGCATCCGATGACCTCTACGAGGTGAAGCCCGCACCCAAGAAGGGCAAAGCTGCCGCAGCGGAAGACGAGGACACCGACACCGAGGACACCGACAGCGAAGGCAACGACGATGCCAACGACAGCGAGTCCGCCGACGACAACACCGGCCGCGGCCGCCGCAAGGGCAGCGGCGCCGCTTCGGACGCCGACAAGCTCGATACCGCCTGGTTCGTCCCCTCCTGCCGCCTCGCCGAATACAAAGATGAAGAGCGCGTCTACGACATCACCGAGTCCGGCCACCGCAAGCTGCGCCTGTACCCCAGGGGCAGCTTCATCTACCGCCTCGCCGGGCGCGACCGCCAGAAGAGCGCCAGCTACTAGGGGTCGTTTCAGAAAACGGATAATAAAGCACGTTAAGCGTGCGCGGAGGCAGGCACCCAGCGGTACAGCGTCGAAATGGGCACGGCGAGGTTCTTGGCCACGGCCTTGGGCGGCACCCGATACAGC
>NZ_JAQUVG010000101.1 GCF_028693495.1 Zoogloea sp. | reverse complement strand
CGGAATCGGCTCGAAAGACGGCTGGAAAGTGCTTCATGCCAAACCACGCCGGGGTTCTTCAGCGTCGATTTTTCCCAGCCAAGCTGGAAACGGAAGGTGACGATGCAATTTTCAACACCCTGCTAAGACGAGTTAGTTACCTTGTTCCAAGAAAAACAGAAGCCACTCTATAGAGTGGCTTCTGTTTTTCTTGGAATCGCTGCTCAAGCTATGTTTTGACATAAAATTTCTCAAACAGGCAGGCACAAGTCCGCGTGCGTGGCAGGCTTGAAATAAAAAGCCCCCGGCGAGGGGATGCCGGGGGCAAAGGTTGCCTTGCTTGCTCAAGGCCCCGCTCAGGGAGGTATAGCGGGAGACGGATCAGAACCATCTGTTTGTTAGTACCAGGTGGGGCAGAGAAAGTTCCGGCCCCGATTCGTATCCAGATGTAAATATGAAAGAAATCCATGAGTCCAGTTCATTCAGCTTTTCCTTCCAGCCGTCCGAGACGGATGCGCCGTGATGATTTTTCTCGCCGACTGATGCGGGAACACCGGGTATGTACAGATGACCTGATTTATCCAGTTTTCGTGGTGGAAGGGGAGCGCACGCTTTATAACGTGGCTTCCATGCCAGGAGTGAGCCGCATGTCTCTGGATCAGTTGCTGCTGCGAGCTGAAGAAGCTGTAAAACTGGGCATTCCTGCCTTGGCCCTCTTTCCTGTGGTCGAGTCTGATCGCAAATCCTTGAGTGCAGAAGAAGCCTACAACCCGGACGGTCTGGTGCCACGTGTGGTTCAAGCCCTGAAGCAGCGTTTTCCCGAACTCGGCGTGATCACCGATGTTGCCCTGGACCCGTATACCAGCCATGGCCAGGACGGTCTGATTGATAGCTCCGGGTATGTTCTCAACGACGAGACACTCGAAGTGCTGGCTAAGCAAGCTCTTTGTCACGCCCAGGCGGGGGCAGATGTCGTGGCGCCCTCTGACATGATGGATGGGCGGGTAGCCCGGATCCGTGCCGAACTCGATGCTGCCCGGCAGATTCATACCCGCATCCTGGCCTACTCTGCCAAATATGCTTCCAGTTTCTATGGGCCTTTCCGCGATGCGGTTGGCTCCGCAGGTAATCTCGGGAAGGGTAACAAATCCACCTATCAGATGGATCCGGCGAATTCGAATGAAGCGATCCGCGAAGTGGTGCTGGATATCGCAGAAGGCGCGGACATGTTCATGGTCAAGCCCGGTATGCCCTATCTGGATATTGTCCGCCGAGTGAAGGACGAGTTGCAGGTGCCTACCTATGTGTATCAAGTGAGCGGCGAGTATGCGATGTTGAAAGCGGCCGCAGCCAACGGCTGGCTCGATGAACAGGCCTGTGTGATGGAGTCCCTGGTGGCCTTCAAGCGGGCTGGGGCCGATGGCATCCTGACTTATTTTGCGCTGGACGCAGCCCGCTGGTTGAAGGAAGGTGCCTGAACTATCGGTCAGTAGCGCTGATCAGTTTTGATCCCACAGCTTTCAGCCTTCGGGAAGAAGAGTCCGGGCGCCTTCGAAACGATCGGCGTAGTAGCGGCTGTCAAGTCGATCCATCCGGACTCTTCCGCGGCTGTTGGGTGCGTGGATGAATTTTCCATCTCCCATGTATATGCCCATATGGGAATAGGATCGTCCCAGCGTATTGAAAAAAACGAGATCACCTGGCCGAATCGCCTTGCTGGAGATTGGACGGGTTCGCTGGGCAATGCCTGCTGCGTTGTAGGGCAACTTGCGACCGCTGACCTGCTCCACGATATAGCTGACCATGCCGCTGCAGTCCAGACCCGCTTCCGGGTTCTTGCCGCCAAAGCGGTAGCCTGTATCCAGCAGTCCCAGGGCATAAATGACCATTTCCTGGGCATGGTCGTGGCGAGGGAGGGCGAACCAATGGCGGTTGGAGGGGAGGCCGGAGCTTGGCTCGCTCTGGGGGGGCTGTGGCCTTTGTGGGGGGGAGCTGCAACCGGCGAGGGCGATGGCCAGCCCAACAATCACGCCGATGACGGGGCTTGGCCCTTTAGCTGGTAAGGCGAATTGTGACCGGGCCATGATTGATCAGGGAGATTGTCATTTCTGCACCGAACTGGCCTGTTTCCACAATGGGGTGACGGGCACGTGCCAGGGTGAGCATTTCGTTAAAAAGGCGTTCCGCTTCGACGGGGGCTGCGGCAGGTGTAAAACTGGGACGGTTTCCCTTGGTCGTGTCGGCCGCCAGGGTGAATTGGGAAACCAGCAACAAGCCACCCCCTGTGTCGGTCAATGAACGGTTCATTTTTCCATTTTCATCGGAAAACACCCTGTAGGTCAGCACCCTTTCAACCATCCGCTGAATGTTTTCAGCTTGATCGTGCTTCTCCACTGCCACCAGGGCCAGCAGCCCTGGACCGATCTTGCCAACGGTGCGTCCATCCACACTGACACGGGCTTCCAGAACCCGCTGGAGAACAGCGATCATTCCAGGAACTCGATCTGGCCGTTAACCTGAACGCTGACCTGGCTGTCACCGGCCTCAAGAGCCGGGGGGGAGGTATCGGCACTGGCCATTGATGCCTGCGCACGCAGATAGGGCATGGGCGGACGTGATGGGCCATTGGTGTTGACAGTCACTTGACGAATCTTCCATTTTTTCTTCAGGCTGCCGGCAATCAGGGCTGCCCGGTTCTGAAATGCCGTCAAGGCATCAGTGATGGCCTCGTCTTCTGCTTTCTTCCAGGTTTCGGGAGAAGGGGTTGCCAGTAGGCTGGCGATGGCAAGGTTCTGCTGAAGTTTGCCCAACAACTCCGATACGGCGGTTGCATCGCTGCTTTCAAGGGACAGGTTTGAGCGCATCCGCCAGCCTTCGATGGTTCTTCCGTTCTTGCCATAGACGGGATAGGTATTGCTGCCGTTCGACCGGACCTTCACGGTGGGATAGTTCCTGGCTGCCTGAATGGCCCCGGTAATCTGGCTGTTGACCCTGCGTGCCACGTCTCCAGGATTGGCATCGGTGGCTTCCGCATAAACCTGTGCTTTGAAGAGATCGTTGGCGGCGGCCCGGCTGCTGTCCGCCGACAGGTTGGCGTGGGGACGCTCCTCATCTGCCCAAGCGCCCAACGGGCAGAGAACACTTGTCACTACAAGGGTGGTCATGAGGGACTTGTTCAGGATCTGCATTTTTCTTGTGGAGTTCATTGGGGGACCGTCGATTTGAGCTGCTTGATGCGATCATTCTCACCAAAGATGGCCTGAATGCAAGTCTTGGAAAGAACATTCAAGGAAATGGTTTGGCTGCCTGTGATACGAAATAAGCTGCGCCAGACTTGACCAAGCATAGACCAGTCTTCAGCATCTGGGCTCCTTCAGAGCAGGCAGGGAACGGTAGATGAGCAAGTCTCGTTGGGCTGGTGCCGCGTTGATCGTCCTGTCGGCCATCTCTTTCGGTGCAATGGCGATTTTTGCCCGATTTGCGTTTGCAGCCGGGGTGGATGTGATGACCCTGCTGTTTCTGCGTTTCTCAGTTTCAGGCTGCCTGCTGGCCGTTTTCATGGGTTTGTTTTCCCGACGCTGGCCACGAGGCCGCAACCTTGCCGTGTTGGTCCTGATGGGTAGCGTAGGGTACGTCGCCCAATCCTATTGTTTCTTTTCTGCATTGCAGTTTGCCACGGCCGGGCTGGTAGCCCTGCTGCTGTACTTGTACCCGTTTCTGGTAATGGTACTGGGTGCGGTCTTTCTGGGAGAGCGCCTTGGTATCGTCAAGATGGGGTTGGTCTTGGCAGCCTTTGTGGGCGTGGCGCTGACCATTGGTTCAAGCATGGACGGAAGTCGGACAGGCGTTCTGCTGGGAATGGCCGCAGCGCTGATCTACGCTCTTTATATCCTCACAGGAGGCCAGATTCTCAGGGAAGAAGAGCCTCTGGGTGCCGCTGCAGTAGTCATGCTGGCCGCAGCTGCCATCTTTGCCGTGGGCGTTCTGCTCGGAACGCCCCGGTTCCCTGTCGATGCTGCAGGATGGGGGTGGGTGATGGCGATTGCCTTACTATCGACAGTCGTGGCCATGCTCAGTTTGTTCGCAGGCATCAGGCGCCTGGGAGCTGCAGACGCTGCCACGTTATCAATCCTGGAACCCGTGGTCACCTTTGCCCTTGCCGCAGCCTTCCTGAACGAAGGCGCCACCTTGCCTCAGATACTTGGGGGCATCCTGGTTCTGCTGGCCTTAACTGGCCTGGCTCGTCGAGAGACAAACTGAAAGCTATCGCTTCAAGGGTTCCACGAGGTCCCGGTAGGCATGCCATGTGGCGTGGCCGATGATGGGAATCATCACGGCAAGGCCCAGGTGAAAGCTGATGAAGCCCACAAGGGTGAAGGTGACAATCAGGAAGGCCCAAATTGTCAACGGCACAGGGTTCAAGGCGAGGGCCCGAGCGCTGGCAAGCATGGCGGTGATGGCATCCTGATTGCGGTCGAGCATCAGTGGAATGGCCACCACGCTCAATGCGAATACGAGCAGCGCGAAGATGAAGCCGACTCCAAAGTAAGCTACCAGGAACTCCAGATTGTCGAGGGACAGGACCTGGTCGATGAACCCCTCCAGCGTTGGCAATTCGCTCGTGTAAAACATGGCGAAGATCACCAGGGAGGCGCGGGCCCAAACCAGAAAGATCACGCCCAGCACTGCGGCAAAGACGGCAATGTTGCCTGCATTGTGTCGCCAGACCGTGAGGGTGGGCCAGAGTGCGGGGAGGGATCCCTTCTCTCGCTGGCGGGAGAGCTCGTAAATACCCATGGCAAAAAATGGCGCTACCAGCATAAAGCCGCTCGTGACGGCAGCGATGTATTCATAGGCCCGGGAAAGGATGGCGGTGCTCAGCAGGCCCATGGCAGTGAAGCAGAAACCATAGAACAAGCTGGCACGGGCACATGCGAGGAAATCGGAAAAGCCTCGGGCAACCCAGCGTAAGGGCGCTGCCACGCCGATACTGCGGATGTTCGGGAAAGGCAGACCAGCACCGGCCTGCTGCTCTGCGGGGGTATGAAGATCAGCCATGCTGCCTCTCCCAGAGGTGTTCGATGGAAGTAACTGTCCACGCCCGCAGACTGCGGGCGCTCCTATGCAGGAGAGGTTTTGCGCCCGATAAAGTTCCACAGGGCATCAAGAACAGCTCCCGGCGCTTCGGACATCATGGCATGCCCGGCATCCGGAATCACCACCCTGGTCACGCAGGCATCCGGGGTGAAGGCTGCAGCAAGCGGGGCAAGTGCCTTGGGTGGCGTCATCCGGTCCTGGGCGGCACTCAGGAGCAGGACGGGACAGCTGACCCGGGCTGCAGCGTCGAAACCGCCCTGATAGGCATTGCAGGCGGCCATATCCCGGTGAAGCACCCCGGGTGCCTGACGCTGCATCAGTCGTTCGTTGAGTGCAGTTAGGTGAATGCCCGGGGTGCTGCTGGCCCCGAGTTGGGCCCGGGGAGCGTAAGACCATTGATTGATCATCGCATGGGCCTCATTGCGATGGCTGAGGGTGGCCTCCAGCAGAGGGGGCGCAACGGGCATGGGTGCAACGGATCCGATCAGGGCCAGGTGGCTGATCCGTTGAGGTGCCCGGGCAGCGGCTTCCAGTGCAATCAGAGAGCCCATGCTGTGTCCTACTAGCGCAGCTTGGGCCACGTTCAGGGTGTCCATGAGCTGGAGAACCCAGTCGGCCAGCGCCTCAATGCTCGTCAGTCCGTCGCCTGGGGACCGTCCGTGGGCGGGAAGATCGGGGGCCAACACGTTCCATCCATGGCTGGCACAATAACGGGTCTGGAGGGTCCAGACACTGTGGTCATGGCCTGCACCGTGGATGAAAATGATGGTGGGACGCCCGATTTGATGGGGGCGGCCGCCGGTGTAGTAATAGGGGTTCAAGCATGGAGTTGGATTCATGGCTTAGCCCTCAGGTGATGGCTTTCTGAGCGGCATGCAGGCCCCGCTCCAGGTCTTCGATCAGGTCGGAGGCAGTTTCGATCCCGGTCGAGAGCCGGATCGTACCCTCGTTGATGCCTGCGGCACGAAGGTCTTCTGCGGACATCCGGAAATGAGTCGTGCTGGCCGGATGGATCGCCAGGGATTTGGCATCGCCCACGTTGGCCAGGTGAGAGAAAAGACGCAATCCTTCGGTGAAGGCACTGCCAGCTTGACGTCCGCCCTTGAGGCTGAAACTGAACACGCCGCCACACCCCCTGGGAAGCAGCCGGGTAGCGAGGGACTGGTCCGGATGACTGTCCAGTTCCGGCCAGGACACGGATTCCACCATAGGATGACGGAGCAGATGATCCACCAGGGCCCGGGCGTTGGTTACATGACGCTCCATGCGCAGGCCCAGTGTTTCGACACCCTGCAGGATCTGAAAGGCGTTCATGGGGGAAAGGCATGCACCGAAATCCCGTAGCCCTTCCCGTCGGGCTCTGAGCAGGAATGCGGCAATGGGTGACTCCTCCGCGAAGTCCATGCCATGAAAGCCATCGTAGGGGTCTGTAAGGGTTGGAAACCGTCCCTGACTGGCTTCCCAGTCGAACGTGCCCCCATCCACCAGCAGTCCGCCGATGGCGACGCCGTGACCGCCCAGATATTTGGTCGCCGAATGCATGACCAGATCGGCACCCAGATCGATGGGGCACTGGAGGATCGGGGTGACCAGGGTTGCATCCACCATCAGTGGTACTCCCGCTTCATGGGCAAGGGTGGCAATAGTCGGTATGTCGAGGACTTCCAACCCCGGATTGCCGATTGCTTCGCCGAACAATAGGCGGGTTTCGGGCCGGATGGCATCACGCCAGGCCTGGGGATCCCGAGGAGAGACGAAGGTGGTAGTGATGCCGAAGCGGGGCAGGGTATAGGCCAGCAGGTTGTGAGACCCCCCGTAGAGGGCGCGGGAGGCGACGATGTGCCCGCCCGTTCCCATCAGGGTGGTGATGGCGAGCATCAGCGCGGCTTGTCCGCTGGCGCAGGCAATCGCTCCGATGCCGCCGTCCAAAGCCGCAATCCGCTCTTCCAGTACGGCGTTGGTGGGATTGGAAATCCGCGAATACACGTGACCAGCCCGTTCCTGGTTGAAGAGGGCAGCGGCATGGTCGCTGCTCTCGAAAACGTAGCTGGTGGTGAAATGGATCGGCGTCGCCCGCGAACGGTGCACCGGATCGGGCGTCTGGCCCGCATGGAGGGCCAGGGTGTCCGCCCCAGCGTTACGGTGAGTGGGCATGCTGTGTCAGGCTTGATTGTGAGTGTGGGAAAAAGCGTTCAGGCAGGTTCGTCGGGACAGAGCATCTGCTCGATGAGGGAGATGCGGTCCTTCAGTAGCAGCTTGCGTTTCTTGAGGCGACGCAGCAGCAGTTCGTCTCCAGGCGGTGGTGCAGCTGAAATCTGCGTGATTATGGCGTCAAGGTCCCGGTGCTCGGTGGTGAGCACGGCAAGACGGGCGGTGAGGCTGCTGACTTCGGCGTCAGGTTCATTGGTGTCGTTCATGCCTGGTTGCTCGACGATGGGCCCTGGATGGGCAGGATGGGATCAATCTTAGGCGGGTGGGCTGGGAAAAAGCAACGGAAGGGAACTTGAAGTCGCTCCAGGTGTTCCCATTTAAGGAAACATCCAGCCTGTGAGGCGAAACAGCTGTCAGGAGATCTGTCATGAACGTGGTACTCAACAATCCCGTCTTGTATGTGGTGGATTATCCGGATATCCACGCCCTTGAAGTGATTGACAAGCGAAGAGGTGCGGGAGTCCTGTTCCGGGACGAGGCAGCCTGCCGGCTGCGTCAGGAGTTACAGGATGTAGCGTCATCCTCCAGCGAGATGGATGATTTTGAGGACTGGCTTGAGGGATATGGTGCGCTCATGAATCAACCCGCAGTCTATCACTGAGACTTCTGACATGACGGGCTGCTTGCCGTGGTGGCAGGCAGCTTCTAACATGAAGCCCATTTTATGATTTTGGAGTATGTGTGAATAAAGCCTTCGTCAGGGAAAGCGATCAGGACGACGAGGAGGACTCTCCGCCAGGTGTGCCCAGGTTGCCACCGGGAACCAAGAACTACATGACTCGCAGAGGCTTCGAAATTCTGCGTGCGGAGCTGGATGGCCTGGTTCGGGATGAGCGTCCCAAACTGGTTGAAACCATTCGTTGGGCCGCTTCCAACGGTGATCGCTCCGAGAACGGAGATTACATTTACGGCAAGAAGCGCCTCCGTGAAATCGATCGGCGAATCCGTTTCCTTATCAAGCGCCTCGAAAGTGCGCTGGTGGTGACACCCGCGGAGCAGGACAACACCGAGCAGGTCTATTTCGGTGCGACTGTGACGGTCTGCGATGTCGACGGCGAAGAGGAGCAGACCTACCAGATTGTTGGCGTCGATGAGGCCAATGCCTCTGAGGGGCGGATCAGCTGGATTGCGCCCCTATCCCGGGCACTGCTCAAGGCACGGGAAGGCGATGTCGTCCGCTTTGTCAGTCCGGCGGGAATTCGTGAGATCGAGGTTGTGGAGATACGCTACGAGTAAGTTCTGCCCGGAATCTGCTCACGCTCCCGAGGGCGACGAACCAGAGCAGGTGGGCGGGGTAAGGTGAAGAAAAGGCTTGTGCCCTTGCCAGGAGCGGACTCTACCCATACGGAACCGCCATGGCGTTCGATGATGCGACGAACGCTGGCCAGGCCGATCCCCGACCCTTGAAAGCCTTCTTGCTGGTGAAGTCGCTGGAACGGCTCAAACAGCCGACGGGCATGGTCGAGCCTGAAGCCGATCCCGTTGTCACTCACGTAGTACAGGTTTTCGTCTCCGTGGGGTCGCCCTCCGAAATGGATCAGGGCGGGTTGGCTGTCACGGGTAAATTTCCATGCATTGCCCAGCAGGTTTTCCAGTGCCGAACGAAGCAACACCGGATCAGCCTCTGCCTGGAGACCTTCTTCCACATGACTGACGATGACCCGCTCAGGTTGAGTGGCAGACAGGTCGTCCAGAATTTCCTGGGCCATTCCACTCAGATCCAGATGCTGGATTTTCAGAGCATGTTGATTGACGCTTGAAAGCCGCAGTAGCGCGTCGATCAGTTCCTCCATCCGCAGGCTCGCCCGTTTCAGACGACGCAGATGCTGCCGTCCGGCTTCATCCAGTCGGTCCCCAGAGTCTTCTTCGAGAGCATGGGCAAAGCCGTTGATGCTGCGTAAGGGGGCCGACAGGTCGTGGGATATTGAGTAACTGAAACTGAGCAACTCCCGATTGACCTGCTCCAGTTGGGCCGTGCGCTGCCGGACACGCTCCTCCAGCATCTGGTTGTCCTGTTCCCGGCGGTGTACGTAACGCTGAAGCAGCATGGCAAGCGCTGCCAGTAGCGTGATCAGGGCCAGGGAGGAAACCAGGATACGATTTCGGTGGGGAACATAATCAGCCAGGGCATCTTCCGTCAGCCGACTACTGCTCACCAGAACGGGGCGTTCGTTCCGCTGGCGCCACGCGGAGAGCCGCTCTGTCCCGAGACGATCCAGCCCGGATTGACTCTGACCGGGTTCCCCTTGCAAATCTTTCAGATTCCGTACACTTTTCCAAGGGCTGCCGATGGCTGCATCCAGAGGCGGGTGCTGAACAAGGACAAGCCCTCGGGCGGAGTGAACGATCTGCAGGACATCACCACGGGGTAATGCCAGTTCCCGGTAGATACCGTCAAAGTAGGCATGGCTGATTGCAGCACTGACTGAACCCAGGTACTTGCCTGATTCGTCGAAAACCTGGCGACTCAGTGGAATGACCCACTCTCCCGTATAAGGACTGCGGACGGGAGGGTCGATCTGAATCCCCTCCTGGACGCCCAGCGAGAAGGGGCGTTGACGGATGGGAGCGCGCGGTGGATTCGTCGTTTGATCCGGAGCGATGGAGGTGGCTGCAGGGCTTCCATCTGTCCGTTCAACCTGCAGGTAGCTCACGGAGGGTAGGTGACTGGCCTTGCTTCGGAGGGGCTGTACGAGCTCTTCCTCTCCAAAACTCTCAAGGCTGCCCCTGTCTTCGATTAACCGTGCCAGTTCAGCCAAGGCTGTTTCGGTCTCGCCGAAAGCCCTGGCTACATGTTCATCCAGAACTCGTGTCAGGTTCACCAGGTCGGATTCTGAACGCCGCAGGGCCTGCTCCTTGTCGTACTCGATGAGCAGTTTCGCGCCGCCCGCGACGAAACCCGTGAGACAAAAGAAGGCCAGGCCGATGGCAAGGTAGAGAGAACGGCGTTTCGAGCCGTGTTCGACCTTTTCACTGCGGGCAGGTGGTGTGCGCCTGCGGAGGGCGAAATGAAAGCGGGGGAGGGGAATTCGTTCCATCGAAGGGGATGGGGCTTGAAAGAAGGGCGAGAACACCCATATGAGGGACATTAACGGTTCTCATGGAGCAAGCTTTATGACTGTCGAGCAAATGTCGTCCGCACAAACTCTGAACTTCCAGGCAGAGGTCAAGCAACTGCTGCACCTCATGATCCATTCCCTGTACTCCAATCGGGAGATCTTTCTCCGGGAGCTGGTTTCCAATGCTTCCGATGCCTGTGACAAGCTACGCTTTGAAGCCTTGGAGAACAGCGCCCTGTTCGAGAGCGACAGTGAGCTCAAGATCCGCGTGGCCTTCGATAAGACAAGCCGGACGCTGAGCATTTCCGATAACGGCATCGGCATGAGCCGCGACGAGGTGGTCACCAATCTGGGCACCATCGCCAAGTCGGGCACCAAGGAGTTTTTTGGCAAGTTGACTGGCGATCAGAAGAAGGACGCCCACCTGATCGGCCAGTTCGGGGTCGGCTTTTACTCTGCCTTCATCGTTGCCGACAAGGTCACCGTGCGTACCCGCCGGGCCGGTCTTGCCAGCACGGAGGCCGTGCAGTGGGAATGCTCGATGACCGGTGACAGCGCCGGTGAATACACCGTGCAGCCCATCGACAAGGCTGACCGCGGCACCGAAATCACCCTGCATCTGCGCGAAGACCAGAACGACCTGCTGTCCAGCTGGAAGCTGCGCTCCATCATCCAGAAATACTCCGACCACATCCTTCAGCCCATCGTGATGAAGAAGGAACAATGGGATGAGGAGAAGAAGGAACAGGTGATCACCGCCGAAGACGAGACTGTCAACAAGGCGAATGCTCTGTGGGCCCGGGCCAAGTCCGATATTACGGATGAGGAATACACGGAGTTTTACAAGCACGTGGGGCATGACTACGAGCCGCCCCTGGCCTGGACCCACTCCAAGGTCGAGGGTCGTCACGAGTACACCCAGCTTCTCTACGTGCCGGGCCATGCCCCCTTCGACCTGTGGGACCGTCAGGCCCGCCACGGGGTCAAGCTCTACGTGCGCCGCGTGTTCATCATGGACGACGCCGAGAAACTGATGCCCCTCTACCTTCGCTTCGTGCGTGGAGTGGTGGACTCCAACGATCTGCCGCTCAATGTTTCCCGTGAGATCCTGCAGGAATCCAAAGACATCGACACCCTGCGGGCCGGCTGCACCAAGAAGGTCCTGGGCCTGCTTGAGGACATGGCCGAAAACGACAAGGACAAGTACGCTGCCTTCTGGAAGGAGTTCGGGCAGGTACTGAAGGAGGGCGTGGGCGAAGATTTCGCCAACAAGGCCAAGATCGCCGGCCTGTTGCGCTTTGCCTCCACTCATGCGGAAACGTCCGAAGAACTTGTCTCCCTCACCGACTAATTCGGGAGATTGAAGGAAGGCCAGGAAAAGATCTACTACGTCACTGCCGTCAGCTTCAATCCCGGCAAGAATAGCCCCCATCTGGAGATTTTCCGCAAGAAGGGTATTGAGGTGCTGCTGCTCTCCAACCGGGTGGACGAATGGGTAGTGGGCAACCTCGCCGAGTTCGACGGCAAATCACTGGTTTCCGTCGCCAAGGGTGGTCTGGATCTGGGCAAACTGGAAGATGAAGCCGAGAAGGCGGCTGTCGAGAAAGAGACTGGTGAGCTGAAGGACCTGCTCGAAAAGATGAAGGGTAGTCTGGAGGGTAAGGTCAAGGAAGTCCGGATAACCCATCGCCTGACCGATTCCCCCGCCTGTCTGGTGGCCGACGAGCACGACATGGGGATGAATCTGGCAAGGATGATGAAGGCTGCGGGCCAGAACATTCCCCTTTCCAAGCCCATTCTCGAGATCAACCCCAGTCACCCGGTGGTACTGCGCCTCAAATACGAGGAGGCTCAATTCGCTGACTGGGCAGCAGTGTTGTTTGATCAGGCCTTGTTGGCAGAAGGCGGTACGCTGGACGATCCGGCCACTTTCGTCAAGCGGATCAATCAGCTGATGCTGGTGATGAACAGTAACTAAGCAGGTTGCGGGAGTGTCTGGCACTCCCCAGCGGACCCTGATCGTGCCTGATGGAGACACCTGGGTGTTTCCATCAGGCACGATGCTTTCATGTAACCGCTCACTGAGCGGCGTTCTTCCCCCGCCCTGGCTCACGCGGAAGAATCCTCCTTCTGTTCAATCAGGAGGAACGCGAAGTGAGCAGCGCGACGACAAGCAACAACAAGCGGCAGCGGCG
>NZ_JAQUVG010000100.1 GCF_028693495.1 Zoogloea sp. | reverse complement strand
TTTGCCATCGTCAACAAAATCCGCGCGCTGCGGCGGGCGCACAAGCAGCTGGGCATGTTCGGTGACGAACTGGCAGAGGTCCGGCTGGAGTGGAAGCGCAAGCGCAACTTCATGAAGCTGCTCGATGCGCTGTGAGGCGGACGGACAGGCTCAGTAGATCTCGCGGGTTTCCAGGAACTGGATGTTGGGGAAGCGTTCCTGGGCCATCTGCAGGTTGACCCGGTTGGGTGCGAGATAGACGTAGTCGCCGTTGCCGTCGAGGGCAATGTTGGCAGGGGATTTGTCCACCAGGGCCTTGAGGTCGGTTTCGGAACCGCGCAGCCAGCGGGCGGTGGCGTAGCTGCAGGACTCGAACATCACGTCCACCCCGTACTCGAACTCCAGGCGGTGGGCGACCACGTCGAACTGCAGGGTGCCCACGGCGCCGAGGATCAGCTCGTTGGTGGTGGTGGGGCGGAAGAGCTGGGTGGCGCCTTCCTGGGCGAGCTGCTCGAGGCCCTTCTGCAGCTGCTTCATCTTGAGGGGGTTCTTGATCTGGGCGCGGCGGAAGTATTCCGGGGCAAAGCTGGGGATGCCGGTGAATTGAAGGTCTTCGCCCTCGGTGAAGGTGTCGCCCAGGTGGATGGTGCCGTGGTTGGGGATGCCGATGATGTCGCCGGCCCAGGCTTCGTCGGTGGTGTTGCGGTCTTGCGCCATGAAGGTGATGGCGTTGTTGATGGCCAGGCTCTTGCCGGTACTCACCTGCTTCAACTTGCCGCCCCGCTCGAAGCGGCCGGCGCAAACGCGGATGAAGGCGATGCGGTCCCGGTGCTTCGGGTCCATGTTGGCCTGGATCTTGAACACGAAGCCGGAGAATTTTTCCTCGTCGGGCTGCACCTGGCGGCTCTTGGCCGGGCGGGCCAGGGGGGCGGGGGAAAGGTCCACCACCGCGTCGAGCAGACTCTGCACACCGAAGTTGTTCACTGCCGAGCCGAAGAACACCGGGCACTGCTTGCCCCCCAGGTAGGCGTCCCGGTCGAAGGTGTGGGAGGCACCGCGCACCAGCTCGATGTCCATGCGCAGATCAAGGGCCTGCTCACCGATCAGTTCGTCCAGACGCGGGTTGTCCAGGCCGTCGATGATCTCGGAGGTGCCCTTTTCGGCCTGGGGGTCGAAGAACTGGATCTTGTCGGTGTAGAGGTGATAGACACCCCGGAAGCGCTTGCCCATGCCGATGGGCCAGGTCATGGGGGCGCACTGGATGCCCAGCACGGATTCGATCTCGTCGAGGAGCTCGATGGGCTCGCGGCCTTCCCGGTCGAGCTTGTTGATGAAGGTGACGATTGGGGTGTCGCGGAGCCGGCAGACGTTGAGGAGCTTGATGGTCTGGGCTTCCACCCCATTCACCGAGTCGATGACCATGACCGCCGAGTCCACCGCGGTGAGGGTGCGGTAGGTGTCTTCGGAGAAGTCCTCGTGGCCCGGGGTGTCGAGCAGGTTGATGACGCACTCCCGGTAGGGAAACTGCATCACCGACGAGGTGACCGAGATGCCCCGCTGCTTTTCCAGTTCCATCCAGTCGGAGGTGGCGTGGCGCGCGGCCTTGCGGGCGCGGATCTCGCCGGCCACCTGGATGGCACCGCCGAACCACAGGAGCTTTTCGGTCAGCGTGGTCTTGCCCGCGTCGGGGTGGGAGATGATCGCGAAGGTGCGACGGCGGGCGATTTCCTGGGCAGCAGCGGACATGATGCGGTCGGGTGTTTCGAAAGAGCCCGCGATTATACAGTGCCCCGGCCGGGCCCCGGCGTCTGCTGCGCAGCCGGGGCCGGGGCGTCAGCGCTTGAGCTGCCGGAGCAGGTCGGCGAGACCCTTGGCGACGGGGACCAGGCCGGGGTGGGGCAGCGCGGCTGCGATGGCCTGCAGGGTGCGCAGGGTCGAGAGCACCGATTCCTGCTCCCGCGGGCTACCGGCACCGTTGTCCAGCAGGGCCCGGTAGCGCTCGGCCAGGGGGCTTTCGCCGTCGCCGCCCTTGCGTCGGGGTGCGGCGGCCTTGCTGCCGGGCGGCTGGAGGAGCCAGTCGGCGAGGGCGAAGTCCGCGTGACCGGCCCGGTCCCAGAAGCTCTGGGCCTGGGCTTCGGGGCGGAGTTCGCTGCGGATGCGTTCGAGGCTGGCGTGGGCGGCGTCGCGCAGGCGGTCGCCGTCGGGCACTCCGGCCAGGATCAGCAGGGCGGCGCTCTGGTTGGCGTTGAGTCCGGGGTAGGCGCTGGCGTCCTGACGCTGGAGGGCGCAGGTCTCCGCCTGCCGGTAGCCGTCGTGCATGGCCCGGAGCAGGCCGAGGAGGGTGTCGGGGTCGGCTTCCGTGTGCAGCTGGAGGGCGATGCGCCGGCGGATCACCGCGGCCCGGAGGCTATGGCGTTCGGGGCTGGCCAGCCCAGCCCCCTGGGAAGGACCGAGGACGGCGTCCGCTTCGTCCAGGAGCCCGGTGGCGTGGGTGGGGTCGGTGGTGATCAGGGTGGCGGCGTGGCGGGTGAGCATGTTGGCGAGCTGCTCCTCGGCCCGTCGGGACGCGCTGCCATCGGGGGCGAGGAGGGCCTGCCGGTAGTAGTCGATGGCCTGCTCATGCAGGGTGTGCTCGGCGCACAGGCGGGCGAAGCCTTCGAGCACGTCGCCCCGACGGATCCAGCCCTGGCGTTCGCAGACCGCCTGAAGGGCGCGGATCACCGGCTGGGGGGTGTAAACCTTGCCCAGCCCGCCGGCGTGATGGGCGCTCAGGGTCAGCCGTTCCAGCTCACAGAGTGCTTCGCTGGCCGCCACCAGGTGGCCGTAGTCGGGCGCTGCTCTGCGTACCGGGGTGGCCTGGTAGGGGTGCGCCAGCACGAAGCCGGGGTCGCCGTAGCACTGGTAGGCACCCCAGGTGTTGGCGTCGGCGTACTTGTCGTAGGTCTTGCGTCGGGCGGCCAGGACGGACTCCCCGAAGCTGGTGCCCTTGAGGAAGTGTTCGTAGAACTCGCCGGCGAAGCACAGGGCGGCGTCGTCCTGGACTTCCCAGCCGGCGGCGATCACGCAGCGCACGCCGGCCCGGATCAGGGCGGTGGCCAGGTTGGCGGCCATGGCTGGGCTGCCGGGGCGGCCGCTGAGGCTCTGGCCGGCCGTGTCCTCGATCTTGCCCAGGTTGCAGCAGTTGAGGAACACGAAGTCGGGGACGGCGCGCATCTGTTCGATGTGGGCGGGGCGTAGCAGGCGGCCGGCGCCGATGACCATGCCGGTGCCCTGGTGCAGCGGGCCGGTGGTGCCGGTGGCGGGGATGTCCTGCGCGTAGATACCGTGGCCCGACAAGTGAAGCACCCGCCATTCCTCGCTGTAGAGGTCGAGGAGGATCTGGCGTGCCTCGCTCTGGAGGTGCAGGGCGGGCTTGAAGCCGGCGGCTTCCAGGCGCTGTGCGGCATCGCGGGCTTCCTCCACGGCGCCGGGCAAGGGGGGCAGGTAACGGGCCCAGTCCCCCCTGTCCGGGTCGCCCACCACCAGGGCGCGGAAGCCTTCAGGACGCCGGACGTTGGTGCGGAACTCACCGGTAGCCAGCTGCCGGATGAGGCCGCTGCGCACTGACAGGGGCTTGCCGCTGTCCCCGTCCAGTTCACTGGCGCGGTCGCGCAGGAGTTCCCACGGGTAGCTGGCCGAGGCTTCGTCCACGATCAGTTGGGAGCGCCGCTGGTCGGGGGCCAGGTCCTTGAGCCAGTTGGGGACGATGAGCTCGAAGAGCGCGCGTCCCACCTGCTCCTGGTCGCGGGTGGTGCCCACCAGGCTCTGCACGAATTCGCGGATGTCCTCGGTCGGCACGGCGTTGTAGGTGCGCTCGGCCCGGGCCAGTTCGCCAGACACGTCGAACATCAGCCGGGCGGTGCCGTCCTGGCCGCCGATGGAGCTGATGGCGATGCGGTGCCACTGACCGTCCTCGCTGACGGCACTGGCCCGCCGACGCGCCCCCTGGTGGGGCTGGATGGCGGTCTCCACGTAGAAGGCCCGGGCCAGCTGGGGATCCACCTCGACGGCGTCCTGGGCGGCACGCAGGGCATGGATGGCCCGGTCTTCCAGCACCTCGATGATGTCCAGCCGGGTCAGGCGCAGCATGTCGGCAAGGCCGGCGCGTTCGAGACGCAGGCGGGCATCCCGGTGGCCCCGCAGGATTGCGGTGACGGAGTCGGCCAGGGTCAGTTCGCCGATGCCTGCGCCGATGAGCAGGGTGCTCACAGGCAGTGCCAGCGGGGTGCTGGCGGTCGGGGCCTGCTGTCGTGCCAGGTTGAGCTGCTCGACGGCGTAGCTGGCCAGAGCCCTGGACACGGCCAGACTGAGCTGGCCGCCGCTGAGCTGGCCGATGCGGCCGATCCCGATGACGATGGCGCCTTCGGTGTAGCGATCGCCGGGTTGCTTGCAGTACAGGCTGTGGGTGCCCAGGGCTCCCGCGTGCAGCCCGGCGTCGAGTATGCGCTGCATGCGCCCGCCCAGGGCCTGGTCGATCAGCTTTTCGGTGAACTCGAGGGCGTTGGCACCCCAGCTGTGGCCGACCATGACCGCCGATTCGGCATGCAGCAGATCCCCGTGGAGTACCCGAACCTCGCTGCGGTAGCGGGACTTCACGGTCTTGCGGGCGGAGCGCAGGCTGCCGCCGGTGGCCGCAGCCATCAGCTCTGCTGCCGTGGGGTAGAGGGTGGCGTCCGCTTCGTCGCTGCGCCAGGGGCGGGTACCTGCCCCACGGCGGACCGGCGGTTCGCTGGACAGGCGATTGCTGCGGCCTTTTTCGAGCAGCTCCAGGTAGGCGTCATGCAGCTCGGTGACGGACGGCAGGTCGCCATGCTCGATGCGGGTGAAGTAGGACCGGCCGCCGAGGGAACAGGCCTCCGGAATGCCGGTGGACCAGGGGACCCGGCCATCCCCTTCGGGGGTGACGAGGAGTTCGAAACGGTTGTCCCTGACCTGGGCCACCACCGGGGTCTGGTCGGCCTGCCCGGCCACGTAGATGAGGCGCGGGCTGTCGATCAGGGGATCATGTCGGGCAAGGACTTCCCAGATCCGCGACGAGGCGGCCAGGGCGTCGGCGTCGGGTTCCGGACGATCCTGGGCACCGGGACCATCCGCCGCCCTGAAGCGGCTCCAGGTGGCGGGGAGGCGGATCTCGCTGTCGGCTCCGCTGGGGTCCCAGGGCAGCAGTTCCATGACGCCGGTGAAGCGGGCCGCCGTGCCGAGCAGCTCGTTCTGGGAGCGGGTGATGTCCAGCAGGGCCAGTTGGCGGAAGAACCTGTCCCGGCCGGTCATGAGCAGGGTGATGGCGTGGGAGCCCTTGTTGGGGGTGCCCAGCATCAGCACCCGGGGGTCTCCGGGCAGGCCGTTCCACTCGGACCACAGCCCGTCAGTGGTGGCGAAGGTGTAGCGCAGCAGTACGCCGCCCATGGAGTGCACGACGATGTGCAGGGGGCGATTGAGGCGACGGGCCTGGGCGATGCTGTCGCGAAGCATGCCGGCCAGTCCGGGGGCTGCATCGTGCAGGGACAGGCGCCAGTCGTAGCCGGCCATGCGCACCTGATAGCCCCGCTGGCGCAGGCTGTTGGCCAGGGGCAGGTAGGTGCCGTCGAGGGGTTTGCCCGCTGTGACGCGGCTGTCCCGGGCCTGGAGATGGCGGGTGAAGCCTCCCAGGGCGAGGGCCGGGATGCTGGCCCAGATCTCCCGGCCGCTGGCCAGGAGTTGGGAGCCGCACAGACCCGGCACGATGACTACGATGCCCCGGGCCCGGTCGTCTCCCGGTTCGGCCAGTTCCCGGGGACCGAACAGGCCGCGGTGGGCCTCGCCAGTGCTGTCGTCCAGGGGCCAGTCGCCCTGGTAATCCTTGAACAGGCGGTCGCTGTCCGGGTCCTGGAGGAGGGCGCCCACCACGGCTGTGGCGCTGTCGTCGTTGCGGAAGTAGCTGAAGTGATTGACGTCCGCGCCGCTGCGGAACTGGATGCGGGCCCGGGCTCCGCTGGGCAGGGCGGGACGCAGCGCGCCGTCGAACATGGAGCGGGTGTCCACTACCAGGTCGTGGTCCCGTTCGTAGTAGCGGTCGGCGAGCCAGATGCGCAAGGCCGACAGGGCCTCTCCTTCTTCGGGGGCGCAGTCCCCGGCCACCACGAAGAGCGCCCCGCGGGCCGGCGCGCCGTTGAGGAGTCCCACCAGCGCCGAGCCCGGCATCATGGCCTGCAGGCCGGGAAGCTGGTCGGGGCGCCGCCGGCTGGCCACCACGGCGGCCAGCGTCTCGCCGAGCAGGTCGAGCCCGTACCGGGCGAGGGTCCCGGCACCGGCCAGGAGGCTGCGCCGGCCGGACTGGCGCATTTCCCAGCCGATGGCGGCCAGCACCATCAGGGAGGCCCAGTTGTCCAGCTTGTCGCCGGCCAGGCTGGTACCGCGGCTGGGGCAGGCCACCCGGGCGAAGCGGCCGATGGTCAGGTGCGGGCGGGCAGCCAGTTCGCCCACCACCGTTTGCAGGGCCGCCTTGTGGACGTCCACGGCGCGGTCCCAGGCCGGGTCGCGTCCGCGCTTGGTGGCGTCCAGGCTGGCAAGGGCATCATCCATCCCGAAGTTGGCCGGGTCGAGGCACAGCAGCTCACCTACCAGGCCGCCGCGGGAATGGGACAGGAAGCTGACCTGGCCCCGCCGGGGGAGCAGGCGCGCCACGTCCCGGGCGTTCTCGAGGGGGCTGCGGGTGAGAGTCCAGTGCTCAAGGGCGTAGATCCGGTCGCCGAAGTGCGCCTGCAGGCGCTTCCACTGGCGGGACTGCTCCTTCCAGAGCTTGCCGAAGCTGCCTTCGGTGCTGGACGCGGTGCCATGGAGCAGGATCAGGCAGCGCTCGCCGTCCGGGATGGGGGCACTGAGGCGGGCCCCCAGGCTGCCGTCGGCGCCCACCGGGAACAGACCCTCCTGGGGGATGGCTCGGTTCTGGGCACGTTCCACGAGGGTGTCGCGCAGGGCGTCGTCGGGTTTGATGTCGAGCCAGTGGAGGGCCTTCAGTGCCAGTTTGCCGAACAGGCCGCGCCGGGCACCGGGGAGACTGAGCTGGCTGGGCAGGCTCCAGGTCTCGCCGGGGAGGCTGCGGTGGGTGTCGTCGGTGTCATCGGCCAGACGCTCGCGCAGGGTGTCGGCGGTGGTCCAGAAGCGCAGGTCGCCGTCCAGCTCCACCTCCACGAGGGCCGTAGGGGGAATGTCCAGGCTCAGGAGCTCGCTGCGCCCCCGGCTGTCTGGCCCCTCCAGGCGCACGCTGTGTGCGGTGCAGCCGCTGAACAGGCTGGAGGCCTGTCCTGCACTGGTGAGCCACAGGCCTTCGGAGCTGGCTGCGTGTCCCTTGAGGGTGATCCTGATGGTATCCGCCATGATGCCTCTCCCTGGTTCTGACGTGGGGGCCGGTGGCTGTTCTTCTGCAGTGCGCCCATGTCATCCAGCATAAACCCCGGCTGGCGCGAATCAAGGTCGAGTTGGTGGCATCCGGAGAGCGGTCATCGGCTGAATTCCATCATCATCAGCCGGCGTTCCCCGGCGGCATGCGTGCCCACGCTGCGAAAACCGAGTCGGACGAAGCGCCGGGTGTGGGCGGTGGAGACCAGCAGGCGGCCGCAGTCGAAGTGTTCCCGGACCCAGGCGATGCGGGCGCACACCAGGGCCCGGGCGATCCCCTGGCCGCGGGCGGCTTCGGTCACGGCGGACAGGTGCAGGATGTGGGTGTCGGAGGCCCAGTCGGCGGCCTTCAGGCAGCCCACGCCCACGATGTCGCCCTCCCGTCGGGCAATGAAGGCATGACGGTAGAAGGGGGGGACCTCGGGGGAGAGCTGCGTGAGGATCCGGCTGCGGGCATAGCGGCCGCCGTCGGCAAAGGCGGTCTCGAGCAGTGTTGCCGCAGCCATGCGGCCGTTGTGGTCGTCCGCTGGGAGCAGGGTGATGGCAAGGGGGCCGGGCATGGCAACCTCCGGAGCACGGGTCACTGGGCTCCGGATTGAACCTGCCGACTGTTTCAGGCGTGTGGCACCCGGCTCAGAAAGCCCGGTCGAGACGGCGTGAAGCCTTGGGGTCGCGGAACACCAGTGGGCGGGTATGCCGGTTGTCTTCCGCCCGCGTGAGGGCGGTTTCGATCAGCCCGTGGTCCGGCGACTTGGGGCACACGGGATCGGTGGCGTCGGCCTTCCCGGTGAGCATGTAGGCCTGGCAGCGGCAGCCCCCGTGGTCTTTCTCCTTGTCTTCGCAGCGCTGGCAGGTTTCCGGCAGCCAGGTGGTGCCACGGAAGCGGTTGAATAGCGGGGAGTCGTGCCAGATCCAGTCCAGCGCGTGCGCGCGCACGTCCGGGAATTCCAGGCCCGGCAGCATGCGGGCGGTGTGGCAGGGCAGGGCCAGGCCGTCCGGGGTGACGGACAGGAAGACTTCCCCCCAGCCGTTCATGCACTTTTTGGGTTTCTTCGATTGGTAATCCGGTGTGACGAAGAGGATGCGCATCTGCTTGCCGAGTTTGGCCTTCCAGCGTTCGGTGACGGCCTCGGCTTCGGCCAGCTGGGTGGCAGTGGGCATCAGGGCATCGCGGTTGAGGAAGGCCCAGCCGTGGTACTGGGTGTTGGCCAGCTCCAGATATTCGGCACCGATTTCGACGGCCATCTCGATGATGCGGTCCAGGTGGTCGATGTTGGTCCGGTGCAGCACGCAGTTGATCACCGTCGGGTAGCCGGCGGCCTTGGTCATCGCCGCCACCTGGCGCTTCAGTTCGAAGCTGCGGGTGTTGGTGATGAGGTCGTTGGTTTCGCGGGTGGCGTCCTGGAAGGACAGCTGGATGTGGTCCAGCCCGGCTTCCTTGAGGGCCGCCAGGCGCGCCTCGGTGAGGCCCACGCCGGAGGTGATCAGGTTGGTGTAGAAGCCCAGCTTGCGGGCTTCGCCGACGAGGATCTCGATGTCGTCGCGGAGCAGCGGCTCGCCGCCCGAGATGCCGAACTGGACGGCGCCCATCTCCCGCGCCTCGCGGATCACCTTCAGCCAGTCCTCCGTCGCCAGCTCCGGCCCGGCCTGGGCGAAGTCCACCGGGTTGTAGCAGAAGGCGCAGTGCAGGGGGCAGCGGTAGGTGACTTCGGCCAGCAGCCACAGGGGGCCGGGGCGGCGGGGGACGAGCAGCGGTTCCATCATTCGTCCTTCCAGGTGATCCAGTTCTGTTCGTCGGCCATTTTCAGAAAGGCTTCCACGTCGGCGGTCAGGTTGCTGGCGTTGAAGGCGGCCTCCAGGTCGGCGACGATCTCCGCCACGCTGCGCTCACCGTCGCAGCGTTTGAGGATCTCGCCGGCGCTCTGGTTGAGCTTGACCATGCCTTCCGGGTACAGCAGCACGTGGGCCTGCTGGGCCGGCTCCCACTGGAAGCGGAACAGCCGGTTGATGGCCGGGCGGGCGCCGAAGGTGCTGCCGGTGCTCATTGGACGGTGCCCTTCACGCCGCCTTCCAGACCGTACTTGATCATCATCCCGTCGTTCATCGACCACAGGATGTCGAGCTTGAACTTGAGGATGTCGAGTGCGCGGAGCTGGGCGGCGCGGGTATCGAAGTAGCCGAGGGTGATCGCCAGGCCTTGTTCCACGTCGCGGCGGGCCTGGGTGACCCGGTTGCGGAAGTACTGCAGGCCGTCGGACTCGATCCAGGGATAGTGCTCGGGCCAGTGGGCCAGGCGTTGCTTGTGGATGGTGGGGGCGAACAGCTCGGTGAGGCTGGAGCACACGGACTCCTGCCAGGGGCGCTGGCGGCAGAAGTTGAGGTAGGCGTCGCAGGCGAAGCGTACCGCAGGGATCACGTGGCGCTGGTCCACGATCTCCTCGCGGCTGAGGCCCACCGCCTGGCCGAGGCGCAGCCAGGCTTCGATGCCACCCGGGTCGTCGCCGTGGCCGTCGTGGTCGAGGATGCGCTGGATCCACTCCCGTCGTACGTCCCGGTCCGGACAGTTGGACATTACTGCAGCGTCCTTCTGCGGGATGATGATCTGGTAGTAGTAGCGGTTGGCCACCCAGCCCTGGATCTGCTCCCGGGTGGCCTTGCCGGAGTTGAGCATGACGTTGAAGGGGTGGTGGATGTGGTAGGCCGTGCCCTTGTCGCGCAGCTGGGCTTCGAATTCCTCGGGGCTCCAGGGGCGCTGGGTGCTGGCGTTCATAGGGTGATCTCCATGCCGTCGAAAGCCACCTCGATGCCGGCGGCGGTGAGGGCCGTGCGTTCTGCCGAGCTGTCGTCGAGGATCGGGTTGGTGTTGTTGATGTGGATGAGCACCCGGCGCACATGGCGCGGCAGGCGGGCGAGCTGTTCGATCATGCCGCCGGGGCCGCTCTGGGCCAGGTGGCCGATGTCGCGGGCGCGCTTCTTCGAGAGGCCCAGACTGATCATCTCGTCGTCGGTCCAGAAGGTGCCGTCCACCATCACGCAGTCGGCGCTGCGCATCGCGTCGAAGACGGCGTCGTCCACCTCGGCCAGGCCGGGGGCGTAAAACACCCGCCTGCCGCTGGCCGGGTCGATGATGGTGAGGCCGATGTTGTCGCCGGGCACCGGGTTGCCCCGGTGCGGCGAGTAGGGCGGCGCCGCCGACAGTAGCGGCATGGCGCGCCAGTTCAGGCGGGCAGCGCCCTGCGGGTGGAAGCTGCGGCCGTCCAGCGGGATCGGCTGGCGGGCCACGCCGCAATAGTGTTCCAGCAGATGCAGGATGGGATTGCCCCGGGTCAGATCCTCGAACACAGGATCGGTGCTCCAGATCGGCCACGGGCTGCCCTTTTCGCGCAGCATGTAGAGGCCGGTGGTGTGGTCGATCTGGGCGTCCACCAGGACGACCGATTCGATGCCGCAGCCGCGCAGGCCTTCCGTGGGCCAGGTCCCGGCAAAGTGCTGGAATTGCTGCAGGATGTCCGGCGAGGCATTGACGAGGGTCCACCGGTCGCCATCGGCGCTCACTGCGATGGACGACTGGGTCCGGCGCTGCAGACTCGCCTTGCCGGCACGTACGCCCCGGCAGTCGGCGCAGTACCAGTTCCACTGGGGAAAGCCGCCGCCGGCGGCGGAGCCGAGAACTCGGATCTTCATGGCTGGATGTGACCGCTGAGGCTGTGAGGGACGTTGCGGCGCTGGGGGGGCAACGCCGATTCGCTGCCGCGAGATGGGGGGACAGACCGCAGGCGGTCTGTCCGGGCTCCATCACCTGGCGGCGATGTACATGGTGATTTCGAAGCCGAAACGCAGATCGCAGGCTTGGGGTGTGATCCAGGTCATGATGAGTCTCCAGTTTTAGGGTTTATGGTTTCGGGTCTGCCGGATGGCATCACCGTGGAGCGCAGTTTGGCAAAGGCCGGCATACTCCTGCCTCACGAAAATCATGATTTGATGCCTGTGCCTCCGGACGACCGTTCCACCACTTTCTTCCTACCCGTCAGTGAAGGTCATCGCCTGTTCGTGGAGACCTGGGGCAACCCCGCTGGAGAGCCGGTGCTCGTGTTGCACGGTGGGCCCGGCAGCGGCTGTACGCCCCGTCTGAAGACCCTGTATGACCCCCTCCGTCACTGGGTGATCCTGCCAGACCAGCGAGGGGCGGGGCGTTCCGAGCCCCGGGGGCGGACGGAGGCCAACGATACGGCCCGGCTGGTGGCGGATCTGGAGAGGCTCCGCAGCGTCCTGGGGGTCGGACGATGGCGGGTTACGGGGGGCTCCTGGGGGGCAGCCCTGGGGCTGGCTTATGCCCAGGCCCACCGGCAGGCCGTCTCCGGCCTGGTGCTGCGGAGCAGCTTCATGCCGGGTCACGGGAACATCGACTGGTTTTTCCGTGGGGTGGCGCGCCATCGTCCTGCCGCCTGGCAGGCCCTGGCGGCGGCCCTGCCGGAGGCCTCTCCGGAGACGCTGCTGTCCGCGCTGGCGGATCGGTTGGGGGCTGCGGATGCCGGCGTGGCAGGGGCAGCGGCTCTGGCCTGGCAGCGCTATGAACAGGCGGTCGCGGACCCGGCCGCCATTCTCACGGAACCTGATGCCGCAGGCCGGGAGTCCCTGGTGCTCAAGTACCGGCTTCAGGCCCATTATCTGCTGGCGGGCTGTTTTCTTGAGGAGACCACCTTCCTCGCTGGCTGCGCCTCGCTGGCGGCGTTGCCGGTCACCCTGATCCACGGTGGGGATGATCTGGTCTGCCCCCCGGGGAATGGGGTTCGCCTTCATGTGGCGATTCCCGGCAGCGACCTGATCCCCATTCCCGGCTGCGGCCATGATCCCTTCCATCCCGCCCTGGCGGCAGCCTGGCGAGATGCCCTGGCCCGCCCGGCACCTCACGCCTGAATCCCATGTCCCGTCCGCTGCTCTATCTCATCGTCTTCATCGAAGGGTTCTGTTCCCTGGGCGCCGAGGTGATTGCCCTGCGCCGGCTGGTGCCCCATGTGGGCAGTTCCATCGTCATCACGGCACCGACCATCGGCCTGTTTCTGCTGGCCCTGGCTCTGGGCTATGCGTCGGGCGCCCGGGTCTCGGAAGGGTATGCCCGGGTGGTTGCCCGCAATTTCCTGGTGGCGGCCCTGCTGGT
>NZ_JAQUVG010000008.1 GCF_028693495.1 Zoogloea sp. | reverse complement strand
GTCCAGGCCTATGGCCATGAGGGCCTGGATCGGGATGAATTCGCCCGGCTGGTGGAAGACAGTTTTGCCACCGCCCAGGAGCGGGTGGCCAACCGGGCCCGGCTGGTGGCCGCCGTCATGGTGCTGTGTTCGGCGCCATCGCCTTCATCCTGTGGATCGGAGGACATGACGTGCTGGCCGGCCGCCTGAGCGCCGGGGAATTATCCGCCTTCGTGTTCTACGCGGCGATTGTCGCAGGCAGTGTCGGGGCCCTGTCAGAAGTCTGGGGGGACCTGCAGCGGGCAGCGGGCGCCACCGAAAGGCTGATGGAAATCCTTTCAGCCCAGCCGGCAGTGCGCCCCCACCCTGAGCCCCAGCCCCTTCCGCATCCTGCGCGGGGTGAGCTGAGCTTGACGGACGTGGTCTTCCATTACCCCAGCCGCCCGGATACCCCCGCCCTGGAGAATTTCAGCCTGCACGTCTGCCCAGGAGAAACCGTCGCCCTGGTCGGCCCATCAGGCTCAGGCAAGAGCACGGTTTTTCAGCTGCTGTTGCGATTCTACGATCCGGATCAGGGCACCATCCGGATGGATGGCGTGGCACTGGGGAACACGGATCCCCTGGCCCTGCGTCAGCACATTGCCCTGGTGTCCCAGGATGCGGTGATCTTTGCGGCCAGCGTGCTGGAGAACGTGCGCTACGGCCGGCCCGAGGCGAGCCTGGCAGAGGTGCAGGGCGCTTGCCGGGCAGCTTTTGCCGACGAGTTCATTCGTGGCCTGCCCGAGGGCTACGACACCGATCTGGGAGAAAGGGGGGTGCGCCTCTCAGGGGGCCAGCGTCAGCGCATTGCAATTGCCCGCGCACTCCTCGCCGACCGGCCCATATTGTTGCTGGATGAGGCGACGTCAGCCCTGGATGCCGAAAGTGAGGGTATGGTCCAGCGGGCACTGGAGGGACTCATGCGAGACAGGACAACCCTGGTGATCGCCCATCGTCTTGCCACCGTTCAGAAGGCAGACCGGATCGTGGTGATGGAGTCGGGGCGAGTCGTGGAGCAAGGCAACCACGAAACCCTGATGGCATCCAATGGTGTGTATGCGCATCTGGCACGACTGCAGTTCGTCACATAATTTAATTTACAAAAAATCAATACAACCTTAATGACTTAATCTCTACTGACGTGTTAAAAAAGTCATCTTTTCTTACTTTTTTTCCGACACGGAAAATCCTGGCACTGATGCACGCTTCAGCCCCCATCCTGGCAGAGGATCCTGCGTACGAGCGTTCAATGCCCACTGCTCAAGGTTCTCGCTCCCCCGTTGCGCCAGACATCCTGCCGGATGATCGACTTTTCGCTTCCATCCAGTCTTCGTCCTATGCCATTCATTGCGCGGACCCGGACAACCATGGGCATGCGGTCCGGTTGCTGATCGAACGGCGCTATGCCTGGCGTGGCATACACCCGGGCGACTGCGGCCTGATTGAATCCCATCCGGACTGCATCACCCTGGTGGCCTCCAGCGAAGCCGAGGTCTTTGGCACTGTCACGCTGCGTCTGGACGGGGAAGACGGGCTGCTGGCCGACACCCTCTACGCCCATGAGTTGCGGTTTCTGCGCCAACCGGGAACGCGTTTGTGCGAGATCACCAAGCTTGCCGTGGACACCCAGCACAATCCCAAGGAAGTCCTGGGCGCCCTTTTCCACCTGATCTACATCCATGCCCGCCTGATCCACGGGATGACCGATGCCGTGATCGAGGTCCATCCCCGTCACGCCCGCTTCTACAAGCGGATGCTGGGCTTCACGGAAGCCGGCAGGGAAAAGGCCTGCCCCCGGGTCAAGGGAGCTCCTGCCATCCTGCTCCACCTGGACCTGAAGCACATGGACGAGCAGATCGCGCTCCTCGGCGGATGCGCCAGCAGTCGGGCCCGCTCCCTCTATGCCTATTTCCTGTCCCAGGAAGAGCAGGACGAAATCCTCCGCGACCTGCTCGGCAGTCACTGAACAGGCATTTGGCACCAGGAGTGCCGCGGGGACGGGCAACTCGGGTAAAGTCTCGCCTTTGGTTTTTTGCGTTACTGGATACTTCCCATGGCCCAATACGTCATGTCCATGCTCCGCGTGAGCAAGGTCGTCCCGCCCAAGCGGCAGATCATCAAGGACATCTCCCTGTCCTTCTTCCCCGGCGCCAAGATCGGCCTGCTCGGCCTCAACGGCTCGGGCAAATCCACCGTGCTGCGCATCATGGCCGGCGCCGACAAGGAATACGACGGCGAAGTGCAATGGCAGCCCAACATGTCCATCGGCTACCTGCCCCAGGAGCCGCAGCTCGACGCCGAAAAGACCGTGCGCGAAGAAGTGGAATCCGGTCTCGGCGAAGTGATGCAGGCCAAACAGAAGCTCGAAGAGGTGTACGCAGCCTACGCCGAGCCCGATGCCGACTTCGACAAGCTGGCCGAACTGCAGGCCAAATACGAAAACATCATCGCCACCAGCGGCGCCGACGTGGAAACCCAGCTTGAAATTGCTGCCGACGCCCTGCGCCTGCCGCCCTGGGACGCCAGAATCGGCCCCCTGTCCGGCGGTGAAAAGCGCCGCGTCGCCCTGTGCAAGCTGCTGCTGTCGCGCCCCGACATGCTGCTGCTGGACGAACCCACCAACCACCTGGACGCGGAATCCGTCGAGTGGCTGGAACAGTTCCTGGTGCGTTTCCCGGGCACCGTGGTGGCCGTCACCCACGACCGTTACTTCCTCGACAACGCCGCCGAGTGGATCCTCGAACTCGACCGCGGTCACGGCATTCCCTGGAAGGGCAACTACTCCAGCTGGCTGGAGCAAAAGGAAGCCCGCCTGGAGCAGGAGTCCAAGCAGGAAGGGGCCCGCATCAAGGCCATGAAGCAGGAGCTGGAGTGGGTACGTTCCAACCCCAAGGCACGCCAGGCCAAGAGCAAGGCCCGCCTGTCCCGCTACGAGGAGATGTCCTCGGTGGAATACCAGAAGCGCAACGAAACCCAGGAGATCTTCATCCCCGTGGGCGAGCGCCTGGGCGACAAGGTCATCGAGTTCACCGACGTATCCAAGGGCTTTGGCGACAAGCTGCTGATGGACAAGGTGAATTTCAGCATCCCTGCCGGTGCCATCGTCGGCATCATCGGTCCCAACGGCGCCGGTAAATCCACCCTGTTCAAGATGATCACCGGCCAGGACACGCCCGACTCCGGCGATGTGGTGATCGGTCCAACGGTCAAGATCGCCTACGTGGACCAGTCCCGTGACTGCCTCGACGGCAGCAAGACCGTGTTTGACGAGCTGGCCGGCGGCGCTGACATCCTCACCATCGGCAAATTCGAAATGCCCAGCCGCGCCTATATCGGCCGCTTCAACTTCAAGGGTGGCGATCAGCAGAAGCTGGTGGGCAACCTGTCGGGTGGCGAGCGCGGGCGCCTGCATCTGGCCAAGACCCTGATGGACGGCGGCAACGTGCTACTCCTCGATGAACCGTCCAACGACCTTGACGTGGAAACCCTGCGCGCCCTGGAGGACGCGCTGCTGGAATTTGCCGGCTGCGCGCTGATCATCTCCCACGACCGCTGGTTCCTGGACCGGATCTGTACCCACATCCTGGCCGCCGAAGGCGACAGCCAGTGGACCTTCTTCGCTGGCAACTACCAGGAATACGAAGAAGACAAGAAAAAACGCCTGGGTGAAGAAGGCGCCAAACCCAAGCGCATCCGCTACAAGCCGATCAGCCGCTGATCCCAGCCAGGGATCCCAGAACGCCGCGGGGTTGCAGCCGCGGCGTTTTTCATGGGCAGGCGGAAAGAACTACGCCAGAATTTCGACTTCCATTCCCGGCCGCAACTCGGCACTGCCTTCGGCAATCACGTTCTGGCCAAAGATCACACCTGCGGGAGTTCGTCGATATTTGGCGAGGGTACGCAAGGGCTCCTGATCCAGACCCTTGCTTCCTGCATCCGGATCAACCGTGGTGAATACGCATCGCTCGCAGGGTTTGACGATGCGAAAGGTCGCGTCACCGATGCGGATCCGCTTCCAGTGGTCCTCCGCAAAGGCCTCTGCGCCTGAAACCACCAGATTGGGCCGGAAGCGGGCCATCCCCAGGGCACGCCCCACCCGGGATTCGAGATCCTCCAGGGAGCTTTGGCCAGTCAGCAACAGGGGATACCCGTCAGCAAAGGATAGGGGTACTTCAGGATCCGTCTGGAGCCGCCGGGTGGGTTGAGCTCCAGCCCACAAAAAACGCAGGGAAACACCGGCAAAGCGGGAGATCCATGCGTCGGCCTCTACCGCTCCTCCCCAGGCAGGGAAGGTATCGCTCCAGACCGTGGCATCCTGAGGCACGGAAAATGCCGTATTGGGCACAAACAAAGGCGCGCGTCCTTGAGCCGCAAGGGTCACCCCTAGGTCCGACGGCTCGGCTGTTACCTTGACGAGTTCGGGAAACTCCCGCCCCGTCACCAACCGGCCATGGCGGTCCGCCACCATCCACATACGGTCGAAAGCCAAGCCCAGGGGAGTCAGATGCGACCGCTCAAGACTCTGGCCGCGCATGGATTTGACCGGATAGCGGTAGAGGGCAGACAAGCGGAGGGTGTGCGCAGACATGGCGTTCTCTGGAATCACTGTCGGGAGGCAGGATTATCCTGCGCGCTCCCCCTCGGGGCAATGTACTGTAAGGGGTAGAATGACGGCCTTCTGCCTACAGGTCCGACCGGACCCGCCGCCATGACCTACGAAGAACATCTGGACGAAGTTGCCACCCTCCTTTTCGAACGCTTCAACCTCTCCGAACATGCCGCCATCCAGCTCGTCATGAAGGCTCAGGCCGACGGCTACTTCAGCGATCATGACGATGATCCCGCCATTTGCACCCAACTGCGGGCAGAACAGGACGCCAAACGGGTCTTCAAGCTCTACGGCAAACCCGCGGTCCAGCCGGAGGGTAGCAACGCTGGAGGACCGGTTCCCAGTCGCTACAAGCGACGCTAAGCTCCTTTCCTTTCCTGTCCCGCAGTCCCGCGGCGACCGGGCGGAAAAGCCGGCTGGCGTTGCCAGACACCAAGGATGAGTTGTCCCGTAACAACCGGACTGGCGTGCTTTATTTTCCGTTTTCTGAGACGACCCCATTTTCATTGAATCCCCCTCTCCCGCTGTGGTCTGAAGAGACAAGATTCCATCCCTGCGGGAGACGCAATGAAACCGAGCCGCGTATTGATTCTGGCCATCAGCCTTTTAACCGTTACAGGCTGTGCGAGTTCGAGCATCAAGTCCACCTGGCGCGACCCCCAGGATTCTGGTGGAATGCCCCGTAAGCTGGCCATCTTTGTGGCAGTGAACGACGACAATCTGCGTCGGATGGCTGAAAACCGGGTAGTGCAGTCCCTACCGCCGGGAAGCTCCGCCACCGCGAGCTACACCCTGGAACTGAACCCAACACTGGAAGCCGGGACCGTCCGCTCCCGCTTGACGGCTGCAGGCTTCGACGGGGCGCTGGTTGCGCGGCTGGTCTCGGTGGACAAATCCATCACACGGGTTCCCGCTCAGACCCACTTTGCGCCTGACCCCATGTTCCGGCGCTTTGGTCCCCGCTATGGACCCTTCTACAGCTTCTATCCTTACGTCTATACCACCCCGGCCTACACGGTCGAAAACACCACAGTGGTAGTGGAAACTTCCCTGTATCGCCTGCCTGAAGGCAAGCCGATCTGGTCTGCCGTCAGCGAATCGGTCAATCCGCGCTCATCGGCCCAGGTAGTCGATGAACTGATCAAGCTGGTGGGCGGCAAACTGGCCGACGAGGGGCTCCTGCAGATCCGCTAGTCATCCGGGGCCGAGGCCCTGGAGGAGCACTCAGCAACCACCGTCCGCCCATTCCCTGCGTCGGTAATGGAACACGGCTGGAGCCACAAAAGCGGCGCAGGCCAGACCGATCAGGACCAGAGGCCAGACGATCGGTGTGTTCCATTCAGCCCGCAGACGCTCCCGCGCGGCTACATCGATCCTCTGATATTTCAGTGTATTCCGGACGATTTTGCCCGGCTTACGGTTGTACAACCAGCCATGCTGGAGGGCATAAGCCTTCTCATAGAAGCCCCAAATCCAGGGCGCATCCTGCTGCAGGATCGTCAGCATCCGCTCGATGATCGCCAGCCGGTCGGGACTGTCGGGCATGGCCTTCATCTTTTCAAACAGGCGGTCATACTCCCCGTTCTCGTAATTGGCCGCATTCTCCCCCTGGTTCTTGACCTTGCTCTGGGCCCCGTAGAGCAGGAACAGAAAATTTTCCGGATCCGGATAATCCGCATTCCAGCCCCAGTAAAAAAGCTGGGCGCTGCCCTTGCGAACCTTATCCTGGAAACGATTGTAATCCGTCGCCCTAACCACCAGTTGCACATCCAGCTTGCGGAACTGCTTGGCCAGCCAGTCCACAATGGACTTGTCACCCATGCCTGCGGCGGTGGTGTCGAGGTTCAGGATCAGCGGCTCTCCCGTCCGGGCATCCCTTCCTCCCGGATAACCCGCCTCGGCCAGCAGGCGACGGGCTTCATCCACCGTTTTACGTCGAGGCTTGCCGTCCACCCAGTCGTAGACGTGGGGATTGATCCCGGCCTGACCTTCCCGATGACCGAAGATGCCGGGAGGAATGGGGTGCATCGCTGGCACACCGCGCCCATTCTGAAAGACAGAGATGAACTCTTCCTGATCAATGGCGATCGAGATGGCAAGACGCAACTTGCGTGACCGTTCGTCCTTGCCACCCACTACGGGATCCAGCATGTTGAACCCCATGTACATCACCGTGGGTGCCACGGAAGTGGCAAGCTTGATTCCCTTTCTTGCCATTGCATCACTCAGGGTCACGTCCCCCTGCCCGGCCATCTGCACCGCTTGATCGAAGTTGTCAGAAGACACGCCGGAAGCATCGTAGTATCCCTGCAGAAACTTGTTCCAGTAGGGAATGCTTTCCTTCTCCCGGGTAAACACGACCCGGTCGATGAAAGGAATTGGCTTGCCGCAATCCGCCAGGAAGCCGGCCTCACGGTCCCCCTCTTCCCCCTCGCAGGGAAAAGTCTCCCCGCGATAGTGGGGATTACGCACCAGTTCCATGCGTGCGTTCGGATTGTTTTCCTTCAGCATGTAAGGCCCGGTTCCTACGGGCCACCAATCCAGGGTCAGATTGCGCTCCGCCATGCCTGGCTGGGCAAAAAAACGCTCAGCCTCGTAGGGGATGGGCGCAAAAAAAGGCATCGCCAACCAGTAGGGGAACTGGGGATAGGCCCCCTTGAGACGGATTTTGTAAGAATACCGGTCCAGGACAGCCACCCCTTCCATTGGGTAGGTGCGCAGATCGATCCAGCGCCCCCTATCCTTGTCCGGCCTCTTGCGCTCGTCTTCCACAAGGCGGGCATGCAGGGCCTTGAGCCCGACGATGTAGTCTCCCATCAACTCCAGGACCGGGGAATGCAGCCGCGGATGAGCCAGACGCTTGATCTGGTAAACATAATCCTCTGCAGTAAGCTCGCGGGTAGCCGTCTTGGGAAAATCCCCCGGACTGCGCTTATCCGCAAGATCCCTGGCACTCATGCCCAGATAAAGGGGCTGTCCGTCAGATCCTGTGGCAAAGGCTGGATGAGGCTGAAAACGGATGCCTGACTTAATCCGGATTTCGTACTCACTGTACGCCACCTCGGAAGGATCGCCGCCAGCCGCCAGCAACTGCCCCTGCTGCCCATAGTGGCGCACTACCGGCATGCCCGCTGCAGTGGCGGGCATCAACTGGAATGGGCGCTTCAGATAGTGGTACTGATAGGGTGGCTCATAGATCTGGTACAGGAAGGTCGCCTCATCTTCACTGTAGGACTGGACCGGATCCAGGTGCTTTGGGCGTTGAGTAAAAGCACTGTAAAGGATGTTCTGTCCCCGCTCCGCAGCCGGGTATGGATCATTCCAGATTTGGCTACAGCCCGCCAGCAGGCCGGAGAAGATCAGGATTGCAAGGGTTGTGATCGTCGCACGCATGGTTTCAGTCTACCGGATGTGATGAATTCCGCGACAGACCACGTCCGGAAAGCATCCGCTATAATCGAGCGGTTATTAACTGGAGACACCTTACATGGGCTTTCTCGCCGGCAAACGCATTCTCATCACCGGATTGCTGTCCAACCGCTCGATCTCCTACGGGATCGCCAAAGCCATGCACCGGGAAGGGGCAGAGCTCGCCTTCACCTATCAGAATGAGCGTTTCCAGGAACGCGTGACCAAGATGGCTGCCGAATTCGGCAGTGTCTTGGCCTATCCCTGTGATGTACAGAACGATGACGAAATCACCGGACTGTTCGCACAACTCGGCCAGCAGTGGGATGGTCTGGACGGCCTGGTGCACTCCATCGCCTTCGCTCCAAGCGATGCGCTGGAAGGGGATTTCCTTGACAGTGCCACCCGTGAGGCCTTCCGTATTTCCCAGGAGGTCAGCGCATACAGCTTCCCGGCCCTTGCCAAAGCAGCCCGGCCCATGATGAAGGGGCGCAACGGTGCCATGCTGACCATGTCTTACCTGGGTGCCGTGCGGACGATGCCCAACTACAACATCATGGGAATGGCCAAAGCCAGCCTGGAAGCCGCCGTACGCTACATGGCCGTGAGCCTGGGACCGGAAGGTACCCGGGTCAATGCCATTTCAGCCGGCCCAATCAAGACCCTCGCTGCTTCCGGCATCGGCAGCTTTGGCAAGCTGCTTTCCTTCAACGAGCGCAATGCTCCCTTGCGCCGGAATGTCACCATCGAAGAGGTGGGCAACGCGGCTGCCTTCCTGTGCTCTGATCTCGCCAGCGGCATCACCGGCGAGATCATGTATGTGGACGGAGGCTTCAATACCACAGCCCTGGGCAACCCGGATCAGGGCTGAGCCTTGGTGGCAAAACGCTATCCGTAAAAAACAGGGATCCCACAATCCTGTTCGCTTAAGGACTGCTTGCCGCCTGGCAGGCTCCCTGAAAATCCGGAACCTCAAACAGGTTCCGGATTTTTCATGTGTGAGACGATCTTGGGGAATACTCCGGGGCTTCTTACGGGATGCTTGACGTGAGCCAGGGGCTCTTTGCCCCCGGCGAAAATTCAACGGTCCTTCTGCTCGCTGATGGCTGGCAGACTGAGCTTCACTTCGTGACGTTTGCGCAGGGAAGCGATATAAGCAGCGAAGTCCTGCTCCGCCTGCAGGCGTGCGTACTGTTCTCCCAGCGCTTTCAGGCGAGGATCGTCCTTGCTGGTAATTTCCGGGCGCATGACCTTTTCAATGCGGAACAGCGCATAGCCGCGTCCGGGTACGGTCAACCCAGCATAGGAAGGCAGCTTGTCCGCCCTGGCCCTGAAGACTGCGGCGAGGACATCAGGAGGTACCCCCTGATCAGCCCGGCTGACTGTCTGGGGCGTCGTCCAGGCGAGCTCGACGCTCTCCCCCTTGAGCAGTTTCGCAAGCTTGTCACTACCATCCTTCTCAGCCAGCTTCACCGCCTCTTCTGTGGTCAGCAGCCTCTCGATATCGGCCTTGACCTCCTCAAAGGGACGCACACTCGCTGGCTTGTGCTCAAGAACGCGGGCCGCAATCACCCTCCCCTGCCCCAGATCAATGGCGTCAGTATTGCGCTTGTTCTTGACTGCGTCGTCAGCGAACAGGGCCGTCAGGACCTTGTCATTGTCAAAAGGACTCGCCGCCTTTTGCCCTTTGGCCAGCCAGTCGGAGCTAAGGACCTCCAGCTTGTACTTTTCAGCCGCTGGCTTGAGGCTATCGGCTTGTTCATAAACCGTATTGCTGAAGCCCTCCACCAACTCGGCAAACTTTCGCCCGGATTCCGTCCGCTTCAGCTCCTCCTTGATCTCAGCCTTCACGTCTTCGAAAGCCCGAACCTTGGCGGCCTTGACTGCCTCAAGACGGATGATGTGATAACCGAAATCGGACTCCACCAAGTCGGAAATATCGCCAGGGTGTGCAAGAGCAAACGCGGCATCCTCAAAGGGCTTGACCATGGCTCCCCGAGGGAAAAAGCCCAAGTCACCGCCCTTTTCGGCAGAGCCTGGATCCTGGGAGCTCTCCCGGGCAAGGCGGGTAAAATCAGTCGGCTTGGCCTTGAGTTGAGCCAGCAGCGCCACGGCCTTTTCCCGAGCTGTCTTGCGGCTTGCCTCATCCCCGTCCTTGGGAGCCTGAATAAGAATGTGGCTGGCGCGACGCTCTTCTTCCTGGCGGTAGCGTTCGGGATGGGCATCGTATTCCTTGCGCAGATCTCCTTCGCTCACCACAAGCTGGCTTGCCACCGCCTCCTGAGTAAACAATACATACTCCGCCTTCAACTGGGCGGGCAGTTCGAATCGACTGCGGTTATCGTCATAGTACTTGCGTACGGCACCATCAGCCAGCTTCACGGAAGCAGCAAGCGTCCGGGCATCCAGGGCAACCTGGCTGACCTGTCGTTGTTCAAACTGGACAGCAAAGACACGCTCCAGGGCGGCACGAGAGACAACATTGCCTTCTGCAACTGCGCCCACCAGTTGCTGCAGTGCGAGGTCCCTGCGCAGACGTCCCTCGAAGACCGGCTGGGTCATGCCTTGGGACTGAAGAACAGCTTCATAGCGTTGCTTGGAGAACTGACCGTTATCCTGAAAGGCGGCAATGCCCGCGATGGTATCCCGCAACTGCGTGTCGGATACGGTCAAGCGGAGCTGGCCGCTCTCCAGCGCAAGAAGGCGCTGATTAACCAGATTCTCGAGCACGGCTTGACGAGTTTCAGGGGTATCCAGCATCGCTGGGTTGAAATTTTCCCCCATCATGTTACGCAGGCGGTCCTGCTGCTCGCGCAAGGCCTCCTGAAACTCCGCCTGAAAGATCGGGCTGCCGCCGATGGACGCGACTTCGTCGCCACCACTGCCCCCCTTTACGTAGGAGTCGACCCCCCAAAAAGCAAATGGCAACGTGATCAGGAGCAAAAATCCCTGAACAATTTTCTTGTTGTTGCGTACTGCATCAAACATGAGAAATCCTCTATTGCTGCGAGCGGCAGGTGAAGGCGAAAACCAATGTAAAAAGGCGAACTCACGTTCGCCTTTGCCACGAGTCAATATGCCGATCCAGCACCTGGAATATTGGCAATACGTACGGAACGGTGCGCCCTGAATACTGCTTGGCTGAACGCTTGTCAGACTAACCGCGCAAAGTCTACCTGCAGTCCCGGGCCCTAACAAGCCCTTGCCAGTTGGTTCTGCGCACGAGCAGGATTGCACGTGGAGTACGCACATACGTAAAAAAGGCTGCATAAGCAGCCTTTTAAATTTTCAGACCAGTCAGGTCTATGCATTCTTGGCGGAGTGGACGGGACTCGAACCCGCGACCCCCGGCGTGACAGGCCGGTATTCTAACCAACTGAACTACCACTCCAATAGAGCCTGCGTGTTTAAAGCAAAATCTGGTGGGTGCTGACGGGGTCGAACCGCCGACATTCGCCTTGTAAGGGCGACGCTCTACCGACTGAGCTAAGCACCCGTTTATTCATCAAACGGATTCAATGAATCAACAGGGCATCAGTTTAGCGCATCTTTAAGTGCTTTGCCAGGTCTAAATTTAGGAATTTTGGCGGACTCAATCTTGATGGCCACCCCTGTGCGTGGATTTCGGCCACTGCGCGCAACGCGCTTTCCCACATGAAAAGTTCCAAAACCTACCAGAGTGACGGTATCCCCACGGGTGAGCGCTTGCTTGATGGCTGCGATGGATGCGTCGATGACGCGCCCGGCAGCCGCTTTGGAGATATCCGTCTCGGCTGCTACCTGATCGATCAATTCGGATTTGTTCACATTCGCCCCCTCTTTATAGAAAAGTCCAGACACGAAACTGCGACTTCAAACCACAATTGCCTTCGGGTACGCACGTGCGACCGCATGACGAGTATCTAACGCCTGAACAAAAAGCATGTCAAGACAAAGGGAGCGGCTGATTTATCAGAAATTCATGTAAATCATGCGGCACAAATTAAAAAAGGATCGCAATGCGATCCTTTTTCTTCTGAATGGCAACTTTTACGTTGCCAATCTCGGTGAAAATCAGGCAGCCACAGCGCCCATCGCCTTGATGGCGGAGGACAGACGGCTCTTGTGACGAGCAGCCTTGTTCTTGTGGATAATTTTCTTGTCAGCAATGCTGTCGATCGTGCGCTGGGAAGAAACGAAAACTTGCTGGGCAGCTTGCTTGTCACCACCAACGATTGCCTTGCGGACAGCCTTGATGGCGGTACGCAGACGGGAGCGCAGGCTCACGTTGAGGGTGCGGGCTTTGACCGCTTGACGGGCGCGCTTACGGGCTTGTGCCGAATTGGCCATCTTTTAGTATTCCTGAAAGAAATGCAATGAAGCCTAGGATTCTAAAAGAAAAGAATATGGGCTTGCAAGCTTTTTCTTCTGATTCATCATCGGAAAGGTTTAAGAAACGAGGCCTTGCCGAGTGGCAAGGCCTCGTGCGTCAAGAATGAATCCGATCAGATGCGCTCAAAAATTGTGGCAATACCCTGACCACCACCGATACACATGGTGACCAATGCATAGCGGCCACCGGTGCGGTGCAGTTCATGGATAGCCTTGGTGGCAATGAATGCACCGGAACAACCCACCGGATGCCCAAGGGCAATGGCGCCACCGTTAGGGTTGGTCTTGGCAGGATCGAGGCCCAGTGCCTTGGAAACGGCCAGCGCCTGGGCGGCAAAGGCTTCGTTCGACTCGATGACGTCCATCTGATCCAGAGTCAGACCCGCCTTCTTGAGGGCCAGTTTGGAGGCAGGGATGGGACCTTCACCCATCACGTCGTTGGGCACGCCAGCCACTGCATAGGACACCAGACGGGCAATCGGCTTCTGGCCGGCAGCGGCAGCCTTGGCGGCATCGGCCAGCACGAAGAAGGCCGCACCATCATTGATGCCCGACGCATTCCCGGCGGTGACGGTACCATCCTTTTTGAAGGCTGGCTTCATCTTGGCCAGGGACTCGAGGGTGGTACCACGCTTCAGATGCTCATCGGTATCAACCACCACATCGCCCTTGCGGGTTTGCTTCACGATGGGAACGATCTGGGACTTGAAACGCCCCTCGTCAATGGCCAGGGCTGCGCGGCGCTGGGACTCGACGGAGAAGGCATCCTGCTCCTCGCGGGAAATACCCCACTTGGCAGCCAGGTTCTCGGCGGTGATACCCATGTGCCCGACACCGAAGGGGTCAGTGAGAACGGCGACCATCATGTCAATCGCCTTGGCATCCCCCATGCGGGCGCCAGAACGCAGGGCAGGCATCATGTAGCCACCACGGGACATCACTTCAACGCCGCCACCGACACCATAATCGCAATCGCCAAGCAGAATCTGCTGAGCAGTCGTCACGATACCTTGCAGCCCAGAGGAACACAGACGGTTCACAGCCATCGCGATGGAATCCATCGGCAGACCGGCCTGAATGGAGGCAACGCGGGCCACGTAGGCATAACGGGAATCAGTCGGGATACAGTTGCCGACAGTCACGTAGTTGATCTGCTGGGGGTCGACGCCGGAACGAACGACCGCTTCCTTCATGACGGTACCTGCCAGCTCGGACGGTTCAATGTCCGAAAGGGAACCACCGAAGGCGCCAATAGCGGAACGAACTGCACTCAAAACCACGACATCACGATTAGCCATCTGTATTCCTCCTCTGTATTGCTACGTTTAGTTACCAACCCATCCTGCGACACCCAGCAGTGCCAGCAGCAAGATCACCAGCACGAGCGTACGCCAGATCAAACCGATGGTGCTCTGCATGAAATCTGCATCTGCATCATCGCCAATCCCCATTTCCGGACGCTCCAGCACTTCGCCGGACTCCTGGATCGGCATGCCGAGGCGGACACCCAGTGCCCCCCCTCCACTTGCCAGAAGTATACCGGAAGCCTTCTCCGTCCATTGGCTGGCCTGGGCCCGCCAGCAGTACACCCCATCTTCAAAGTCACCGACGATGGAAAAGGCCGCGGCAGTCAGCCGCACAGGAATCCAGTCGAGGGCCGCAAAGGCTCTGTGGGCGAAATCTCCGAAATCACCGAACTCCGCGCTCCCGGCCCGCTGCCCCCATTCCTTCTCGAAAAATCGAGCCAGACGATAAAGAACAGCACCGCTGGGGCCAGGCAGCAGGATGAACCAGAAGGCTACGGCAAAAACATTACGGTGCGATGCAACAAGGGCTTCTTCGATGGCAAGCCTGGCAACCTCGGAGGAACTGGATTGATCATGGTGACGACCTCTCCATTCGCCAATCAGCTGCCTTGCCCGTACGAGCTCACCCATCCGCAAAGCCAGCTGGATGTCCGTAAAGTAGTGACTCACATGGCGAAAGCCCATCGTCAGGTACAGGACCATGACATTGAACAGGATCGCCAGCACCGGGTGGAAGTGCCACAGGACAAAATAGGCGAGCGCGCTCAAAAAACAGGCACCAAGGATCGCCAGCCACCAGGCGATCGCGCCATGGCGAGCCTGGCCGTCATTGAAACGGTTCTCAAGGAAACGGGCCAGGGCCTTCAAGGGTGCATCGACGACACGCGCAGCCGGTAGCGGGCGAAGTTGTTCGATGAGGAGGGCAACAATCAATGCAAACAGGGTCATGCGGCATGGGACTGTAACCAGCCCTCAATAATCAAGCCTCTTGGAGATGATTCAAGATACCACCAAAAGCCTGCAACACAAATCACAAGGCATCACGACTGCAAAAAGCGCTGCAGGCTGACAATCATCCCCGCGGTAGCTCCCCAGATGAAATATTCACCATAGGGCATTGCATAGTACTCTCGCCGATGCCCCCGCACCTCGGCAACGTGCCGCTGGTGATTGGACACATCGAGCAGAAAGGAGAGGGGAACCTCGAACGCTTCAGCCACTTCGAAGGCATCCAGGCTCAGCTCGAACGGCGGACTGACAAGCCCCACCACAGGCGTCACCTGGAAACCGGTACCGGTAAGGTAATCAGGCAGATGCCCCAGCAGTTCCACGTGACTCCTGGACAGGGAGATCTCCTCTTCCGTTTCCCGCAGGGCCGTTTCGACTGGAGAGGTGTCGCTCACTTCAACCCGTCCCCCAGGGAAACTGACCTGGCCGGGATGGTGATGCAGATGATCGGTTCGGCGAGTGAGCAGAAGGGTCGGTTCAGGCTCTCGCAAAACAATCGGAACCAGTACTGCCGCTGGCTTGAGCGGACCATCCGGGATGCCCTCCTCCACAGGCGCCAGATGACGGCCAGGCGTCGCAAAACGTTTTCGGATGGCGCTGACGGAAAGAACCCCCCGGGGCGGATTGACATCACTCATTTTCTGCCTGTGGCCATCAATAGCGTCGCTTCAACTGCAGGGCAGAACCGTCACGACGCATTTCCATGCGGTTGAGAAAGCTGGCCCCGAGCAGGACAAAGGGGAGATCTGTCGCCTGCACAATCCCCTCGACATTACGAAGGGTGATCTCTCCCAGCTTCACACTGTCCAGGGTCACCTGCCAGGCTGGTATGACACCGTTTGCCGTCTGCAGGCTGACGGATTGCCCCTTGCCATATTCAATACCGGCGCGTAGTGCGTCAGAACGCCCCAGGGACACGAAAGTTGCGCCCGTATCGACGATGAACTGCACTGTCACGCCGTTGACTGCGCCGGTGGCATGAAACTGGCCCCGGCCATCGGCAAAAATACTCATCGCAGGGGAGCTCCCTCCCCCGCCGTTGAGGTGCACAGCGCCATCCCCCAACCGGATCCGCTCTCTGCGCCCATTCAATTCGATGACGACGCTATCGCTGGCCACGCTCATAACCCGAATCCCTTCACGCGTCATGCTCCCCTCTCCAAGCGCCTGTGGAGCCCCCCCATTGATCACGAGCAAGGCCTTGCCCGGAAAGACACCAGCCAGTACGACATCGACCGCCCATGCAGGCGAAGCGACAGCCAGGCAGCACAGCAGCAGCCCAAAATCGAATACCACAGCACGCCACCCAACCAGAATCCCGGGCACCACCGTAAAAAGGGCCAGCTTGCGCTGGCCCTCGCTCAGGGAAACCATCTCAGGCGTATGTGTTGATCGTGCCGCCCACCATGGCACCGGGATCCGGTGTCGCCTGGGGCATGGCCTGGACCGGCGGAAGGGCCTGCAGCAACTGCAGGGCCGCCTGCTGCTGCTGATCGAGTGCCTTGCGCAGCATCAGGATGGACACGCCATCTCCGGTCTGCACTTGCGAAGTGGGTACCGCGCCTGAAATGTTCATGATTCAGTCCCGGAAGTTTCCATACTGTAAAGGATAGTCGGTCACTTCCTTGCGGACCAGAGCGATGCACTCCTGCAGCAGGTCCCGTTTGGCTCCACTGACCCGAACCGCTTCGCCCTGGATGCTGGCCTGCACCTTCAGCTTGCTGTCCTTGATCAGCTTGACAATCCTTTTGGACTGCTCCTGCTCGATACCCACACGCACAGTCAGTTCCTGCTTGACCTTGTTACCACTGACCTTCTGGACATCTCCGTGCTTGAGACATCGGACGTCGATTTTTTTGGCGGTCATTTCCGGCAACAGGAGCGCGAGCATCTGCTCCAGCTGAAAGTTGGAATCTCCATGGAGCGTCAGCAACTTGTCGTTCTGCTCGACCCGGGCATCGCTGCCCTTGAAGTCGTAACGGCCTGTAATCTTGCGATTAGCGCCCTCGACCGCATTGCGCAGGGCAACCATATCGACTTCGGACGTAATGTCGAAGGACGGCACGGTGTCCTCCTGATCAGCCGAAATAGCAGACGTAGTGGTAAGGCTCGCCGCTGACTTCAATGTCGAAGGATGAATCACCCGGCACGTTGAAGCTTTCCCCGGCGGAAGAGGTCTTCCACTCGGTCTCCCCCTTCAGGCGATAACGACAGGAACCCGCCACGGTCTCCATCACTTCCGGAGCCCCCGTGTTGAAGGTGAGGGCAGCCGGCAGGATCACGCCAACGGTCTTCTTGCTGCCATCGGCAAAGAGGACGGTGTGGCTCACGCACTTGCCGTCAAAATAAACATTCGCTTGCTTGACAACGGAAACGCCGTCGAACTGGGTAGATTGGGTCATGATGGCTGTTGAGTGAAAATTATTCGATGCCGAGCAGGCGCTGGATGATCCCTTTGGCCATGAAGCCGATGAAGCCGACCCCCAGGCCCACGAACATCCAGATCGCCCCATACTTGCCGGCCTTTGACTCCCAGGCAAGCTGGCCGATGATGAAGACCATGTAGGCGATCAGACCGCCGACGCAGACTTTGAGGGAAATATCCTCAAACTCCGCGATGGTCAGCCCAAACAGGAAGGGGGCATTGGGATCCATGCCAGACGTTCAGCCCCGCTTGTTCTTTGCGTTGGCAGCAATGCGCATGCGCAACGCATTAAGACGGATGAAGCCGTGGGCATCCTTCTGGTTGTAAGCCCCCTGGTCATCCTCAAAGGTCGCGATGGTCGGGTCAAAAAGGGAATCCGTCCTGGAGTCCCGCGCCACAACAATCACGTTGCCCTTGTAGAGCTTGACACGAACCCAGCCGTTGACCGTTTGTTGAGTCTGGTCGATCAAGGCCTGCAGGGCCAGACGCTCCGGCGACCACCAGTACCCGGTGTAAATCATGCTCGCATAGCGCGGCATCAGGTCGTCCTTGAGGTGGGCGACTTCCCGGTCGAGGGTGATGGACTCGATGGCACGGTGGGCACGGAGGAGGATGGTACCCCCCGGAGTTTCATAGCACCCACGGGACTTCATGCCCACGTAGCGGTTTTCCACCAGATCCAGGCGGCCGATGCCGTGCTTGCCGCCCAGCTCGTTGAGTCTGGCCAGCAGTTCATGGGACTTCATGCGGGTGCCGTTGATGGCCACCAGATCGCCCTTCTCGAACTCCAGATCCACGTACTCAGCCGCATCGGGAGCTGCCTCAGGGGACACCGTCCAGCGCCACATGGACTCCTCAGCCTCGGCTGCCGGATTTTCCAGGTGGCGACCTTCAAAGGAAATGTGCAGCAGGTTGGCATCCATGGAATACGGGGAGCCGCCCTGCTTGTGCTTCATCTCGATGGGGATGCCGTTCTTCTCGGCATAAGCCAGAAGCTTCTCGCGGGACAGCAGATCCCATTCCCGCCACGGCGCGATGACCTTGATACCCGGCATCAGCGCGTAATAGCCCAGTTCAAAGCGCACCTGGTCGTTACCCTTGCCGGTAGCGCCATGGGATACCGCATCCGCGCCGGTCTGGCGGGCGATCTCGATCTGACGCTTGGAAATCAGGGGGCGGGCAATGGAGGTGCCGAGCAGATACTCACCCTCGTAGACCGTATTGGCCCGAAACATCGGAAAAACGAAATCGCGGACAAATTCCTCGCGCAAATCGTCGATGAAGATGTTCTCGGGCTTGATGCCAAACTGCAGGGCCTTGGCACGGGCAGGCTCAAGCTCTTCACCCTGCCCCAGATCCGCCGTGAAGGTGACGACCTCGCACTGATAGGTGTCCTGCAGCCACTTGAGGATCACCGAAGTATCCAGCCCGCCCGAGTAGGCGAGCACAACCTTATTTACGTCGCTCATTTCCTGCTTTCCGAATAGGAGTAATCAAGTTGACGATCAATCTGGCGCGTCAGGCGCAGTCCCCCTCGACCTTGCCGATCAGGAGGTATTCCATCAAAGCCTTCTGTACGTGGAGACGGTTTTCCGCCTCGTCCCAGACCACCGACTGGGGACCATCGATCACTTCAGCCGAGACTTCCTCGCCCCGGTGGGCGGGCAGACAATGCATGAACACAGCGTCGGGGTTGGCCACCTGCATCATGTCCGCATCGACCTGCCAGTCCGCGAAGTCGCGCATCCGCTCTTCATTTTCGGCCTCGAAGCCCATGCTGGTCCAGACATCGGTCGTGACCAGATCGGCGCCACGGCAGGCCTCCATCGGATCGGAAAAATGGGCAAAGTGCCCCGTTCCGATCAGGCCAGCCCTTTCTGGCTCCACTTCGTAGCCAGGCGGGGTGGATACCCGAACCTGGAAATCCAGCACCTCTGCAGCCTGCAGCCAGGTATTGCAGACATTGTTGGAATCTCCGACCCAGGCCACCGTCTTGCCCTGGATAGGACCGCGATGCTCGATGAAGGTGAAGATGTCTGCCAGAATCTGGCAGGGATGGTACTCGTTGGTCAATCCGTTGATGACCGGTACCCGGGAGTATTCAGCAAAACGCTCGATGATCGACTGCTCGAACGTCCGGATCATCACCATATCACTCATCCGGGAAATGACCTGTGCAGCATCCTCCACCGGCTCCCCCCGGCCCAGCTGGGAATCGCGGGTATTGAGATAGATGGCAGAACCACCCAGTTGCTGCATCCCGGCCTCAAAGGAGAGGCGGGTTCGGGTACTGGCCTTCTCGAAGATCATCACCAGGGTGCGATCAAACAGCGGATGATGGGGTTCATAGCGCTTGAAGCGCTCCTTGAGCCAGGCGGTCCGGGCAAAGAGATAGTCGTACTCTTCCCGGGTAAGGTCCTTGAACTGAAGGTAGTGTCTCGGTGCTTTCATGGCACTCGTTCTAAGTTAGTGTGCGGAAAGAAACGCCTTGATGAGCGGCGCCAGGCCCTCCACCAGCGCAGCAGCGTCCGCCTCGCTGAAATTCAGCGCCGGCAGGAGGCGTACCACCTTGTCCGCGGTCACATTGATCAGAAGGCCAGCCTCGAGAGCCTGACCCACCAGCGCCCCACAGGGGCGATCCAGCTCGATGCCGATCATCAGACCCGCACCACGAATGTCCTTGACACCCTCAACCCCTTGCAGAGCCCTGGCAAAGCCATCACAGAGTTGCTGGCCCACTCGAGCCGCGTTCGCCAGCAGCCCCTCCTCCTCAATGGCCTCAAGGGTTGCCAGACCTGCAGCGCAGGCCAGCGGGTTGCCGCCGAAGGTTGAACCGTGGTTGCCCGGCTGAAATGTTCCCGTTGCCCGGCCCGCAGCGAGGCACGCGCCAATAGGCACACCGGAACCCAGCCCTTTGGCCAGGGTCATCACATCGGGCCTGATACCCGCGTGCTGATGGCCAAACCACTTGCCCGTACGACCAACGCCGCACTGCACCTCATCGAACATCAGCAACCACTCGTGCCGATCGCAGAGGGCCCGCACTGCCTGCAGGTATTCACGGTGAGCCACATGAATGCCGCCCTCCCCCTGCACAGGCTCAAGCAGCACGGCAACGATGTCCTCACGCCCCTCGACCGCAGTTTCCAAGGCCGCCAGATCATCAAAGGGGACCCGTACGAACCCGGTCACCAAAGGCTCGAAGCCAACCTGCACCTTCTTGTTACCGGTCGCCGACAAGGTCGCCAGGGTACGGCCATGGAAGGCCTGTTCCATCACGATGATGGCTGGCTTGGCAACGCCGCGCTTGTGACCATACAGACGCGCCAGCTTGATGGCCGCTTCGTTAGCCTCACACCCGGAGTTGCAGAAGAACACTTCGTCCATCGCCGCAACGGACGCCAGCTTGTCCCCCAGCGCTTCCTGCCTGGGAATCCCGTAAAGATTGGAGGTGTGGAGAACGCTGGCCGCCTGATCAGCGATCGCCTTGACCAAACGGGGATGATTGTGGCCCAGGGTGGAGACCGCGATGCCGGACAAGGCATCCAGATAACGCCGGCCCGTGGTGTCCACAAGCCAGGAGCCGTTGCCGTGGCTGAAAGAAACCGGCAGACGACCGTAAGTATTCATCAAGTGGGACATGAAAACCCTGCTCCGCTGTTAGCCTCCCCAAGCCAGCCCCTGGGGCTGGCATCAGAAAGACGAAACGGCGACATCAGCCGCCGTTGGATATCAAAACACTGGAGGATTCTAGACTACCAGAGGTGGCCTTGTACAGGAGACCCGCCGTGTAGTTGGCCAGATCAGGACTCTTCCCCTTGCATCACCGGGTGCCATGCACGCTGCACTTTCAACAAGCATCCCGGGTATCATTCAACCCTGGCCGGAACAGGGAAAAATCCCCCGAGTGGGCAGTGCCCTCCCCGGCCCGGCCCGACGGGATCAACGAGAGGAATATTGAATGTACCGGAGCACGGTTGCAGCAGCCCTGCTGCTGATCAGTCTTTCCGTGGGCACCGCCCAGGCGGATGAATTCACCTGCGGCTCACTGGAAAATGGTGTCGGCCCCTTCGACTACAATGACCCTGCGATTCACGTTCCCAACGGCGAAAATCCGATGGGACAATTGAAGCGGGTTGAAAATGTCCACTTTCACGCCGGCATGCAGTACCTGAACATTCGCAATTACTCACCTGAAAGAATCCGTTCGGAATTTGCATACACGCTAAGGGCCTTCCCGAACCATCGGCTGGCCTTGAATGCTTTTTCCCGGCTGGAGCAATTTTATAGCAAACAGCTTCCCGGCGCGGGAAAGGCACTCACTGCAGATTGTTTTTTTGATCGCGCAATCCGCTTCAGACCGGAAGACAAGGGCGTACGCTTTGTACATGCCATGCACCTGCACCGACAGGGAAAATTGAAAGATGCCCTGACAGAATACGAACTTGCCGAAAAACTGGGCGAGGAAAGCGCGAATTTTCACTACAACTATGGGTTACTTCTGGCCGACATGAAAAAATGGGACCAAGCCCGGACCCAAGCCGAAATAGCCTACAGCAGAGGCATTCCACTACCTGGCCTCGCCGACAAGCTCCAGCGCAACGGTCATCCTGTCAGGGCTAAACCAGGAAATACTGAAACGGAAGCATCCGGGAGCACGGAACAAAAGGAATGACCCTACTGCACCAGCACACGAGCCACTCCTGAATCGATTTTTACTTGAGTGCAGGCGCAACAACAGACCCAAGATCATCCTTTGGATGGGTTAGATCAAGGAAATGTGCAGCCGGCTTTGCACACATACGTGCCCGCTTCCGAATTAGTCCAGTTTCCGTAAATACACGGAAGGTCGCAAGCATCGTAATCAGGAAATCCTTCCATTGCCCCCTTACTATAAAATTTGTAAGTGGCAAGAAAAGACCCTCTGCTATAAGAATGCGGAACATGTACGGATAACTATAAGTTGGATCCTTGACTCTCACCACCAGCCTGGAACGCTCCCGTTCGGCTTTGCGCTTAACATCTGTCCAAAAGTTTGGCTCGTGTTTCTTCGGGGCGCTCTGGTTGAAATGAACGATCCGTGCAGACGGCAACAGCGCGAAGCCGACACCATGAAGCTCGAAGCGATTTATCAGGTCGTCGTCTTCTCCGTACATGAAGAACATTGGATCAAACCCCCCCACCTTCAAAAAAACCGATGTACGAATAAACCACGCAGCCGCGTTGATTCCCCGAATCTTATAATAATTCTCGATTTTTCCCATTGCCGCATCACACAGAAATGGCGATGCAAACGGGCTTATGTAGGCATTGCAGGTCTTACGATCTATGTTATCCAAGTCAGGGCAACAATGAAGCGGCGACACAACCCCGAAATCCTGATGCTGATCCATAAAAGACGCCAGTTTTTCGATGGCATCCGGCGCAACGTAAGCGTCTTGATTGAACAAATAGGTATACTCGGCGCCCTGGGCAATCGACTTGGAAATTCCAACGTTATTGCCGATGCCGAATCCTAAATTGGATTGGAGTGTAATAAGCTCCACTTCGGGAAACTCATCCCTGACAATCTGCACTGTATCATCAGTGGAGGCATTATCAACCACAATCACATGCGGCAGCAGGGAGCTCTGCCTGAGTGACATCAGATTGCGTCGAATCCAGGTGGCGCCATTGTACGTAACAATGATGACATCAATTTTTTTCAAGAATTAATTCCTCATTAAATGGGCGTTCAGCAACCTGAAAAAAACTGGTTAGCGTATTCGGACAGACAAAAACTAATCATGTAGCGAAGGGCCTGCACCAAGACAAACCCACAGCCCAAGAACCTCTCATCTCTAGACGGAGTCTCTACAGCCCCACAACGCTTTCCAGGTAACGACCGAAAACCCTTGTGCCAGATAGCCCATGTCCTTCAAATCCTGGGCTGGCCCCTCCCCGGCTATAATTTTTCTGGCAGCCTGTCGAAAGAGTGTCCGCATCTCCCAGTAAGCCATCCTGGCCATTTTCCAATCCTTCTGGAGTATATATTTAGCATAAATCCCACCACGCCCCCGGACGTATGATCTATTCAAAAAGCTTGCGTCTAGTGATGTCCGACGGCCGTGATTGTGATACACACAAAATGTCGGCGTGTATCGCAGCTTGTATCCTTTTCTGAGCGCCCGGTAAATCAGATCGACATCCTCCCCGGCCAGCGGAAGACCTGCGCCCAGTTCTTCATCGAACAGACCGATGTTTTCGAGGACGCTCCGCCGAAATGCCATATTGCAGCCGGGGATCGTTCCAAACAATTGATCGAGCCTTTGCAGCGAGACATCATTTTCGCTGGTCCGGATCGACATGGGAAGATCCAGGGGGTTGAAGAGAAGCACTTTCCCACCTGCCACATCGACATCGGACCGGGAAAAATACTGAGCAATTTTGATCAGCCAATCCGGGGCAGGCAGACAATCATCGTCGAGAACCACAATCACCGATCCGGATGCAGCCTTGATTCCAGCGTTCCTCGCAGCGCTCGAACCCCTCTTTTTTTCAAAAACATAATCAACCGGGAAAGTAACTGATTCTACAAAGCCCAGAATTTCGGATTTGGTGTTGTCCGACGAGTTGTTATCAATAAAAATAAACTCGGCATTGAATGTGCCGTCCGTACGCAATTTACGCAGGGCGTCGAACAGGATTCCCAGGCGATCTCCGCGGTTGTACGTACAAATAATCACACTGAGCAAGATTCCATCACGTTTCATCACTTTTTCTCCATGCCCACCATGGCGCTCACCTTTGCCAGCAGTGCAGCACCAAGCTTGTTGAGAACGTCCCACAGCAGCCTATTGACGACAGGAAGCAGCGCAAACCACGCAGCGGTCACGACAACTGCAATGATCACGAGCCTGGAAAATGCCGAGATATCCATCAGACTCGACCTCAGAATCAGCGTCAGGGATGTAATGACTACGGCAGCACAGACTGGTTTGACCAGAGCATTCACCATCCGAGTGACCTCTACATCGTACTTTCGACCCACAACGATGACGAATGAAAAGGCACCCAAGACATCTGCTACCGCCATGCCAGCCGCGACCCCCGCAATCCCGTAACCCGCACCGATCAGCGCCAGTACAGCTCTAGAAGATTGGACAGCCAACTGCAACTTAAATGAGATTCCAGCCTCGCCGCCTCCGACTAGGACACTGCTGGCAATGCCGCTAAGCCCTCCGACGGCCGCGCCGATGCAAAGGATTGATGCCAGCACTGCTGCGTCCGCCCAAGCTTCGCCATACAAGACTAGGATCACATCACCAGAGACCACAGCGAAGCAACCGAACACTGGCCACGCCAAGGTTGCCAAATTGACACAAGAAGCCAGATATTTCTCCCGAAATTGCTGGGGCTGATTGCGCAACACCTGAGCAAAATGGGAAAGCATGACCGGATAAACTGCATCGACAAAAAGCTTTTGAATCAGCATCACTGCACCCACACCGCGGCTCAACAAGCCGGCATCGTGAAAGGACAGAAGCTTGGCCGAGATCAGCTCCGGAGCACCCTGGCCAATGTCATAGCATATCCCTGCCCCGCTGAATTTGACCCCTTTGTCGAGCACCCGGCCCAATTCTCCGGTACCCGGAAGCCAAGGCTGTTGCGGCTTACGGCACAGCATCGACAAGGCTACCGACATCGAGCTACCCACCACCCCACCCCATGCCAGGCTCATGGCGCCATGGCCATAATAGGCCAGGGTAACCGAAGTGACAGCCTGACTGATCGATGAAACCACGTTGATGCTCGACAGCTTCCCGAACTCCAGATTTCGCTTGAGAAGCGCCATCGTGATTGAACCAAAAGGCAGGAGAATGAAATTGATGACCAGCACCAGCATGATCTCGCGCACCTGAGGTTCCGCATAGTAAGCAGACACCGGGCCGCTCAGAACCGCCAGGCAGATCGCCATCAGCCAGGACATGGCGAGGGTGACGAACTGGGCGCTTCTCAGGCGATCAATGGTCAGTTCTTTTTCCTGAATGATATAGCTACTGACGCCCAGGTCACGCACCGTATGCGCAAGGGAGATGACGAACATGCCGACGGAGAAAATACCCGTATCGTCGGGCGACAAAAATCTCGCCAGAATTATGGATGATCCGAAGCCGACCAGCATCAGACCATACTTTTCCATATAATTGATCGCGAGACCTCTTAATACACTCACCCTACTTTTCTCCTCGAATCAATGGCGTAAACTCCCTGCCCAGCTTGACTCTTGCGTTTCTTGATTTCAAATTGCACTGACGTGATCCTGTACGGCGGATGTCCGTCAGGATCCAAGAAGAACTTCAAAGCAGTTTTTACATGCTTCAACCTGGCTACAAGGCATTAAATTTTCCCGCCAGAATCAAACATTCAAATACGCTCTCCTGTAGCCGCTGACCATCGACTCCGCCGAAAACGAACAGTTGATCCTTGATCGGAGATTTTCTGCTCGCCGATCCGCCTCCGCCGGTAACTCCAGGACCGCAGCAATCGCTGACGCGAGCGCTCCGCTGTTAGCCGGCTCGACCAACAGGCCCTGTTCTGTGGACTCGATGATTTCGGGAATTCCCCCGACTTGCGTAGACACGATGGGCAGACTGCAGGCACCTGCCTCGATTAGTACAATGGGCAAGCCTTCACGATGAGAAGAATGGGCTAAACAAACAGCATTCTTCATCAAGGCTGCCACATGCTTCTGGGGTTGATTTTCGAAGAAAAAAACTCTTTCCTCCAATCCCAGAGCCGCCACACGCTCCCGCAGGGTGGCCAACCAGACGCCATTGTCGGTGCCACCGACAAACACAAGATTTAGCAGTGGACGGGAGCGGGCGATCAGGGCGAAAGCCTCGAGAAGTACATCCTGTCCCTTATTCGACACAAAGGTTCCCACATTCAGGATGTAAGGCTCGGGAACGGGTAATGACACTCCGTCTGCCCGTTTCAGAAAGCCTGGAATATCGATGCCGTTGTAAACGACTTGCGGCGGGCGCCGGAACAGATTGAGGGCCTTGACCTGCTCCGCCAGCGCGTTCGAGCAAGCAGTGACCTCATCGACTTGTGAAGCAATCAGTTTCCAGGCTGGGCGTTTGGGATCGACGGCAAGAACATCCGAACCATGAAAGCTCAAGACGAGCCGCCCTCGCCACAAGCCCAGGCGCTTGATCAGCGCCAATGGAAAGACATTAAGGGTAAGGAAATGGAAATTGACTACAGTGATATCCCGACGTCGCAACTCCCGTACAACCGGCGGAATCCGGCGCAATAGGGTAATGAAATAGCGAAATTGCGCTGCCAAACCTTTATCGGGTGGTTGCGGCAAGTTGATATGGAGGAAGCGCCGACCTTCTGCATCCACGAAGTCACCCGCTTTTGTCCAGTCCTGAACACCGATCGAGGCAAGCCCAGGCTGTTGCCGCTCAAGACCCCGCCAAAGATTTTCGACAACGACATCCACTCCCCCCAGCAGATCGAAGTGGAAGGGCTGGAACAGGAGAACCTTACCCGGTGGATGCCCGGATCTCTGCTCAGACGGCATTGTCCTGACCCGTCAGACCATATCGCTTGCCGCTACGGTTCGCGCTATCCATCATCAGCGCATCCGCGTAAAACTTGGTCGCCCAGTTGGGGTACTGCCAGGGATGGTAGCCACCATTGACTGGGTGAGACCCCTTGATCCCCCCCACCGTAGCTCGCTCGTCTCCTGCCAGCAACTGGGTTCGCTTCACGAAGCTGAGGATCCGGGTGGTCGCATCCCGGTAGGCCCCTTCTCCCGTTATCTGGAAGAGGCGGCCCCAGTTGATACCCAGCTGACAATCACCCGTGAGACACGACCACTTGACCGTAGGCTGCCAATTTTCATCAAAGCGTCCCGGCAGACGTCCATCCGCCGGCAGCGCAGCAATCATCGCATCACCGATCCTGCGGGCAGCCAGAATGAAATCCTCCCGCTGCGCATAGGCACCGATCTCCAGCAGGCCACGCATGGCATAGGCGATGGTATGGGTGAATGGCTGCTTGTTGTCCTGCAGGCAGTTGGTATCCAGCCAGCCGTTGGCCCGCGCCTGGGTCAGCGCCCATTCACAGTTACGTACGGCCGCATCCAGGAAACGCTGTTCGCCGGTGATCTGATGCGTGCGCGCCAGACTCCAGGCCGAACGGGTGTTATAGGTGTTGATGTGCTTGCCAGTCATCGGGGAGCCGAAGGTTCGCCAGCACCCGTCATCGTCCATGATGTCGCAGAGCCAACGGGAGGCCCTGACCGCCGCGTCCCGGTAGCGCTCGTCCTGCTCTTCTTCGAAGGCACGCACCCAGCCAAAGATCACCTGCCCGGTGTTGAAGACCGTCGGCTGATCGGAATCACCGAGTGCCCCTGCCAGGACCCCTCCTTCCGGCAACTGGATATCGATTTCCCAGTCGGCCATGCGACGGGCGCGAACCCTTGAGTCCTCGTCACCGGAAAGGGCCGCATAACGGTAGAGGGTTGGAATGATGTAGCCGGTGGTCTCCGGGTAGGACGGCGCCCAGCGGCGGGAACGCACCAGCCATGTCTGGGCGACACCTCCGTTGCCCGTGACATCCTGAGCATGCTTGAGCCAGGCGATGGCGGCATCCAGGTGCACCCGATTGTCGGTGGGCTGGGTCAGCCCAAGACCGAGGGTGTCTTTCAAGACGAGACGTTTCTGACGGAGGGTTTCACTGATGTTCATCGGTTTTTTCCAGTTCTTCGCAATGCGTTATTCGATCATGTGCGGGGAGGAGCATCGAAAAAATGTCCTCCTCCTGCCACAAAACGGGCCGATTGATGGCTGTGATCGGTCGCAGAAATCCAGGTCAGGCGCGTGTTACCCAACTTTCCCTCCCGGAGGACACCCGCCTGCTTCAGGTGCTCCACCAGCCGCACTTCCCGGCGCAGACGGTTGGCTTCGGCCGAGAGAACCCTTACTGGGCAGCGGAGAAGATGACCATCTGCATCCAGCACCTGCCCCTCCACGGGCACAGGCTCATAGAGGGGGCATGGCAAGCTTGCTTCCAGTTGATCTTCGACAAAATGGGTGTATGTGAAAGAGGCAAACGGGGCGTCGAAACCCAGGATCAGGGCATCCCGTTCAAGCATCCGGGCAAAGGGCGATCGAGCCCCGAAGGGACGATCCGCCTGCTCGTGTCCGGCAATGAACTCCGCAGCATCCTGTCCCCAGGCCAGGAGCGGGTGGGTAGGACTGAGGCTTCTGCGCACACCTTGGCTGCGGCGGAAGACCTCTGATACCAGGCCCATCATTGATGGGCTGCGGGCCACGTTCATGGGTTTGCCCTTGGCCAGCCATTGGGCAGAACTCATGTTGTGATAGGGCATGGAGGGCATCACCAGCAATCCCTTGTCCCCCACCGCCAGCTTGAGCGCCTTCACCAGGTCCGCAGGTTTTCCCTGAAAGCCGTTATGAGGCAGCCAGGATGAGTGAACCACCAGGGTCGTCCCCGGCACCACCCCACACTGACGCAGACGGGCAATCAACTCGTCGGCGCCATAGGCCCAGAGGGTACGGGCTGCCGTGCTTTTCACCCATTGTTTCAAGGAAGTCAGCCGGCTCATGTCCTACCCTCGGTTGTACCTGCCACCACTTCATCGAGCAGGGAGGCCAGACGGGCACTGATGGCCTTGCGGTCAAACTGAGCCAGATAGGCATCGTCGGAGTCCACCGTCTGTGGAACCGGACGGGCCAGCCACTCCCGCAACATCGCCTCACAGGCTTCCACGGATTCAGCAGGAACCGCCTTGCCCAGCCGGGCCCGCTCGATGATCTGCTGGGTGGCACCCGGATCACAGAGGGCAAAGATCGGCCTGCGCACCGAGACATATTCGAAAAGCTTGCCCGGTATCACACCATCGGACGTCTCGCCCGTATCCACGATCAGCAACAGATAGTCGCAGTTCACCTGTGCATCCATCGCCTCCGCATAGCTCACGTCACCGGCAAAATCGTACAGGTGGGCGATGCCGTACTCGGCGAGGATCTGGTCATAGCGCTTGCGGATGGCCGGCTCGACCCCACCGAGGATGCGTACCCGCGCCCGGGCGGCGAGGGCCGGGTCGCTGCGGTGCAGGCGCCCAAGCGCCTCGGCGAAGGCGTGACCACGGCGGTTCTTGAAGAGCCGGCCGGTGTACACGAACTCGATGGTCTCGCCGGTGAACGGACGCGTACGCTTGCGTTCGCCGTAGAGCTCGGTGTCGTAGCCGTTGGTGAGGGTCTCCCAGCGCGCCTTGAGCTCCGGATGCAGGCGCTGCATGTAGGCGGTCTTGGGCTCGGAGACGGTGACAATCACATCGGCCTCGCGCAGCAGGCGGCGCTCCATGCGCAGTTCGATCTTCTTGCGCCAGTCGGGCACCCACTCACGCAGCACGTCGCCGTACCACAGGTCACGGTAGTCGGCGATCCACGGCAGGCCGGTTTCGCGGCGCAGCGCGTGGCCCACGAACATGCTCGAGAAAGGCGGAAGGGTCGTGTAGACCGCGTCGATGTGGCGCTCGGCGCACAGTTTGCGGGCCACCTTGAGAGCCTCGTCAGCCCACAGACGGAAGTCGTCGGGCACATCCACAAAGCTGCGCAGCACCCAGCGCGTCATCGCGTGGGCATGATCCATCAGCCCGCCGGAAGCGGCGGTGGCCACCGGTGCTGGCACGGCCACCGCGGCGCCGGACGAAGTGCCGGCACTGACCGCCGGCGCGGCCGGCTTGCGCCCGAGCAGGCGCTTGACCGCGTTGGCGATTTCGTCTTCCCGGTTGCGGATGGGCACCCGGACAACCTCCACGCCATCGACGATCTCCGCCATCAGGGACGGGTCGTAGTTGGGCTCGGTGCCGGAAGGCTTGAGGGTGATGACGATCGAGCGCCAGCCGTGCTGACGAAGCTGATCGACGAACTTGACGGTGCGGATTCGCCCAATCGTCTTGAGCGGCGGAAACTCGCCCGCAATCACCAGCAAGGTGCGCGGCTCAGACATTCTTCTCTCCCTTTTGCAGCGAACGACACAGATTCTGGAAAATTGTCACCCGACGGCCCCAGCTGTTGGCCTGAGCGTGTCTAAGCGCCCCCTCTTCAAGCAGGCTCCGGAATGCGTCATCCCCCAGGATGCGACCAATGGCACGGCCAATCTCGTCGACGTTTTCGCCGTCGACGAGCAGACCGCTCACCCCATCGGAAACGGCTTCCACTGCGCCTCCGGCACGCCCCCCCACCACCGCCCGGCCACAGGCATTGGCCTCAAGGAATACCAGTCCAAACCCCTCCGTATCGCCATCCGGCATGGTCCGGTTAGGCATCACGAACAGACTGGCACTGCGATAGGCCGCCAGCAGCGTGGCGTCATCCACCGAACCGGCAAAGGTAATTCGATCGGCCACGCCCGAGGCATCAGCCATGGCCTGCAGTTCTGCGCGCTGGGGTCCGTCGCCGACAATCAGCAGATGGGCGTCTGGGTGCTCGGCACACACCCCGGACCAGGCTGCGATCGTTTTATCGAAGCCCTTGCGGGGAACCAGCCGACCCACCGTAACCACGAGCTTCCGGCCCACCAGACCAAAACGCTCCCGTAACTCCGGGTCGTCAGGGCCTGGTGAAAACCGTTGAGTATCCACGCCATTTTCAATCAGGCAGATCTTGTCCCGGGAAACCCCCATCTGCTCCACAAGAGCCTGCTCGGTAAACCGGCTCACAGCCACCACGGCATCCGCCGCTTTCAGGTGGGCCGCCCGCCGTCGGCCAAAGGAGCCGAGATTCAGCCGCTGGGTGATTTCTTCCCCATGCACATAGAGCACCATCCGGGTACCCAAGAGCCGCCTGAACAACAAGGCCAGCCAGGCCATGGAGGCCAGCTCACCAATACAGATCACGCGGATGTCGTGCTTTCTGATCAAGCTCCAGACCTGACTCACAATCTGGAACTTCAAGGGAATATCGATGGTCAGGTGGCGCCAGAGCGACACCAGCTTGTTGGCGGGGGGAGGCATGACCTGCGGACGCAGCAGGTCTACGCGGTACACGGGGAACCCGCATCGGAGATCGTGCTCCCGCCAGCCGGGGATCTCCTCCCCGCTCTCATAGTGGCGGCGGGTGGCCAGCGCCACCATGCTGCCGTCGGGCGCATGGCGACACAGGTTGGCATAGACCGTCGCCGATCCGCCCTGGATCGGTGTAAAGATGCTGGCCACCATGAGGCACGGCACATCGCGCTGTTGCAAGGCCTTCACACTCATCAATGAGCCTGCCCTTCAAGCGCGGTACGGTCCAGATCTTTCAGGACTCCGGCCAACAGCGCCGCCTCGAAGGCCTGCAGCTTGCGACTGGCGTCAGCCACACTCTCCCCACTGTAAGCAGTGAAGGCGACAAAGGCGGAATCATCTCCACGCCCCCGCAGCCGGGACAGAACCTGCAACACTTTGCTGGTGATCTCGCCGGTAGTGGTCATTCCCCCTACCCAATAGAGGCGATGGAGCGCCGCATAGCGGGGGCCACGGACATACCCCTCCAGTTGCATCTCGGGCAGTTCAGCCGACGCGCGTCCAGCCTTGCCTGAATAGCCCCAGCTCCAGTCACCGGAGGGCTCCAGCTTGTTTGATACATTCACCATTTCGGCGCCCTGAGTCTGATCACGAAAGAAAGCAATGAAAACTTCGACCGGCTCTCCCTCAAACACATAAGTGCCCTGATGCACCACCTTCGCTCCGGGGAATGAGGGCTGTATCCCGGGCACGGCAGAGGTGCTGCGCTCCAGACGGGAAAGGGACTCCATGGCCAGGATGGGCGTATCCGCTTTGCCCGCCGCCTCCACGCCAAGGGCAGCCCCATACCAGACCACAGGAACCACAGCAGCAAAAAACGCTGCCAGAAACACCTTCCGCAAGGGTATCGCCGGGACTGCGGGGATGCTCGTCGGCAGAACCGGCTGAGGATCCGCCCAGCGCGCACCGACAGCGAAACTTGCCAGGATCGCAAGGCCAAAAATCACCCAGCCCAAGGCCAGGTGACTCATTCCCAGCCCCCATTCGTTACCGCTCAGGTGGGCCACCACCACGATGACGTAAGCACGAATCCAGTTCGCCACAAGGGGCATGACAACCGCCCAAAGCATGAAAACCATGCGTTTGAGCGGACGGGTGTAGGTCATGTAGGCAAAAACGGCACCGATGAAAATCGAGGTGAGGAGGTAGCGAATGCCGCCACATGCCTCCACAACGGACCAGCTTCCGCTCGGGATGATGAAATTACGACCCTCCTGATACACAGGAATGCCGCTGCCACGAAGGGCGGCAACGGTCGCATCTGCAGTCCAGTTCATCAGGACCGGCAGGACTTCATGGCCGAAAGGCACTGCAAAGAGCAGGAAACTGAGAGGCCCGAAGGTCACTCTTGCGGCACGGTCTCCCGCAATGGCCCAGACCGCTCCGAACATCATGAAAACCGTTGCAAACTGAACCACTGCCGCAACGGAGATCATGCTGCCCAGCAGGGCGGCCAGGCCCATGATGTTCAGAAACACAAACCCCTTCCAGGAGGGCGCGAAGTTCAGCTCGGCCAGCAAGGGGCGTTTCATCCACAGAAAATAGGCAACGACGAGCAACACCACATAACCATGGGAATGACTCGGCAAGGTTTCCCAGGCTTCAAGGACCAGCGCGACATGACGCGCGAAACTCAACAGGATCGCGACCCAGGCCAGAAGTACCGCAAGGGCAACAGCCCCTGACGGGGAAATCAGCGCAGACGGGAGTTTGTTTTTGAAAAAGGACATCCGATCATTTCCCATTAGGTTGCACGCAAGCCATCAGCACCACTCCGTGCCCCCTGGACAGTGGAGCTCGAAGAAGGCTCCGCCAGCTTGTCCTTGACCCACAGATCTGTCGTCACCAGGATGACCATCAGGTAAAAGGGCAGATCCCAGTACGCCAGGCTGAGAAACGCACCACCTACTGCGAAACCAATGAGACTAACCTTGAACATGGCTCCCAGCTGCCCCACCCACTCAAAGTCAGGCCGGATCCTGGAAGCTGCCATCAGTCGTCCTCCAATGCGGTAGGTCTGGAACCAGAAAAGAAGATAAAGCAGCAGGCCAATGTAGCCATGCTGGCCAAGGATCTGGAAATAAATGCTGTGGGCTACGATCACGAAGTTGGGATCGGGTGCATACATCTGGTAAATGAAGGATGTATCCGTCACGAACCCCGCGCCCGCAGGACGGCTGTTGGCAATGTTGAACGCCATGGTCCACGCATTGATGCGCCCCATGGCCGACTCATCCTGCTCATAGGTCTGGATCGTGTTCATGCGCTCGGTCCAGCCTTCCGGCATGAACAGCAACACCGCGGGCGCCATGATCAGGAGCACGATACCGATCGTGAGCTTGGATTTGCTGCGCCACCACAAGACAGCGGACATGGCACTGATGGCCAGGAAGGCGCCTCGTGACTGACTGCCGATGGCCGCCAGCGCGCACAGTCCGATCAGGACGAACAACAGGCGCTTTAGCCAGGTTTTGCCGAGTTTCTGCAGTGCGGGCAGTTTGAGGATCAGCTCGGACTGCTGGATCAGGTAATAAATGAGGGGAATGGTGATGATGAGCGCAACGGCCAGCTCGTTGTTACCTTCGATCGGACTGGCCGGCGGTCCCCAGACCCGCTGATTGCCGCCCGTGCTCAACGTGAATATGCCCCCCTTGGCACCGAAGTAACCGATGGAAATCACGAGCACGCCAATCAACCCGACAATCTGCTCCCGGGTGCGGACGACTGCGGCCGTGACGACGACCATCAGCATCACCTTCAGCACATCCACATAAACGCTCATGCTGTCCGCCGGATGGATCGCGAGGGCAGTTGTCAGCCCCATCCAGATCACCATCAGGATGAGGATCGTGATGGGCGCTCCCTTCGGCCAGCGCACTTCCCTGGCATGGGCAAACATCGAGACCCCGGTGATGGCCACCGCAGCCAGCGCAAAGGGCATGGAATACGCGAACCCCCAGCCGAGGCGGTGGGGGTTCATGACCCCGATCCACACCCACAGCAAGGCACCGTAATAGGGACTCTTGAGCGCCCGTATCGCTCCATACGAAAACAACAGCAATACAAGTAGGTCACGCACGTCTCACGCCCTGCCTCTCCCCTGGCTCCGATGGCAGCCGGTTTCAACCCTTCACCACACCGCCCGCAGTCACCCGGCTCACCACATAACGAAATTTGCCCGAGGCCTCTGCAGGCAGCATATCCACAAGCCTGACATCAATGACGACTTGCTCACCCAGCCTGCGCTTCAAACCTGCCTGAATCCGATCAACATCCTCCGCAAGGAAGGCCGGCCCGGGCACGACATATACCGTCGTCAAGCCCAGGCTCTCCTGAACGATCTTGAATGATGCGACGCCCGCAATATCCCGAAGAACATAAATCAATGCAAGGCCATGCATCACGGTGCCATCCGCAGCGATCAGGAAGTCGGTGCTGCGGCCCTGAATCTCACTCAGGACGGGCAAGCCCCGACCACAGGCACAGGCCTGACGGCCAAGCACGCCCACGTCGCCCGTTCGGTAGCGCACAAAGGGGTAATCCCGGGTTGCCATGTGGGTCACGACAATCTCACCCGCTTCGCCTGCCGGCAGTACCCGTCCCTCACTGTCGATGATCTCCACCACGATGTCTTCTGCAGTGACATGCATGGAGCCCGAGGGGCATTGATGAGCGATGAAACCGGCATCCCGCCCGCCATAGCCATTGGCCACCGGGCATGCAAACAGACGACTGATCAGCTCACGCTGATGATCGTACAGCCGCTCCGAGGTGACAAAAACCACCTTGACCCCGAGATTGTCCAGGCGGATACCCTTGCGCTCCGCGTACCCAGCGATGTGGGAGATCGCTGATGGGTAACCGAAAAGCATTGCGGGACGCATCCGGATGATGGTGTCGATGAACCCCTCCACCTTGAGATCGGACATCTCGAAGGCAGGCAGCAGACGGGTCCGCATCAGGGTGTCGCGAATCAGACGAACCCGGTCCTGGGTACCCAGCTCAATGGGAGATCCCCAGATCACCACCTCCCGGTCACCGATATCCACATCCCACCAGCGGGTCGCACGCCATTTGGCGGCCACGTCATGGGTCACCCGCTCGGTACCGATGAAAAAAATCAGCGGCTCTCCGCTGGACCCCCCGGTATTGAAGCGGGACAATCCCACCGCATTGTCCGCCCGCAACGAGTCGCTATGGGCCTTGATCAGCGCCTTGGTCAGGAAAGGCAGTTTCTGCAAGTCGGCAATCGAAGTGAGCGATGCCGGATTGAAGCCGCGATCCTGGAAAACCTGCCGGTAATACGGTGAATGACGGCTCACATCCATGAGGAAGGCTTTCAGGCGCTCAGCCTGAAAGTCCTCAATGCGCTCCCTTGACCACCACTGGGAGGCCTCCATCTCCCGCCGGACCCGAACGGTTGCATGCTTCTTCAAGCGCTCCTGCAAGGGAAAAAGCACGCGGGAGACAAATCGGCCATATAGATCGGACATGATGCTCCTATACCTGAACGCCTTGAACAATCGGTCTGGATCTGCCCAGGCCTGCCTCTGAATAGGCATGCGCCCAATGCTCCCTGACCACGCTCCAACTGTAGGACTTGACCTCCCTGAGCCCGGACTCACGCAGCCGCCCTGCCAGCGCCGGATCAGAGAGGATCCTCAGCGCCGCTCCGGCCATGCTGGCCGGATCATCCCGGGGGACCAGCAAGGCACTCTCTCCATGGCGCACCAGATAGGGAATCCCTCCCACATCCGTACTGACAACCGGCACCCCGCTGGCCAGTGCCTCAAGGATGGAAATCGGCATGTTGTCCACACGGCTGGGGTTAAGCATCAGGTCGGCACTCCGAATCAGGCTGGCCATCGCTTCCCGGTCAAGCCGGCCCGTGAAACAGACCTGCGCTCCCAACCCCAGGGCCTCCACCCGATCCCGCAGCACCTTCTCCTGGGGGCCACTCCCCGCGAGAGAAAGGCGTGCCCCCGGCCAGCGCTGCAGAATGTGGACAAAGGCCTGGAGAGCCGTATCGATTCCGTAGATCGCTTCCAGATTGCGAGCCACCACCAGATGCGGCTCCGCGACACGCCCTGGGGCCGCGGGATGAAAGCGCGCCAGATCCACCACGTTGGACACCACCTGACTGCGAATCCCGAACCGGGAAAAAACATCCTCGAGAAACCCCGACGGGACTGCCAGCAAGGATGCCCTGGCCAGGGTCCGCCGAAAGGAGGCCAGATGCTCCCGGAGAAAGGACTCTGCCTCTCCCCCGTGATAGTTAACAACCACCGGAACCCCCCTCAGGGAACCGATCCAGATCGCGGGTGCGGCAAAAAGATGCCAGGACCACCCGGAATTGGCCATGACATGGAAGACATCGGCACGCCCGGCCGCCTGCCACAGGGCGTTCAGGTAAGGCAGCAACCGGGCCAGAGCCCTCACGCCCTGGAGCTTGCCCATCCAGGCGGGGCGATAGGGAGCATTGACCTGAACCACCTCGACGCAAGCGCCTTCTGCAGAGAGCAACTCATGCAATTGACGGGTCTGGTTCGCCATGCCCCCCGCGGGGGGGGGCAGCGGACCGATCAGCGCAATCCGCAAGCCGGTCAGCTTCATGCTGTCTTGCCTGGCACCAGGCGATCATAGACACGCTTGTAGTTGGCCACGCTATTCTTCCAGTTCCTGACCTCTTCAACGAAATGGCGGCCCGCCTGGCGCATGGCCGGCCAGCGCTCCCGGTGATCCAGCATGTCGGTGACTGCGGCAGCCAGGGCCTGAGCACTCCCAGCCTGGAACAGACGTCCGGTCTCCCCGTCCTTGATCAGCTCCCGATGCCCCCCGACGTCGGACGCCACGAAAAGATGTCCCTGGGCCATGGCTTCCAGCGGCTTGAGGGGCGTCACCAGTTCGGTCAGCCGCATGGAGTGACGCGGGTAAGCCAGAAGGTCAATGAGGTCGTAGTAACGGCTGACCTCGGCGTGGGGCACCCGTCCGGTAAACACCACCTTGCCGGCAATGCCCAACGCCTGGGCTTGAGCTTTCAAGCGTGCATCCTGGGGCCCCCCACCCACCAGCAGAACCCGCAACTCGGGACGTGCCAACGCTACGGCAGCAAAGGCCTCCAGCAGCAGGTCCAGACCTTCGTATGCATAGAAGGAACCCACAAAGCCAAGCACGACACAGTGCTCCAGCCCCAGGCGCTGCCGAAGCTGAGCTGTCTGGGCATCTGGTGCGGACATCTGGAAATTGTCGATATCCACCGCATTCGGAATCACGGTGACCTTCGCCTCCGCGATGCCCCGCCCGACAATATCCTTGCGCAGGCCCTCACAGATGGTGAACACATGGTCCACCCGCTTGATCGCCCAGGTTTCAAGGGCGCGGGTTACCCGGTAACGGAGGCTGCCTTCCGAAGTGGTTCCGTGGTCGACAGCTGCATCCTCCCAGAAAGCCCGGATCTCATACACCACCGGGATGCCGAGGCGCTGCCCCACCCGGAGGGCCGGAATGGCATTGAGCACCGGCGAGTGGGCATGCAGGACATCAGGCCGGAGCTCCCGAACCAGCGCGTCGAGACGGGACTCCGTCGCCTGCATGAGGCGCCACTCATTGATTCCCGGTGGCCCCGCCGATGGAACGGTGGAGCGATAGAAACGCAGGCCATCCACCTCCTCCACGGCGGCCGACGTGCTTCCTTGCTTCGGCGAAGTCAGATGAAAAGTGTCCCACCCCAAGGCACGCTGCTCCCTCAGGATCGCGGCCGTGCGGAACGTGTAGCCGCTGTGCAGCGGAATCGAATGGTCAAGTACGTGTAGGATTCGCATGAACGACGGAGTATCAGGCGGGCAAGGGAGAAAGGCCGCGTGTATGACGCAGGAAGGCATCGAACATCATCACGGACCACAGGGAAGCGCTGTAGTCCCGGGCACCCGCCTGATGAGCATCCATCAGGTGTTTGAGATAACCCTGATTGAAGATACCGGTCTCTGCCAGGGTGTCCCCCAGCACCACTTCCCGCAAACGGTCCTTGAGAGGGCCGCGAAACCAGCGGGACAAAGGCACGGCAAACCCCATTTTCGGGCGATACAGAACCTCCTGTGGCAAGAAGGGCTCCATGGATTTCTTGAACAGATACTTGCCCTCCTGTCCCTTGATCTTGAAGGCAGAGGGGAGTGTCGCCAGCCATTCCACCAGCGGGTGATCCATCAGGGGATCACGCACCTCCAGGGAATGGGCCATGCTGGCCCGATCCACCTTGGTATTGATGTCTCCCACCAGGTAGGTCTTGAGGTCCAGATACTGGATCAGGGCCAGGGGATCATCGGTGGCCGCACTGGCAGCGTGCCGCCGGAACACCTCGATGGCGTTGTACCCCCCGAGCTCCCGGCGAAAGGAGTTCGAGAACAACTGGCGACGCATGTCGTCCCGCAGGATCGAAACGGAATGGAAGTAGGCTTGCACGCCATCCCGGGCCATGGACTGGAAGGTTGACTTGGCCCGGAACACCCGGGGCGCCCAATCCGCTTTGGGGTACGCCCGCCCCAGCAATCCGAACAGGGGCCTGCGAAGTCCCAGGGGCAATGCGGAGCGCATGCGCTCCTCCATCAGATGAGTGCGATAACGGCGATACCCGCCAAAGCTCTCGTCACCCCCGTCGCCCGAAAGGGCGACGGTCACATGCTTCCTGGCCAGCTGGCAGACCCGGTAGGTTGGAATTGCAGAACTGTCGGCATAGGGTTCGTCATAAAGCGCTGCCAGAGTATCGAGGAGGTCAAAATCGTCGGATCTGACGGTTTCGACGAAATGGCGGGTTTGATAACGATCCGCCACTTGCTGGGCAAACTCCGACTCGTTGAAAGCTGGATCATCAAAGGCGATGGAACAGGTATTTACCGGCGTCTTCGACAGACCAGCCATGGTGGCTACCACCGCACTGGAGTCCACACCACCGGAGAGGAATGCGCCCAAAGGGACATCGGCGATCATCCTCAAACGGACGGACTCCCGCAGTCTTTCGGTCAGTTCAGCCGCAGCGTCGCTGAAGCGGACAGGGTTATCCAGCGTAAAGCGCACATCCCAGTAAGCTCGGGGTTCAGGGACCCCTTGACCGCGGCGGATACATAGGCTGAAGCCGGGCTCCAGCTTGCGCGCACCCTGAAAAATGCAGCGGGGCTCGGCCACGTAGCCGAGGCTGAAGTACTCCTCCACAGCCAGGGGATCCATACGCCGATCCAGCCCCGGATGCTGCATCAGCACCTTGAGCTCGGAGCCAAACACCAGCGTCCCGTCGCCGAGAAGCGCGTAGAAAAGGGGCTTGACCCCAAGACGGTCGCGGGCAAGGAAAAAGGTCTGGCGGTTTCTGTCCCACAGGCCAAAGGCGAACATGCCGCGGAAGCGTTGGACGCAGGCTTCGCCCCACGACTCCCAGGCATGAACGATCACCTCCGTATCGCTGCGGGTACGAAATACGTGCCCCAGTGCCTCAAGCTCCGGTACCAGCTCCTGGAAGTTGTAGATCTCACCGTTGAAGACCACGGCGACCGAACCATCCTCGTTGAAGAGGGGTTGCTGACCGGAGGACAAGTCAATGATGGAGAGACGACGATGCCCGAGCGCCACCCCGGGCTCCTGGTAGATATCGCCCTCATCAGGTCCCCGGTGAAACTGTATGTCATTCATCCGCCGGATCAGGGCAGGATCAAATGCACGCAGACCGCGGGTATCGAAGAGACCGGAAATTCCGCACATGTCGATGTAGCTCCTTGGTCAGGCTGGGGACAGGCTGGCAGATCGCTCAGGCTGCATGGGTGAGCGTATCCTCGTAACAGTTGATGTAGGCACTGACCATGGCATCGAGGCTGAACAGGTCGACCACCCGCGCTCGCCCCTTTCGCCCCATGGATTCCAGCATTTCCCGATCCCTGAAGAGCAGCAGAAGAGCCTGTGCCATGGCGCCCGGATCAGCAGATGGGACAAGCAGCCCCGTCTCCCCGGCCACCACGAGTTCCCCATTGCCCCCCACATCGGTGGCGATCACGGGCAGCCCCGATGCCATGGCTTCAAGCAAGGTGTTGGAAATCCCCTCTCCCAAGGAAGGAAGAACGAACACGTCAAGCCCTGCATTGATCTCGGGTATGTCCGAACGCTCCCCAGCCAGCCAGACCAGATCTGCCAGTTCAAGGCGGCCGACGAGTCCCTCGAGTTCGTCCCGGAGCGGTCCCCCACCCACGATAACGAGGCGGGCTGTAGCACGGGCATCCGGGCATCGCTGCAGGAATTCGGCGAAGGCCCTGATCAGTGTTGCGTGATCCTTGACCTTCTGGAGGCGGCCCACCGCACCGAACACCAGCAGGCCACCAGAATTGAAAGGCGATCCCGCCACCGGCTGACGCTCCGTCACCGGCGCAAAACGGCGGGCGTCCACCCCATTGCAGATCCGCCGGATTCGGGACGCTTTGATCCGCACCTTGTCGAGCAGGTAATTTTCGATCCGTCGGGACAAGGCCACATATCCAGACACGAAGGGAGCATAAAGCCGTCGCAGGACCTGGTATCTGGCTACCCGTCCATCAGGATCGAAACTGTCCCAGCCGTGCTCCCCGTGAATGCGGACGGGCACTCGGGCCAACCATGCCGGCACCACCGCCTCCAGGGCTGCGAGATTCCGCGTGTGGACTACCGCCGGCCGATACTGACGAAACAGGCGATACAGTTCGGGATAGAGCCTGAAGCCGTGGCCGTCTCCCTTGTGGAGTGACAGGAAAACCACTTCCCGGTTACGGATGCGGGCGCAGAAGGATGGCACGCACTCGGTCAGGGCCACGATCACGTGACGATAGCGCTCTGCCGGCATGTGATTGATCAGGTTGACGATCCCGTTCTCCAGTCCGCCCACATCGAAGCGGAAGACCACATGCATGATCAGGAGCCGAGAGTCGTTCATGGAGTCACGATACTGAAGAGTTGCCCCCGCACCAATGCGGGCTAGACGGTCGGATGAAGCAGGCGTTCCAGCAATCCAAGGTGCGCGCCCCAGCTGTAACTGGCGAGAACCCGCCCACGGGCAGCCGCACCCATGTTGCGGCGCAATACTACATCATCCAGGAGGGTCAGGATACGCGAAACGAATTCTTCGTCACCATGGGCAATCTCACACTCAGTGCCAGAAACTGCTGCCAGCCCTGTTGCTGGGGCAGAAGAAACCACCACCGGACGAGCCATGGCCATCGCCTCAAGGACCTTGTTCTGGATTCCTCTGGCAATCCTCAAGGGAGCAACAACCACATCCGCATGCGCCAGGTAAGGCCTTACATCGGGCACGGTACCGGTCACCACCACGCCCTCCCCCGCCAGCGCCTGCACAGCCGGGGCTGGATTCATGCCGACAATCCAGAAGCGGACACCCGGATATCGCAGCTTGATCTTCGGGAGCAGATCACTGACAAACCAGCACACGGCATCCACGTTGGGCCAGTAATCCATCGCGCCAGTGAACAAAAGTACCGGCCCACCCGCAGGATAGGGCGTATCGAAGGCGTGCTCGGGGGAGAAGAAATCTGCATCCACCCCGTTCTGCATGACCGCCACCCGCTCCTGCACCTCAGGTGCGGCCCCTCTGAACAGGGATGCCTCGGCTTCGGTTACAAACAGGCTCGCATCACTGAGCGCCGCGGCGGTCCGTTCGAACTCGAGCAGGTACGTACCCTCCCGACGATACAGCCAGGACATGGGCCAGCGGCAATCCCCAGCATACTGGGACCACTTGGCCGAATCCATGTCGCAAAAATCAACGATCCGGCGCTGCAGCGCCGGATGATCAAGATATTGGGCCATGGGCCCCGAGAAGGCGACGGCCTGACGGATGCCATGGCGGGAAATCACGGTATTCACCCAGCTTCGCAGCCCTCCATTCCGGTAATAAGGCAGGCTCAATGCCTCTCCCGTCAGGATTCCGCGCAAACTGCCCACTCGGCCCAGGCGAGGTGACAGGGGTATTGCATGGACCTCCTCACACCATTCAGCCAGACGCGCCACATGCTGGAGATCCTCCGGTTGGTCCACAAAGGTACCCAGGAAGATCCGGTGGCGGCGCGCGAGCTGACGCAGGATATTGAAGGAGCGCACCTTGTCACCCTTGTTGGGCGGGAAGGGAATCCGGTGAACGAGGTACAGCAGCGGCGTACGGTCAGTCACTCCCCGTCACCCCAGGTTGCGGACGATATGGGGGCCCAGCGTATTGGCCACCCTGATGGGCAAACGGCGCCAGAGAGCGATGAACGCCCGGTACTTGGGATTCATCGGATTGTTCTGAGGAATGCCCTCTCGCTTGAAAAGGCGATATTCATAAGAAAGAGGTGTGGGCTCGAAACCCCAGTTCTTCTTGAAACTGAAGGGACCCGTGCCAAGCTTGCTGCGTCCATAATCGAAGAGACGACAGCCTCGGGCAGTGGCATGGCGCATCAACTCCCAGTATTTGAAATCGTTGGCCGCCAGATCCCGGGCGGCAAGATCGTCCCCCGCGTAATACGGAAGGATTTCATCCCTGAAGTAGAAGCTCAGCACCGATGACAGCAGTTTGCCGTCGGCGGTGGTGACCGTCATGATCTCGCAGTCCCGCCCGAACACACGCAAGAGGGTTTCGAAATACCGCTTCGACAGGGCTGGCGTACCGTGACGAAGTACGTTGTCGGAATAAAGGCTGAAAAAACGATCGGCGGTCGTGTCAATGGCACTGACCAGGCCATTCTTGATGCCTTTTCGGACCATGGCCCGTTGCTTGCGGGGAATCGCCGCCATGTTCGATTCATCGTTATCGAAGAGCGGCTTGCGGAAGGTGAAATACAGATCCTGCCGGGGCCATTCCAGGTGACGAACTACCAGATTGCGGTATTCCAGATGTTCGGCGCCGACCTGGCGGGCACAGGCCTCTGCAGCCTCCTCCAGCGCGGCCACCCCCTCCGGATCGGAGCCTGCTACACCGCCATAGGCCGCAAAAGGCAATGAGCTCAAAGAGTGGCCAAAAAGACGACTTTTCACCTCGACGAGCGGCAAAACAGCAACGATCTCACCTGCACGCTCCGCCAACAGATAGTGGGTACGATGACGGAAGACTTCCTCCATGATCCCCCGCCATTCGATTCGATGAAAAAAGCTGGCATCCGGACAGGAAAGAACGAACTGATTCCAGCGAGCAGCATCGGCCGGTCCGCAAGGGCGAACATCAATGGGGAACATGATCGAAAACCTCAGGCAGTGGCGCGGGCGAGCGGGAGAAAGACTTCGTCCATCCGACCCCAGGCAAAATCCTGCAACAGACGGTCCAGACGGGCTTCGGTCCGCTCCAGGTTTACATAATGGCGGAAACGGGTCTTGGCGGACGCCTCCCGTACCACCGGCTGAGAAGGGTCGATTTCCCAGGGATGAAAATAAAAAATGGCCGGTTTCCGCTCTTCCCGATTGACCTTGCGTATGCCCCAGGAGGACAGACGATAAGGCAGAAGCCGGAAATACCCCCCTCCTCCGACCGGCCAGTTCCGTCCAAACCGGCGGACGGTCGTGATCGGAATCTCCACCAGCGAGCCCACCAGATAAGGAAAGCGGGGAGCGTCGGGCACACCGTAGTGGTCGTGCTTGACTGGATAGACGCTGGAGCTGTAGACGTAACCGGCATCCTCAATACAGGCGTGCGCCCAGGGATTGCTCAGGCCAACCGAAAAACTCGGTGCCCGATATCCCTTGACCAGACAACCGCTGATGTCTTCCAGGACCAGTTTGGCCAGACGGATGTCGGCTAGAAACTTGTCGGGAGACTGGTCGCTGGCCCGCTCGTGGGCATAACCGTGACTGGCAAGCTCATGCCCCTCGGCAGTGATCCGCCGGACAAGCTCCGGATAACGATCGGCAACCCAGCCGAGCGTGAAGAAAGTGGCTTTGGCTCCACGCTGATTGAGCATTTCCAGGATGCGCTCCACATTCCTTTCCACGCGGCATGGGGTCGTGTCCCAGACATCCTTTGGAAAGTGCGGCGCCAGGGCAGAAACCTGAAAATAGTCTTCCACATCGATGGTCAGGGCATTCACGACATGGCCTTCGCCACTCTTCATCGCGCTCATTCCTTCCCAAGCCTTTCTTCCTCATTGCTGGCAGGTTTTCCAGTCGCCGCCGTCAACACTTGATTCAGGACATTCAGGGTCGCAGAAAGGGTACGCTCCAGCAGCGCAAGACGCTCCTCGAATCGCGCGGCATCATAACCCGGCCCCAAACCTTGCAACGTGCGAACCGTCTCCGGGTTTGCCAGCAGCTGCTCCAGCCCCACTGGCTGCAGCGAGCCGCCGCTACCGGTCGCCGCAGCCTGAAGTGGGCTCGGCACGACCTGCTCATCCTGCATTTCCGTAGTGACCTGTTCCACCAGTCCAGCGCTGATGTTCCGCTGATCCGAAAGAAACGCACCCAGCATCAGGCGGTCACACAGTGCATTGATTCGTCGTGGAATTCCCTGACTGAACGCATAAATTGCCTTATTGGCCTCGGCCTCGAAGGCCGGACTGCCCTTCCAGCCGACGCAACTCAGTCGGTGCTCGATGTAGGCCTGTGTTTCAGTCAGATCCAGAGGTCCCAGGTGATAGGAGGCAATCACCCGCTGCCGGAGTTGCAGCATTTCGGGACTCTGCATGATGTTGCGAAATTCCGGCTGCCCCACCAGGAAACTCTGCAGCAACGCATGATCCTCCAGCTGGAAGTTCGACAACATGCGCAGCTCCTCGACCGCCCTGGGAGACAGGTTCTGAGCCTCATCGACCACCAGCAGTGCCCGTTTTCCCTTGGCGGTAGTGCTGACCAGAAAAGCCTCGATTGCCAGGAGCAGATCACTCTTGGTCATCTGCTTGCACGGAATGCCAAAAGCGGCGGCTACCATCCTGAGGATGTCATCCGCGTCGATCTGCGTGCTTACCAGATTGGCGGCAACAATTCTTGTCGAATCCAGCTTTTCGAGGAGACTGCGGACGAGGAGGGTCTTGCCAGCCCCGACCTCACCAGTAATGACGATGAATCCTTCATTCTGGTGAAGGCCATACTCCAGGTACGCCATCGCCCTCCGATGCCCACGGCTACCATAAAAGAAAGTCGGGTCAGGATTGAGCTGAAAGGGCTTGCCCCGCAGACCGAAATAGGCTTCGTACATATATCCTCAGAACCGCAGGCCAATCGTGCCAATGATGGCATTCTCGGTGTAATCATTCGCCAGGGTTTGCCCGCGCACGTTGCGCAGGGTGATCGCACCGTTCACTGTCTTGCTCAGGGCACGGCTCAGGCCCGCCTGGAGGGACCGGGACCGGGAGGAATTTCTGGCAGATGCATTTCTGTCCCCCTCGCTGCGCGAGACCGTGAACGTCGCGTTGGCCGAGCTCAGCGGAGTCAGACTGTGATTCAAGAGAATCGAGCCGGAGGTTGTCGTGATCTTGTTGTAGTTCTCGAAATCACTACCGATGGAAAATTCCTGACTGCTCACGGAATTACGCTCGGAGCGGGTCCCGGTCAGAAATAGACTCGTACGGCTACCCTGATAACCCGAGGTCAGGTTGAGACTTCGGGACAGGAACACGCTGCTTGTCAAAACAGTCTGGTTGACGCCAATCTGCTCTGGCAACTGACGATCCCGCATGTACTGGCGCACATAGAGGTCGCGCTCCTGAGGGTTGGGAATCAATCCTGACGTCATCTGCATCAGCATGTCGTAGGTGCCCATTGCCGCCTGATTCAGGGCGCTCTGTCCCATGGAAGAAATGTTTCTGGAGAAATTTCCACTGAATACGAAGCGTCCCTGCTGCTGACTCAGGCTGAGGTCAAACGCCGGTCCGAAAAAGCGTTCTTCCCAGAGCGCTTTGACTTTTGTTCTGGGCCCCGGAGACCAATCCATGCCAACACCGTAAAGCGTGGCGTCCTTCGTACGCGAGGAGTTGTAGTTGTTGCGCTCCTTGCCACCGATCAGGCGGAACTGCAACTCCGCGTCATAACGCAACGTGAGATTAGCCCGCAAGGACTGCAGTTCAAGGCTTCGGGAACGGCTGTTTTCGGTCGTCTGATCGCGGTAATCCACACCCCAGCCAAGCCGCCCGAAAGCTGCAGGGTCCGAGGCCGACAGGGAAAGATTACGCTGCTTGTTCTCGATGTCCGAGCTCCCTCCAAGGCCACCGTCCGTACGACTGTCGATCAGTGCGTAACGGGCTTCAGCGGTGCCTGCGGAACCAAACCGTCGGGTCAGATAAGGCGTGACTGAAAACGTCTTGGTGGAGGCAAGGTTGTTCAGGCCAGTGACACCATCTGCTGAACGGGGCCCAAACTCTGAAAGGATCTGCCGCGACGAAAGGGCTGCCAGATCCACATAGGCCAGCCCTTCAACAGCCGTGACCCTGCCCTTGCCGTTGAGGGTCAAGAAACTGCTGTTCCTGCCTTCGTCGGACGAATAGCGGGAAATGTTCCAGGCAGCCTGCAGGGAACCATTGATTCGTCCTTCCCGGGATACCGTACTCACGGAAGGAGACAAGGTAGTGATCAGCGAAGAAACCTTGTCCTCATTGAGCCGGACGTTATCGGTAAATGTTTCCGACACCCCCAGATAAGGGGTAAAAAACGGTTTGCCTTCCTGTGCCTGCACCGACTGCATGACGGCCAATGCTGAAAGAACGGCAAGAGAAACGCTGCGTCTTGCTAGTCCGATTGCCCGCACGCTTACGTTCCCTCCTTGGGGGCATGGCCGTATCCATAACCATACCCATAACCGTAGCCATAACCATACCCGTAGGCACCACTCCCGGAGCGCTCTGCCTTGTTAAGGAGCATGAGGCGAACCGGACACGACTCGATGGTCGAGAGGGCCTGCCGGACCGCACTCTGGGTCGTTTTGTTGGCCTCCACGACCATCACGATCTGTCCCATGTGGGTTGCAAGCACCCGGGATTCCGTCGTGACGAGGAGTGGGGGGGAATCGAACACAATGATCCGGTCGGAGTATCGTTCAGCCAGTTCAGCCAGCAATGAATTCATCGCATCACTGGCAAGAAGCTCTGTCGCCCGCGGATGCGCCGAACCCGCCGGAAGCAGGCTGAGCTTCTCGATGTTGGTACGCAGGAGGACATCGCCCAACTCCACACTGCTGTCCGTCAGGACGTCCATCAAGCCCTTCCGGGGGGGCAGTCCGAGCACATTCAAAACGGATGGACGGGACACATCTGCATCAATCAGCAGAACAGTATGATCCAGCTCCATCGCTATGCTGATGGCCAGATTGATCGAGCTGAAGCTCTTCCCTTCCCCAGGCAGGGAGCTGGTCACCATGATCAGGTTGGAATTGGCGATCGCCGCCGCCCCCTTGCCCTGGGCGTTACGAAGCAGGGGACGCTTGATGATCCGGTACTCGTCACCAATCAGGGAACGGGGAGCGTTGGGGGTCACGATTCCGATCGAATTGAGCCGATCGATATCGATCTCCACATAGCGCTCGGGATTCGGCTGCGTCTGGACAGGCTGTTGCACAGGCTTGGCTCCTGCATCCAGATCCGCCGTGGCTGCAGCCGTGATTTTTGGGGGGGAGCTGCCGGGATCGGCAGCCGGAACCGAGGCCTGCTCTGGCGGAGACTCCGCTTCAGGGGTGCGGAGGGCCGATACTTTCTGCAGTTGCTCCAGCCGCTCGACCGCTTTTTCAATAATGCTCATGGTTCGCCCTCACGCTAGCCTGGCCAGAGTCAGCCAAACCGTTAATGCCGCAAACAAGCTTACAAATGCGCCCAGGCACGCAAGGAAAACAATCCGGGCCCGCCGCAGGGTCCTCTCCCGGGCCGGATCCGCGGTCACACTGACCGATCCCAGCACCGCCAGACCGGTAACATCCCGCAAAACCTGGGGATCCGAGAAGACGGGTCTGATCTGGCTGATCAGGAAGGCCAGCGCAGCGCCAATCAACAGAGCCCCCAAGCCAGCCAGGGGCATCAGCAACGGCCTGTTGGGCGCGGAAGGTTTGCTGGGCACCGCAGGGGGGTCGATGAGCCGGAAATCGGCAATACCGGAGGTTGCCCCCATCTCGACGGCCATAACAGCCGACTCACGACGGGACACCAACGCCTCGTAGTTGCGCTTGTTGATGTCGTAGTCCCGATTGAGCTGGGTGAATTCCGCCTCGATCTGGGGCAGCATGCGCGAGGATGCCATCAGGGACTGGACTCGGCTCTCATATTCAACAACGCGGGCCTTGATCGACGCAACATTCGCCTCCGCATCGGCAAGAGACAGCTTCAACTGCTGAAAAACGGGATTCGACACCAGCGATGGCGCAGTTTGTACTGCACCGGAACTGGAAGCGGCCTTGCGGCGGGCATTGATCTCCTGAAGCTTCTGGGCTTCCAGGGTCTCGATCATCTTCCGTGCCCCCACCACATCCGGGTGTTGGTCGGTGTAGCGCTGCAGCAAGCCATCCAGGGATTTCTTCAGCGTGTCGATACGACCGTCGAGATCCGGGACCGATACGGTCGCCAGTGCAGAGCTCGAAGGATTGTCAGGAAGGAACACAGGCTCCTCGCCAACCAGTTGCCGCTTGAGAGCATCCCTGGAATTCTCCGCTTCGCTCAAGGCAAGCCGCGCCTGTTCAAGCTGCTCCTTCGCCGCCGTCATTTTTCCAAAATAATCCTGTCCGCCTCCCACCGTCGCCAGATTGCGCAGTTTGTACTCCTTCAGGCGGTTTTCAGCCTCTTCGAGCTTCTGCTCGTAGCTCTTGATCTGATCTTCAATGAACTTGCGTGCCGAATCGGAATCCTTCCGCTTGTCCCCCAATCCCGACTCCACAAACATGGAAACGAGAGACTGCACCACCCGCTTGGCCCGTTCCGGGTTGGTGTCCGTATAGGCCAGCGTGTAAAGATTGTCCCGACCCGCCACCCGGATCTCGAGTGCCTTGGACACCCTCTGAATGAGGGCCTCACGCTCTTCCTTGCTCTGGGCAGTGATGTCGAGATCTGCCATACGGATCAGCTTTTCCACGTTTGGCCGACTGATCAGGGTCCGGCTGAGCATGTTGATCTGTTGGTCCACGTTGGGCTGCACCGCCAAGCCGGACATCAGCGGCCTGAGTATGGACTGCGTATCCACATACACCCGGGCTGATGACTCATACCGATCGGGGAGGAGATAGATGGTAACGGCAGCAATCGGTCCCACGATCCAGGCAACAAGAAGCCCCCACCAGCGGTAGAGCCACATGCCGCGCAGCAGCACCGACAGCTGTCTTAAGATTTCTTCCATTAGGCTATTCCAAGCATGACAGAGTCACCGGAAAACAAGCTCCGGGGACAAGGAGAGTGAAGCTGACAGGCGTTCAGAACCAGCCCTGCGGGACAATCAGCACATCGCCAGGCCGGATTTCCACGTTGGCAGAAACGTCACCCCGCTTGACCAGATCCTTGAGACGAACCGTGTATTGCTTGTTGCCCTCCGAAGTGCGGAGGAGGACCGCGGAGTTTCCATCGGCATAGTCGGTGATACCACCCACGGCAATCATCACGTCCAGCAGGGACATGTCCTTCTTGTACTGGAGCACCTGGGGCCGGGCCGCCTCACCCACCACCTTGACCTGCAAGGAAGATGTGCCGACGAAACCCGTCACGATCACGGTGACTACCGGATCTCGGATGTACTTGCCAAGAGCCTTCTCGATTTCCCGGGCCAAGGTCGACGAATCCCTGCCCGCCGCCGGCAGGTCTTCAACCAGAGGCGTCGTGATCTTGCCATCGGGGCGAACAGGCACTGACATCGAGAGCTCGGGATTGCGCCAGACAACGATATTGATGCTGTCACCCGGCCCGATGACATAGCTGTACTCCGGATTGCCTGCCGATTCGGGTGCCGGAGGAAACTTGGTTGCGCAGCCCGCCAGGCCTGCCAAGGCACACGCCGTCAAACCCATAGTCAATAAGCGCTTCATGTGGTGTTTTCCCTGATTTAGACTTTTGGCAAGGCCTTGATGATAACAAGTGAATATTAAGACAGCCAGCGGAGGGCTCTGGAGAAAAACATCACGCCGCACGACCGAACGTAGCCAGAAGCCCCTTCACTTCCCCAAGGCATCCTCTAGAAGGACCACCGGGCTTCCGTATAAATGCGGTCCCTGTCGTCGTAGCGACCAAAAAGACCAACCTGCTCGCCTCCAAAAACATCAACGCCAAAGGTCAGCCGCCAGCTACGGCTGGCCGTCCAGGTCACTTTGGGCCGGAACATGTAGTCGGTGCGCTGCAGCATGGATACCAGCAGAGCCTCTGCCTCCCAGCCTTTCGTCAGCCGGGTGGCCAGCAGCAGACTCACGCCGCCTTCGGTCTTTTCAAGCCCGGTGCCCCGATCAAGATCGTGAGTCCGCCGGGCAAAGTACTGGATGTTGACACGGCCATCATTGAAGGTGGGAACATCGATCCCCACCACATAGTCAGTCTGCTCCTGTGGAGCAAGCCCCTGAGGCGCCCAGAGGTTGCTCACCTTGCGCCCGTTGGTACGGACCACTTCCCCTTTGAGGACAAAGTCACCAAAATCCTTGGTCAGGGTTCCGCCAAGCTGGTTGATGCGCTCATGGCGCGCCTGCAGGGCACCGGCCTCGAGATAAAAAGCGGGCGAGACATCCATGCTCCGGTAGTAAAAGCCTGACATATCCCAACCGCCAATCATGCGGGACAGACGCCCACCCCAGTTGGTGTTGCCCAGACTGTTATCCGGCTTCGCCTCTCCAAGTACAGTTACGCCCGCAGGTGGCCTGACCGGGTAAAACTCCGCACCGGGTTTCCCGATGCGGTCATAGCTTGGTACTGGAATCCAGAGCAGTTCCGCATGGGTTTCACCAAAATAGGTTTCTGCCCGTGCCGCCCATTGGGGAATCCGCAACTGGTCAAAACTGGGCAGGTAAAAGCTGCGAAGATCCCGGGCGGACACCACGTCGGCAAAGAACAGACCAACCATCTCCCCCCAGACCACATGCTGCCGCCCCAGCCGGAAATCTACGTCTCCTGCCGAGAAATCCAGGTAGGTTTCCCGTAGATCGAACTGGTACTGCTGATCGCGTCTGACCGCGTCCGGATAGAAGCCATTGTCTATAGCGAACACCCCATCCACATCGCCGCGCCCCGACACCTTCCACTTGAATCCCGAGCCTCCCCCGGTGGCCGAAACCTCGGCCCGGGCTCGCGCCATCGACCAGTGCTCAGGCTGAACATAGGTGCGTGCCATGTCGAACTGGAGATACCCCCCCGTTCTGACGCCCCCTGTCTCCAACTCCAGATCAGGCAGATCCTCTTCTGCCCAGGCGGAGGGAAGACCCATGCATAAGGCCAGGGAGAAAACCGTACACGCAGGGGAAAAGCGCAAGCCAGGCAATGTTTTCACAAAAAACTCCTCGGTCAGACACTCAGATCTCAGGATCGTCTTCCGGCTTGCGGCGATCCTGGACAAAAATCCAGTTACCATCGCGCTTCATGCCAAGTGCGGTGATCTGACCGTCCTCCATGCGAACCAGCCGATCCGCCCGGTTCATGACTCGCTTGTCATGAGTTGAGAACACAAAGGTCGTTCCGGCGTTCTGGTTGATGTCCCGCATCAGGTTAAGGATGCTCTCACCTGTACGACGATCAAGGTTGGCAGTGGGCTCGTCCGCCAGCACCACCCGCGAGTGGGTTACCAGCGCCCTCGCGATGGCTACCCGCTGACGCTGCCCCCCCGACAACTGGTTGGGGCGGTGACGGGCGTACCGGGACAGGCCCACCATGGCCAGATAATGAGCCACCCGTTCCCTGCGCTCGGCCCGGGACAGCTCCGGCAATTGCAGCAGAGGGTATTCCACGTTCTCTTCGGCAGAGAGGACCGGCAAGAGGTTGAACGTCTGAAAGATGAAACCGATGGTTCTGGCCCGAACCTCCGCCAGGGCATCCGGGGTCTGTCCGGATACATCCTTGCCGTCAATCTCCACACGCCCCTTGCTCGGCGTGTCGATGCAGCCCATGATGTTCAGCAACGTGGATTTACCGCTTCCGGAAGGTCCTGCAATCGCCATGAACACTCCAGGCTCAACTGTCAACGAAACGCCTTCCAGCGCGGTAACATTCTGTTCGCCGAGTCGGTATGTCTTGGAGACATCTTCTACACGAATGATTGGCATCGATGCTCTGGAGTATGTTGTTTGCGTCCAAAGGATAACACTATGAGCTTCAACTTTTATCTTTCCACCGTCCGCTCGCAAGCGGTCTGCATCTGTGTGACCCTTGCCGCAGTCCTCGCCCCCCCCTTAGCAATGGCCGACGATACCGAACTGGCCAGAGAAGTCGTTGCCAAGGCGGATGAGGTGCGTTTTCCCCGGGACGGGTTCCAAGTCGTCATCGATATCGACACGCTCAGCCCTGGCGAAGAACTGGACAAGCGGAAATACCGGGTCCTTTCCAAGGGCAATGAAAACACCATCGTCCAGACCATCGAGCCTGCCGTCGACCGCGGCCAGGCGATGCTCATGCGGGGGCGGGATCTGTGGATCTTCATGCCGAACATTTCGCAACCCGTGCGCCTGTCCCTCTCCCAGCGCCTGACCGGACAGGTCTCCAATGGTGACCTGGCGCGGGCCAACTTTGCCGGTGACTATGAACCGAAGCTCCTGCGAAGCGAGACCATCAACGGAGAGAAAATGTACGTCTTGGAGCTCAATGCGGTGGACCGGGGTGTCACCTACGCCAAGGTAATCTACTGGGTGCGCCAGGCCAACAACTGGCCTCACCGGGCAGAGTTCTATTCCCTGTCCAACCGGCTCCTGAAGGTCTGTCGTTACGAGAACTTCCAGAGCCTGGGAGGGCGTATCCGACCCACGCAGCTGATCATGGAGGATGCCCTCAAAAAGGGGGACGTCTCCACTCTGCGTTACTCCCAGATGACCCCAAAAGATCTGCCTGAACGGGTTTTCACGAAACAGTACATGGACAAGCTCAATCGGGTGGATTGATGAGTCGTGCAGCCCTGGACGCATCGCGTCCGGGGCTGTAATGGAAATGATTCAAGCCCGCTGCCGCCGGGACTCAAACAAGCACAGGCCGCTGGCCACAGAGACATTGAGGCTTTCAACGGTACCGTGCATCGGAATGCGGGCGAGTTCGTCGCAGGTCTCTCTGGTCAGTCGGCGCAAACCGTCCCCCTCGGCCCCCAGGACCCAGGCGATCGGTCCCTTCTGATCAACCGTGTAAATGGTTTTTTCCGCCTCGCCCGCAGCACCCAGGATCCATACCCCCGCTTCCTGCATTTCACGCAGGGCACGGGCAAGGTTGGTGACGGTAATGTAAGGAACCGTATCGGCTGCGCCACTGGCAACCTTCACTGCCGTGGCATTGAGGCCAACAGCCTTATCCTTCGGTGCGATGACGGCGTGAGCACCTGCCGCATCGGCAACCCGTAGACACGCTCCCAGGTTATGGGGGTCCTGAATACCGTCGAGGACCAGAAACAAGGCCGGTTCGGTGAGGCCATCCAGCACATCAACCAGCTTGAGCTCCTTGCGGCGACCGTCCACCCGGGCAACAACGCCCTGATGACGTCGGGTGCCGACCATCTTGTCAAGACGCTCGCCCTCGGAAGGGATGACACGGGCTCCCAACTGCTCCGCGTGACGGAGCAAATCCCTGGCCCGGGCATCGCTGCGCTGAGCGTCAACATAGATTTCGAAGAGGGCCTCCGGATCATGGCGGAGCTTGGCCAGGACAGCGTGAAAGCCGTAAATCAGGCGGGAACTGGCAGGGGTGTTATCAGACACGGGACTTGACTTTCTTCTTGGTTGCGGCGGTCGCGCTCTTGCGCGGCTTCGGTGTCGTGGGTGACTTGGTGGCGTTTCGTGCCTTGACGACCTTAGTCTCCGGGAGTTCAGCCACCCCGTCCGCCTTGCGGCTACGTTGGCGAGCTTCCTTCACCGGCAGTACCGAGGCTGACACGCCAGCCTCCCTGTCCCGCGCAGTCTTGCCGATTCGTTCGGTGCTGCGCTCAGGGCCACGGAGCAGACGGAAGTCGATCTTGCTGGCTTCCATGTTGACCCGAACCAGCTGAACCCGGACCCGATCTGAAAGGCGATAACGCTCGCCGGTACGCTCCCCCACCAGACTGTGGTGCGCATCGTCGTAGTGAAAATAATCGCTACCCAGCTCTGAAATGTGAACGAGCCCTTCCACGAACACGTCATCCAAGGCCACGAAGAGGCCGAAAGGTACCACTGCCGATACACTGCCGTCGAATTCCTCGCCGATGCGATCCTGCATGTAATAGCACTTCAGCCAGTTCTCCACATCACGATCGGCCTCATCAGCACGCCTTTCGGTCATTGAGCAGTGCATCCCGATAGCCTCCCAGGCGCCTTCTTCCTGGGCCGGGACGTACTGCTGGTGGGTCAGCACAGCCTTGATCGCCCGATGAACCAGAAGGTCAGGGTAACGCCGGATAGGGGAGGTGAAGTGGGTATAGGCCTCGTAAGCAAGACCGAAATGGCCCGCATTGTCAGGGCTGTAGACAGCCTGGCGAAGGGAACGAAGCATGACGGTCTGCAGCAGCTGCAAATCAGGCCGGTCTTTGATCCGCTCCAGCAGCTTCGCATAGTCGGCAGCCCGAGGCGCCTCCCCTCCCGTCAGCTGCAAGCCGAACTCCCCGAGAAACTCCCTCAATTTGGCAAGCTTTTCCGGTGTGGGTCCTTCATGCACCCGGTAGAGCGCCGGGTGCTCATGGACCTGGAGGAAGTCAGATGCACACACATTGGCGGCCAGCATGCATTCCTCGATAAGCCGATGGGCATCATTACGGCTTTCCGGAACGATCTGTGCAATCTTTCCGTTATCGTCGAAGATCATCCGGGTTTCCCGGGTCTCGAAATCAATGGCTCCCCGCTTGGCACGTGCCTTGAGCAACACCCGGAACAGCTTGTCCAGATCGCGCAGATACGGCAGCAACTCACCGACGCTCTCAATCGCCGCCGGATTTTCCTCGTAAAGGGCCTGGGCCACCTGATCATAGGTGAGCCGCGCCTTGGAGAGCATCACTGCAGGATAAAAGCGGTACTGCTTGATCGTACCGGTCATGGAGATGGCCATGTCGCACACCATGCACAGTCGTTCGACCTGCGGATTGAGGGAGCACAGGCCATTGGAGAGCTTTTCCGGCAGCATGGGAATCACCCGTCGCGGAAAATACACGGAATTCCCCCGCTCGTAAGCCTCCCCGTCCAGGGCGGAACCAACCGCAACATAGTGGGACACGTCCGCGATAGCCACCACCAGACGAAAGCCCCTGCCCTGTCGTTCGCAAAAGACGGCATCATCAAAATCCCTGGCTGTCTCTCCATCAATGGTGACCAGGGGAAGCGCGGTCAGGTCTTCCCGACCTTTCCAGTCCATCTTCCGGACCTTCTCTGGCAGCTTGCGGGTCTGGGCCCTGGCTTCCGATGAAAACTCAAACGGAAGCTCGTGCTTGCGCAGGGCAATCTCGATTTCCATGCCCGGATCAGCATAATTGCCCAACACCTCGACAATGCGGCCGATGGGCTGAGCATAGCGGGTGGGCTGCTCAATCAACTCGACCATGACCACCTGCCCCGCCACAGCTTTTTTCTTGGCACCCGGCTGGAGCAGGATTTCCTGGCAGATCCGGCGATTCTCTGGCACAACCAGGGTGACGCCATTCTCCACCAGCACCCGGCCAACAACTCGCGTATTGGCCCGCTCCAGCACTTCCACCAATTTGCCTTCAGGGCGACCTCTCCGGTCCAGACCGGCGATCCGGACAATCACCCTGTCCCCATGAAGCAGCTCACGCATTTCATTGGGACCGAGAAAGATATCCGGCCCCTCCTCATCGCTCACCACAAAACCGTAGCCATCCGGATGCCCCTGTACCCTGCCACGGATGAGATCTGCCTTGGCAGGCAGGAGATACGCCCCACGACGGTTGCGTACCACCTGACCATCGCGCACCATCGCGATCATCCGGCGTTCAAAAAACTCCATCTCGACAGGAAGGATATCCAGGGCTTCAGACAGCTCATCGAAGGAAAGGGGCACCCCCTGGTCTGCAAGCATCTGGATGACAAATTCCCGGCTTGGCAAGGGAAACTCATAGTTGAGGCTTTCGCGCTCAAAAAAGGGATCGCTGCGGCGCA